>JAPKBL010000042.1 GCA_028823415.1 Mariniblastus sp.
CGAAAGTGATAACCGCCCTCCGTTCGCACACCCCAAAGACCACCGCCATTCACCGCAAATCACCGCAAATCGTTCTTCGTCACCAAACGCATTGGTTGAGTCGAAGTAACACTTGGTTTACCCATCGTTCGATTTTCTGTCAGTTCCTCATCCGTCCACTCGAGTTTCAAGCAAATCGAACCGACGCGTACGCTGTCACCTGGATTCAGAACTACTCGTTTCTTGATCCGCTGCTCATCGACGTAAGTCCCATTCATCGAACCAAAATCATGCACCGATAACGCGCCGTTTGCGTTGAGGAAGAACTGGCAATGTCGTCGACTAATCGAGTCATCGCCGATCGAAACATCAGCATCGGGAGATCTGCCAACGGTTGCCGGCAACTGGAGAATCCACTCTCGCTCAACCGCCACAGTGGCGGGGTTGTAAATCTGTAATTTGTAACGCATGCCGGCCTCGCTTTCGCGTTGGAACTCAATTCATCTTACCCCTCTGAGAATTGAAAATCCAATTTTTCCCGCAGCGGAATTCAGCCATCTCGGCCGAGCCAGCCCTGAATCACGAAAAAACGCACTATTCGTTGAGCTGTCCCTTGATGGTTCGTTGCGTTTTTGCCCAAACAGAATCCAATAAATCAAGATATTGATCGACATTTAGAAAAACAGCATCGCTTTTTCGCATCTCGAAAAGCCAACCTTCTCCATACTTATCGACATTGATTGCGGATGGATCGTCCATCAGCTTTACATTGAAGCCCAATAATTCACCCCCGCAAGGAGCAAACAATGCGCTCTCCGCCTTCTTGCTTTCAATGCTGCCGATCTCCTGACTCTCCGAAATTTGCGAGGGCGCATCAAGAAGCCAATCTAAAAAATAGACATCTTGCAGCAGACGAACCGCATACGCCGCAAATCCAAATCGAACCAGCGATGGATCTTCTGGCGAGGCGATGGCCCACATGTGATTTTTAGCGTACTGGAAATCAACAGGGAATTCAGCTTCAAATTCTCCCATCATAAATTTCTGATTGGCATCGCTGCCGGAAGAGTCGATCATGTGTAGCGGATTCCCTGATGCTCTTCTTCAAAGAAAACAGGAAGCAACGCATCCGCGTTTAAGAATCCTTTTCGGGACAATTCAATGCGACCGCCCTCAATGGTTAACATCCCGTTTTCGGAATGTTGCTGGAATTGACTATTCCATTGCTGCGTAATATCAACCCCGAATTTGTTCTGGAAATAGTCCACATCCAGATATCCTCGCTTCAAGAGCAGAATCATTTCACGAACCAAAAGCTGATGGTTGGTCGGTTTAAAGCCTCGCCCCAGGGGTAACTTCCCATGCTCCGTCAAATCCGCTTGATACGCTTTCATGTCGGCTTTGTTTTGATAATGAATCCCAGAAACATGCCCGAAACTAGCGATCCCAGTAGCGATCAAATCTGACCCTTGCCAGAGATTGTCTCGATAGCTGAAATTCACTTTGCTATTATCTTTCACGACCGTGTAGGCACTGCTGATCTTATATCCGGCCTGAAGAAATTCATCGAAGGCATAATTGAGCCACGCCCGCTTCGTCTCCCAATCGGCGACTGGAGTTTCGATTTTTTCTCCAAGAATATCTTTTGAGTATACCGTGTTGTACGGGAGTTCCATTTGATAGATCGTGATGGATTCGGGCGATAATTTAATCGCTTCGGAAATGTTGTATTTCCAGTTATCCCACGTCTCCCCCACCATTCCAGAAATCAGATCGATGTTGACATTTTCGAAATCCGCGGCGGCAATCCAATCCCACGCCTTATAGACTTCTTTTGAAAGATGAGCTCGCCCATTCTCTTCCAGCACTGCATCCGAAAAATTCTCGATTCCAAGACTGAGTCGTGTTATTCCCAGCTCCTTTAACGTCTTGATTTTGTTTTCCTGCAAAGTTCCCGGTTCGCACTCGAATGTAACCTCCTCGGCCAGATCCCAGTTGATATTCTCACGGAGTCGATCGACCAGTGAAACCAACTGACGCGAACTTAGAAACGAAGGGGTACCGCCGCCGAAGTAGACAAATCGAAATGGACGCCCGCCCATCACTGGCAATTGACTTACCAATTCGATTTCTCGACATAACGCGGCAACGTACTTTTCAATTTCCTTGGCATTTTGGTCGGTGAAGACCTTGAAATAACAAAACTTACAACGCTTGCGGCAAAACGGAATGTGGATGTATAAGCCTAACGGAGTGTCCGCTATCGGTGGTGAATCAAGCGCACGAGTAACTTCATCAAGCTGATCATTCTTCCACTGTGAGAAGGGGGGATAGTTTGAAATAAAGTAACTACCAACTTCTGTTTTGGTTGATTCAGATGACATAAGTTAAAAGGGGTTAAACGACTTTGAAAATTAAACGATCGAATCGATCATTTACTACCTAGACAATAGACAACACCGCGATCAGTCGCAATAACGAGCTTGCCGAAAGCCGCCGCCGGGGAGCTTAAAAAACCTCCATTGAACTGCTTTTCCCACGCGACCTTACCTTTTTCGAGTCCAATCTCGTAAAACCGCCCGTCTGTCGAGCCAACAAATACGCGACTTCCCACGATAACCGGACTCGACTCAACTTTCGCCTTCAACGTCACGGACCAATTACGCTTTCCGGTCTTCCGATCCAACGAATACACCTGCCGGTTACGAGCCCCAAAAACCACATGTTTTGAATTGACCGCAGCACTGCCACGAACCGACGCCTGCCCCTGCTCGCTGACAAATGACCAGTCGATGTTTGGCTTTTCCCAATTAACAGCAACGAATTCAGCCTGCTCGGTTCCAAAGAAAACCTGATTCCCAAACGCCGCGGGGGTCGACTGGGTGGGTGAGAAAATATCCGCTTTACCGACTTCTTTCCCTTTATCGAGATCAATCACATGTAGAAACCCATCACAACCCGCAACGAAGGCACGATTCTGTGCAACCGTTGTGGAGCATTGAATTTGGTCAGGCGTCTCCAATTCCCAAATGGCCGCTCCATCCAACACATTGAGAAGATAGAGCTTTCCGTCTTGAGAACCAAACAACACATGCCCTTTAAAGAAATTGGCGCTTGAATTGATCTCGCCTCCGGTTTCAATCTTCCAAACCAACCTTCCACTCGTGTCGACGCAGTGAAAAAAACCGTCGATGTCGCCGACAAATATTTTTTCGTCTTGATAAGCCGGTGACGCGGCAATCCCAATCCCCAGTTTGATCTCCCAATTTTTTTCACCGGTCTGAAAATCGATTGAGAACAGCATGCCGTCCATGTCGGCGATGTAGACTGTTTTTTTCCCGTTGGGCAGTTGAACAATCAGCGGCGTTCCTTCGAAGCCGCCTTGGGGGACTTTGAATTCCCAGACGACGCCAAGTTCGGCAGGAAGTGTCGTTGTTGCGACACCACTTGACTGTGCGTTTCCGCGAAAAACAGGCCAGCCAACACTCACTTTCTTGTCAGAATCATCTTCCGCACGAATCTGGGCTTCGGGTGAGATTTGCAATGCACTCACGACGAAAAAGCAACAAAATATAATGAACCAACACGGACGCCCAAGGCGAAAAGTCGCCCGTGAAGCATTCGCGTTGTATTGAGTTTTGTCGTTCATTTTGTGACTCACGCCTCCGAAAACCAAGTTGTCCACCCGCACATCCAATGCTCAACGAATCGCCACAGCGGAAGCGGCGTGTCATCGGAAGCAATCAGACATCATAGAAAAAAAGCGGAAGATTCAAAATTGTATTAAACAGCGTCACTTCAAACAGCGTCACTTCAAACAGCGATGTTTTAAAACGCGCTTTGGTAAATCCCTAACAACGACTCTTGATTGACGTCCCGCGGATTAAAAGTACCCGTCCATTGAACCGCTGCCGCGGCGGCAAGTTCCGGCATTTGAGCCGCCTCGACACCACATTGGTCGAGTTTAACGCTCAGCCCGGCAGCTTCTATCAATTCGGTCAAAAATCCGGCAAGTCCTTCAGCCCCAGAGGATGGAGGTGGTAGGCCCGGCAATGATTCGCTCGTCCCCAGCAGTTCCTGATACCAAGCATTAAAATGAATACCATTGTACCGAACGACATGCGGGAGCATTAAACCGACAGCCTGACCGTGAGCCGTTCCGTAGGACGCCGTCAGTGGATTTGCCAGTGCGTGGCCGGCGCCCAGCATCGAATTTTCAATGGCAACGCCAGCGTACGCGGCTCCCAGCTGCATCGCCGCTCTGACCTCGAGATTGCCGGGATCCTTCAACACTGTTTTAAAATTGCCGGCCAGCAAACGCCAAGCTTCCCGCGAATACATTATCGAAACTGGATTTCGACGTTTCGTCACGAACGTCTCCACGGCATGGGAAACCGCATCGATTCCAGCCAACGCCGTCACCAATTCGGGCTGCGTGAGAGTTAACTCCGGATCCAAAATCGCAATCCGGCAACTCGCTTTCTTGTCACCGCAAGCCATTTTCACATGAGTTTTGGAATCCGAAATCAACGCGAATGACTGCATTTCACTTCCCGTGCCGGCCGTTGTTGGCACCGCAATCATAGGCAGCATCGGTCGAGTTGCTTTCCCGACACCATGGTAATCATGCATCGTCCCACCGTTGGTGTAAACGAAATTGATTCCCTTGGCGCAGTCCATGGAACTGCCCCCGCCAAGTCCGATTAGCAATTCTGGCTCGCAGCGTTTCGCAAATTCCAGCCCGCGATCAATGTCCTCAGTCGACGGATTTTCGTGAGCCCCATCAAAACAATGTGCCTCGATCCCTGCCGCCGTCAGCGATTGTATCGCCCGTTCCACGTGTCCCGCAGCAATAATCCCCGGGTCGGTCACAATGAGCGCCCGCCTTACGCCGAAGCTACTGGACGCCTCACCCAACTGGCTAAGCGCGCCCTGTCCGCAGATGACGCGAGTGCGAAGATTGAAATCAAATTCCTGCATGCTATTTCAAAATGGTTAGTGAATCGGACCTTGGTGGGTTATCTCGTTCAGCAAAAGCAGGGGAATTATCCGGCTACCAATGCAGCGACTTTCTCTTCAGGCATCTGGTAGGCTCGGGACCGGAATAGAAAGTCAATCAAATTCCCTTCATGCGGTTGCAGCCAATTCAAGCGGTTCGTCGGGATTGGACCGATATTCAAGCGATCGATGCTGGTCGCATCGGTGAGCTGATCAATCCAGCCCATGTCTTCTGTGATTGCCGTACCAACGAGAGTCGATCCAGCGGCTTTGATCATTTGATCCTGGGGACATTTAACCACACTGACAAACGGAAACATGAATTCCTTACTTGCGATCTCGCACTGCGGGTTGGCCGCGTGAGCGACAATCGGCCGAATGTAAGAACAACGCGCTTGTTCGATCAACCGCTCACCGTAAGAGGCAGTCGCATCTCTGACACCATCGGCCTGCAAATCCTGCTCCACCATGGACAGAATCGCTTTCCCAACGCCGTCTGTCGTAAACGCTGCGAGGCCTGAATCCGGGTGCTCCGGCGGCAATGCTTCAATCGGCCCGAGCCGTTGCGAAATCGCATCGGCGATTTCTTCGGTGTGCCGTGAGGCGTAGATTCCGGAACAATTAATACAGCTTCGCCCACCGTTGACGTAAACTGATTCGACCATCACATCGAGGTACTTTTCCCAATCGTCGACACAGTCATCACCGAGAAATATTTTCGAAAAGCCCGGGCCATGAACCTGGACTTTAGGATTACCCGAATACTGATCAATCGTTTTCTGTGATCCGAAAATCATGCTTCGCGAGCAGGCTGTCAATAAAGCCCCTCCGACATCATGACCGCCTGGGTAAAGCGAGATAACCTCCTTTGGAATTCCGGCTTTCTCAAATGCCGAGGCGACTCGATAAGCCGTCCAAGGTTCCGACGATCCCGGTTTTAGCACCAAGCCCATCTGAAGCGGCACAACGGGAAGCCAAAGGGTATGCACGCCGGGTGAATTCGACGGCAAAACCGCTCCAAGTACAGGCGTCTGCGCCTGTAAACTGACCACCACGCCGCGCGATTCCATCCCGTATCCACGGCTGAGGATATCGAGATCCAGACCGCGGGTCAGGCACTGAAGGATCTCCGTCATGTTCCGCATTACGAAACAGTTCTTCTGCATGTTGGAACGACACATGTGCTCCGGTAATCCAGTCGACGCCGATTGATGAACGACGAATTCGTCAGCGGTTTGTGTTCCCGAGCCAAGCGGTAACGTCTCATTCTCGAACAAATCCGCCGCGCACGCGACCTTCGCGATGAGGTCCTCGATCGAAAATTGTTTCAGAATTTTCCGAGCTTCGCCGGCCTTTCGCATATCGCGACTGACCAAACCACCATTGGCAGAACTGACTTTTGCAATCAGTTCCCCGGTATTAAAATGAACAACTTCGGTTGTTTCGAGGGACTCGTACGGTTTGCCCCAACGAATAACGGGTATCTCAAGCACTTGTCAAAACTCCAATTGATTTTCGGATGTCGCACTAAGCGATCAAATCTTAGGCGGGGAACCGACAGGTCCCCGGCAGTCTAAGATCTCTCGCAGAAATAAGTCTTAAGCGAGTTGCCCCGCATTAAATCGTCTAATAAACACCGACCGTCGTCGACGCCGCAATTTCGTGAAACGGCCTCACGCCGCTAACGCCGTCCCACGGAAAAGTCGCAAACGGCAGCTCTCGCTCCCCCTCGTCTCGTTCTAGAAAACCCGGCACAAAGAATTCGGAAGTCAGAGTCGTCAACTTCACGCGCCCGGTCTCGCCGAATCCGACAACCGAATTGTGGTCATCAAAACTAACGACCTCCGTTACCGCTCGTGGCTGTGGGGCGTAGTAAGAAATCTTGTATTTTTCCTCAGCCGTCACCGGTTTGCTGCACGCTAAACCCATCAGTGTATTTCCGTAAGTCGGGGTCATGTAGATCCCGCTCTCTTCTGGTGGTCCACCAAACAATTCTTCGACACAGTAGCGCGTCCACTGAGGTGTGAATTCCGTCCCGCCAGAGAAAATCCCGGTAATCCCGGTTTCCGCAAGAGTCGTCCCGCGTTCTTCGAGACCAAGGCATAGGGACTCGATTAGCTTTGGCGTTCCGAACATGCACTTGATGTTGTGATTGGCCGTAAGAACAGTCACCGCTTGGTCAATACAATGCTTTTTGTATTCCTCAAGATGTTCCATCCAACCCTTTTTGATCAACTTAACGACCCATCGAGGATCCAAATCAATGCAAAAACTAATCCCCCCGCGGACCTGAGCCAAATGCTCGACTGCCAGTCGAAGGCGCCGAGGCCCGGAGGGCCCGAGCATTAGCCAGTTCCCCCCCTTCGGGAAATACTGATCAGGTAACGTCTCACTGAAAACTTCATAGTCGATTCGAAAATCATCGACGACCACCCGGCTCTTGGGAACGCCAGTCGTGCCGCCGGTTTCGAAGACATAGGTTGGCCGATCCGCGTGATCCTTCATCCGCCATCGTTCGACGGGGCCTCCCCGTAACCAGTCGTCTTCAAAGAGCGGGAACTTCTTCAAGTCATCATAAACCTTGACTTCGGTGAGTGGATCGAAGTTCAGCTCTGACTTTTTAGAAAGCCAAAATGGGCATCCCGTCGAATCGTGAAAGTGACGTTGGACCGTGTTGTAAGTGTGTTCATCAAGCCGATCTTTGGCTTGTGTGACAGCTGTTTCAAGATCAATTTGGGTCGTTGACATGGTACTCGCGTAATCAGGTTGGTTCCAAAAAAATGGGGTTTGCAGGTCTACTATAACCGACGATCATCAATCATCGTAACGCTCATTTGGCCACCGGATTGCGTTAAAATAAGGACTGTCTGTCCATGAGATACACCGACCGGGTAAATTATCGGAGTAAAAACGGGCATCAGAGGCTATCCTCCACTTCCAGAGAATCGGCTAAAACACCGTGGATCTTCAAGATCACAAGAAAATCCAATCACAACACCGTCGTGATTTAGGTTTTTCAGCAGGAAACGCGGGGAATTCCATCCGCTCCACCCAAACATGCTCGATTCAAATGAACGTCGATGTTCATCCAATCCGCCTCAATTTTTTGCAGATTCCGACCCACCATCGAGCTTTAATTGGCTGTGAAGATAATTAGCGCGTTCGATGTTACGTTCATCTGTATCCAACTCCGAATGACGGAGCTTTTGCAAATGTGCCGGCTGAGTTCGAATAAACAACTGGTTAACCTCAGGAATTTCCAGATCGCCAATCAGGCCGAGATTGATTCCCATCCGAACTCGAGACAACAAAAACATGGTCTCTTCGGAGCTGATTTGCTGGGCATTCTGAAGCGTGCCGTAAGCGCGACTGACTTGCTCAAACAAATCATTCTGTTTTTCATTAATCAAGAAGTCTCTCGCCTTGCGTTCGTAATCAATCACGACAGGAATGACATCGCCAACCTGATCGATCAAATCATTTTCAGACTTGCCAAGCGTAATTTGATTACTTACTTGATAGAAATCTCCCATCGCTTGCGTGCCTTCTCCGTACAACCCTCGCACGACGAGGTTGATTTTCTGCAAACTTCGAAACACTTTTTCAATCTGCTGGGTGATTACAAGCGCAGGAAGGTGCACCAAGACACTCACTCGCATTCCCGTCCCAACATTGGTTGGGCACGCCGTTAGGTACCCTAATTTTGAATTAAATGCGTACGTCAATTGACTTTCAATCCGGTCATCCAGATCATTTATCTGATCCCAGGCTCCAGCCAAATCTAAACCACTCTTCATGACTTGAATTCTTAAGTGGTCCTCTTCGTTGACCATCAAGCTGAGGCGTTCTTGCTGGTCAATTGCAACCGCCCGAGCGCCATCGGAATTCGCGTGCTCCCGGCTAATGAGCTGGCGTTCGACAAGAAATTGTCGATCCAGTGTTTGCAAGTCAGCGACGTCGATAAAAGTCAGATCCTGAAGCTCGGTTTTGTTCGTTAATCGCTCGCGAACGGTCGATTCAATGTTGGCACGATCGATATCAGTGCACCGTCGAATAAAGGGATAATCAGCGAGGTTACGTGCCAATCGAATTCGACTGCTCATGACGATGTCGGATTCCGGACCACAACCTTTGAGCCATTCTCCGCATCGGCCCGCCATGTCATCAAGAATCATTGCGAGCCTCCCTCTTCAGATGGCTCATCCTGAATCATCTCCGAGTCAACTGGCCCGCGTCGCCAACCTCCTTTTTCCAGAGTTGCAATCCGATCTCTCAACTCAGACGCCTCTCGATAGTCCTCGCGAGCGACCGCGACGACGAGCTGGTCACGCAATTGCACCAGCGCAAAAAGACGATTGACTCGATCGGCATCCGCTTGTTCCAACAGCCCCATTGCGACACCCATGCGGATTTTTGAGAGGAACTGCATGACTTGCTCGTGGCTCTCGCCGTCTTCGTCCTCGAGATCCAAACGACAGAGTTTCTCCAGCGAATCGGCGACATCTCTGCGCAAGCCCTCTCGATTCTGCTCCACCAGAAAACGGCGTGCCTCCCGCTCGTATTTGATCATCCTCGGAACGATCGTTAACACCTGCTCGATCAAAGAATCTTCGTCGACCCCTAATGTCGCCTGGTTGCTAATCCGAAAAAAATCACCAACTGCCGATTCGCCAAATTCACCGCGGGCGACCACATTGACCCGCTGGAGACTCCGCATCACTTTTTCGACTTGGCCAGTCATTACCAGCGCTGGTAGATGCATCAAAACACTCACGCGCATCCCTGTTCCCACATTCGCAGGGCAGGCTGTTAGATATCCCAATTGCTGGCTGAAGGCATAAGTCAATTGATTCTCTACACGGTCGTCAAGCGCGCTTATTTGATGCCAAGCCGCTTGAAGATCGAGATCGCTGCGGTTTACCGTAATTCGCAAATGATCTTCTTCATTGATCGAGTAGCTCACTAACTCTTCCCAGGGACGCTCGGTTTCGACCGCTGACACATTCCCCTCGGAAGGAACAACATCACTCGGTTCACTTGAGTCGCTCGCGCCTGTCACCCGTTCGGTCGTGCCCTGAAACGGAGAACTGACCAGTTGCAAATCCATCAAAAACTGCCGCTCAAGGGCATTGAGTTCAAAGGAGTCCAGCAGCGTCAGGTTATTTAACACTTCGTCGTTAGCAAGTCCCTTTCGAACGACCGTTTCAATCTCCAGTCGCTGATCATCAGAACAGGTACTGATGAAAGGAAAATCCGCAATGTTTCTGGCAAGTCGAATTCGACTACTAACAACGATGTCGTTAGGTTCTATTGGCGCGTCATTCACAGGCAGACCCTTCGCTTTCGATTCGGCGAATCTGATCTCTAATCTGAGACGCCTTTTCGTAGTCTTCCTGTTCGACAACTTCCTTCATCTGACGACGCAAACGGATCAATTCCGTTTGAGATTCGGTATCTGTAATGCCTCGCTTGGGTTGCTTCCCGACATGCTGGTTATCACCATGCACATTGATTAGTAACGGTTCAAGATCCTCTCCAAAGAAGACGTAGTCGTGCGGACAACCCAGTCGCCCGCCCTGGCGAAATTCATAAAATGAAATTCCACAGATCGGACATTCCTTGGCATCCAGTTCCCTTAAATCATCCGCTGTCTGCTCAAGTGGCTTGAGCTGTTTTGACATCACGTCCGAAATGACCGGTGCATCTTCGGATGCATCACCGGTTTCCAGGTACCCTTTGGCACAATCAGGACAGAGGTGCAGGGCAAGTAACTCATCACCGGTCAAGTCCGTGATGTGAAACGTCGCCTGCTTTTGACATTTTTGGCATTTCATATTTTATTTGATCGGCGGCAATCCAAGGCCGATATTTCTAGTTTGGGTCTGCTTTATCGATCCATCGTTAAAAGCTGTCTCCAAATTTTATCCCTCTATCGAGTAAGGTACAAGGTTTATTGGAAACGCTGGCATTCGTGGCAGTATTCTTTAGTATCCTAAGATTTTGTCAAAACTCACTCTAGCTCAATATAACGCCGACATTGCCGGTGTTTGCTGCCACCGTTAAGCTAATCACATCCAACATTCGCCCCGAGTCCAGCCTTTCTCATTATTTTTAGGTTTTGAGACACAAGCTTGATTCCGCAGATCTCTTGCGTTAGCAGGTTGGTCTCGATTACTTCCAACACGATCCTCAAGCGATTTTAAAGCACCCGTCATAATGGCATCTTTCCCCAATCACCAAACATTTACTGAGATGGCAGGCGATTACGACGCGATTCCCATTTCACGTCGCCTGCTTTCGGATTCACTGACGCCGGTGTCTGCCTTTCGAAGAATCGACAATGGCAATACGGCCTGCCTTTTCGAATCCGTTATCGGCGGAGAAAACGTTGGACGCTACAGTTTTCTTGCCATCGATCCGCAAGTTCAGGTCGCTTCATTCGGCAAACGCGTCACCCTCACCGAAGACGCCAACTCAACCTCCTACGAATGTGAGAACCCACTCGAAGAAATTCGCCGACGAATCAATCACTACAAGGTTGCCCAGTTCCCAGACATGCCGCCATTCACCGGAGGGGCCGTAGGCTATGCCGGATACGACGTCGTTCGCTATGTCGAGGATTTGCCCAACGCCCCCGAGGATGACCGTGGCCTCCCTGACATGTCATTTGCATTTTACGATCGCATGCTGGTTTTTGACCACATCACCAAAACGATCACCGTCGTCGCCTTGGCCTGGACAAAAAAACACGACAGTCTAAATGCAGCTTTCGAAGACGCTAACCGCCGTATCGATGAGATGCTGGACTGTTTAAACCGCCCTGAGACGGATCTCCTCTGCCTCGATGCCGACCTTCCCACAGGTGAACCACCCGAGTTCTCCTCTAACTTTACCCAAGAACAATTTGAACAAGCAGTGCTGGACTGCATCGAGTACATTCGCGCCGGTGACATTTTTCAAGTGGTTCTAAGCCAGAGGCTTCAAATAGAAATAAACTGTGAGCCATTTGAAATTTACCGCAGCCTCCGAGTCATGAACCCCAGCCCGTTTATGTTCTTCCTTCGCACCGACGAAACAACTCTAGTGGGTAGCTCTCCCGAAATCATGTGCCGCGTAGTGAACAATGAAATGACCGTTCGGCCACTGGCAGGCACGCGGAAACGAGGTAAAACGCCTCAGGAAGATCTAGCACTGGAACAGGAATTACTCGGCGACGAAAAAGAACTTGCCGAACATGTGATGCTCGTCGATTTAGGACGAAACGACGTCGGTCGAGTCGCTCAATACGGATCGATTGAAATTCCCGACAGGATGGTGGTTGAACGCTACAGCCACGTCATGCATATTTCGTCAACGGTAACGGGGCAACTTCAAGAATCTGCTGACGCTTTCGATGCGTTAATGGCAAGCCTGCCGGCGGGCACCGTCTCCGGAGCGCCCAAGGTGCGGGCAATGGAAATCATTGACCAATTTGAACCACACCGGCGGGGGCCTTACGCCGGCGCCGTGGGCTACATTGACTACTCAGACAATATGGATACCTGTATCGCATTGCGGACGATGGTCATCAAAGATAATGTCGCATACGTTCAAGCTGGTGCGGGGATTGTGGCGGATTCCAATCCAACAAGCGAATATGAAGAGACATTAAACAAGGCCCTCGGGCTACTCAGGGCAATCCAAATGACGCACGAAAGAGTTGGAACCTCTTCGTAAATTTCGCAATCCAATCCTCTTAAAGGAATCTCAGAATGAAAATATTCTTTGATCGCTGCTGGCATTCTAGCGCTGAGACTTTCGATGTGACCAATCCCTTTGACCAACAGGTCATTGCCGCCGTCCCCTCCGGTACTGTAGGAGATATCGACCGCGCCATCACTGGACTAACCGGTGGCGCGAAAACGATGCGCTCCACCCCGGCGTGGCGGCGTGCCGAGATCCTCGATCAAGCCGCGATTCTATTGAAAAAAAATCGCGACCGATTGGCCGAGCAACTCTCGCGCGAAGAAGGGAAACCGCTGCGAGAATCGCTCGCCGAAGTCGATCGATCCGCTGCGACGCTGCAACTTTCGGCTGACTTAGCAAAGCAGATTCATGGCGAAGTAATACCACTCGATGCCACCCGCGGGGGGGAGCATAAACTTGGATTTACAATCCGAATACCCTGCGGAGTCGTTGCCGCTATCACACCTTTTAACTTCCCTCTCAACCTGGTTTGCCACAAAGTTGGCCCGGCGATCGCGGCGGGCAACGCGGTGCTGATTAAACCCGCGAGCGAAACCCCTTTGTCGGCGCTGAGCCTAACCGAAATTTTACTCGAAGCTGGGCTTCCAGAAGATTCCATTGCCTGTGTGACTGGCAGTGGATCAAAACTGGGAGAGGCGATTTGTCGAGACCCTCGCATTCGCAAAATCAGCTTTACGGGCAGCCCCGAAGTCGGCAAAAAAATCTGTGCTTCGGCGGGACTAAAACGAATAACCATGGAGCTCGGCTCCAATAGCCCGATCATCATTCTGCCAGACGCCGACATGACCAAAGCGGTAAATTCCGTTGCCACCAATGGATTTGCCAATGCGGGACAAGTTTGCATTTCGGCACAGCGATTAATCACACTCCCCGAAACACACGAGGAGATCGTCTTTCGCGTCGCCGAAGATATCAAAAAAATCACCGTCGGCGACCCCCTCGCCAAAGGAATTCGAATGGGACCGATGGTGCGAATCGAAGATGCGAAACGAGTGGAGCAGTGGGTTGGTGAGGCCAAATCTGCAGGTGCCAAAATCGTCTGTGGAGGAGAACGAGATTCGGCGATTCACACGCCCACTCTCATTGACCATGCGACTGCTGAAATGAAAGTCGTTCGCGAGGAACTCTTCGGACCTGCTGTTTCGGTGATTGAAGCAGCAGATATTGACGATGCGATTCGCATGGCTAACGATTCCCGTTTTGGCTTGAGTGCGGGCGTGTTTACCGAAAACATCAACCTTGCCATGCGGTTCGCCAACGAAATAGAATCCGGCAACGTCCACATTAACTGGGGGTCGCAGTGGCGAGCCGACGGGATGCCCTATGGCGGGCTAAAAGAAAGTGGCCTCGGCAAAGAAGGCCCTCGCTACGCAATCGAAGAAATGACTGAATCCAAAATGATCGTTATTCATTAAACCCAATCGAGAGCCTCGCCCGCCACTTTTTCAGCTTAGGAATTCGCGAGCAAACGTAATCTTACGCGATCACAAAAATACGCTATGCCAATCGACGACAAGCCCCAACGGCGGTTAGACTGGTCAATTACAAAAACATTTCAAGGACTGATCTCTCGGTGAAAATACTACTAAATCAAGAAGAATTGGACGCCGGTGTCGAGCGACTGGCTCGTGAAATCAATGACACTTACGGAAAACGCCCCTTGACCATTGTTGGAGTGTTGACCGGTAGTTTCATTCTGATGGCTGATTTGATTCGAAAACTGAAAATGCCGTTGCGGGTTGGGGTGGTCCAGACTAGCAGTTACGAAGGGACGGAGCGTGGCGATCTCAGTATCAACTCGGAAATGATGCTCGATATTGCCGGACGGGACGTCGTCTTGATCGACGATATTTTCGACACAGGAAACACGCTGGCAGAAGTCACTCAGTTGATGCAGAGCCTTGGCCCTAATAGCTTGAAATCGGCAGTCCTGCTCTTGAAAACTGGGCGGCAAGAGGTTGACTGGGTGCCAGAATTTGTAGCCTTCGATATTCCGGACGAATTCGTTGTTGGATACGGACTGGACTTTAATGATGAATACCGGAACCTACCCTTTTTAGCCTGTTTGGAACCGGAAGATCTTCCCGACACCGCCACCTAAAAATTACGGCGCAATCGCCGGAGCACAAGCAACAGGATTCCTTGCAATGGAAAAAACACTTGGCGATCAGGATAAAACGTCGCCGGTGAAACCACTGCCGCTGAAAATTGCCATTGTAAGTCGTCGCTTTTGGCCTTACTCGGGAACCACAGAATTCGCGGTTGCGGATCTTGCATCTCAAATCAAGCGACTTGGGCACGCGGTAGAAATCCTGACGGTACGCTGGGAGAAAAACTGGCCCCTTTATTTTGATTACGACGAAATCCCAATTCGTCGAATCAATCGATCGGCATCGCACCCGTGGCGGTCTTTCCACTATTTGCGATCCCTGACGCGCGAATTAAAACAACTAGAACTCGACGGCATTATCGTTTTCGGACTCGACGAGGAGGCGTGGGCCATTAGTCGCGCATTCTCGGGGAAAATCCCGTTCGTTATCCGAATCGATAATCACTTTCCAGGAGCAAAAAACGAGGTGTCAGAATTAACCCCTCGGCAGCTTTTTGCAGTCAACTCAGCTCAGCGCGTCTTAACCGATTCTCTCTGGACGCAGCAGAGAGTATTGGAATACCCGGGAGTAACCAATCCGCACGTCAACGTCGCCCATGAAGGGATTCTGCTCGACAAAATCAAGGAACGCCAACATTCGCTCCAAAGCGATTCTCGGGTTGCCATCTCCGACGCACATCCGGTTCTGATGATCGGCAGCGACCAACCATTAGTCATTTGCGGAGCGGCTCTCGATGGGGATTCGGGATTGTTCGATCTCATCGATGCCTGGGCGCGGGTGATCACTCAATTTCCCAAATCAAAACTCTGGATTCTCGGCGACGGGCCCAAAAGTCGCGACGTCTGGACAAAAATTCTCGAGAAACATTTAGTCCAATCCGTGATCATGCCGGGAAGCTTCGACGACACGCACGAGATTTTTCAGGCAGCCGATCTCTACGTCCACCCTTTGAAATCTGACGAAAGCTGCGGATTTCTCGCCAGAGCGCTCGCTGCTGGAGTAGGGACCGTGGTAACCTCAACCCAGTTCACGCAGACCGTCATTGAAAACAACGTCAGCGGTTTGGTCATTCATCCCGACGATCCGCGAGCCCTTGGTGATGCCATCATCCTCGCATTGGGAAATCCTGACTTAAGAAAACGGCTGGGGCAGGAAGGCCAAATATCAGCGATCAAACAATTTGATATTCAAAACTCCGTGCGAGACTTTCTGCTGCCATTTGAAAAACCACAAACACTCCGATTATCGGATTCTATTAAACCTGATAGGGACAATCTTTGAATTATCGGATCCTGTTTACAATCGAGAGCCTATTTGAGTTAGGCCCGGTAGAAGAACTGAAGATTCTGACAGGTGCCCTGTCGGCACGCGGGCACGAAATCCATGTTGCCATCCTCGGCGAGTATCGAGCCGAACCCAAGCAATGGACCGACTCCGGAATCAAGGTACATGTCCTCAACAAAGACGACCGAACCCCGCTTCATTCATTTCGTGACAGTTTTTCGATCATTCCCGAACTAAGAAAACTCATTCATGCTCTCTCACCAGACCTCGTCCATGCCTGGTGCGGGCAAGCCGAAATCCTAACACTTATCGCAACCCAGAATGTGCTCTTGGCTCGACCGCTGCCTTTTAAACATCTAATCAGTACGCGGCTTGCCATTCCACGAGAATTAGGATTCACGCACCAGGTTCTTGAAAACCAGCTTGGAGACAGCGAAAGCTTCACAACAGTCGTGCCCCACGCGTCGATCAAAACAAAGCTGATCGAGTATGGAAAACTGGAGTCTCAGATCCAAATTATCGCCAACTCAACGACGCCGCCAAACCCCGCCGAAAAACCAATCGCTCGGGAATCACTGAGAAAAAAACTGGGGCTCCCGCAGAACTCCTACCTCGCAGGTACAGTCGCCCCCCTGGTTCATCGCAGTCGGTTAAAAGACCTGATCTGGGCCACCGACCTCCTGACTTGTATTCGTCAAGACTTCCATTTTCTGATTATTGGCAGCGGTTCTCAGTTGAGTCGGTTGCAGCGTTTTGCCAGCTTGACGGAAGCCAAAGCTCATATTCATTTCCTAAGCCACCCAGAATCGTCTGTGATTCAAGGGCTCGATTTTTATTGGCACCCCCATCTTCAAGAACCGCTTTCGGGAAATCTATTATCAGCGATGGCCGCTGAAATTCCTTCCATCGCAGTCTACGGAGAAGGGACTCAGGAAATTATCCGTCATCAGGAAACCGGATTCGCGGTCAATTTTGGCGCTCGCGATGAGTTTGCCCGCTGGACTAAATTCCTAATTGAAAAACCCGAGGAATCACAAATCCTTGTCCAGCAGGGCCGCCAATTAGTCGAAACGGCGTTTCCGGTCGAATCGATGGTGGACGGTTATCTCAAACTCTACCAAAGTAAATTCGAATCAAAGTAAAAACAATCGCTCGCTATCTTTCGGACGGTGCCGTTGCTTTCGTCCGTCGCAAACGATCATTCTAAATCAGCGTTCACCTGACTGATTTTCCGTTTCGCCGTTTTCCCGAGGTACCGAAACGATAGCCCCGCGAGAATTAATCCGCCACCAACAATCGTCGTCACCGCCGGAGGAGTGTAGTCAGGGGACTGATGCCATGCGACAAAAACCCACACGGGAACCAGCAGTGGCTCAAGCAGCGTCAACCCCGATGCCTCGTGACTCGAAACGGCGCTCACACCGCGGGCAAAGAGCAAATAAGGGATTCCGATTTGCAACATCCCAAAGCCGGCCAAATAAATCCACTGATTCCCTGTTGGATAAATATTGGTTTGAACTAACACGGGTGCCAAGACAACTGCGGTGACCGCGTGGTTTAGAAACACCAACCAGGCCGCATCGTAATCTTTCAACCACCGCAGCATGACGACAACGCCCGCGAAAAAAACTCCCGAAGCCAATCCATAGCGCACGCCAATGAGAGAAGCGCCAAACAGTTCCGCTCGTAAAATAATCACGACGCCAACCGAAGCAAAAACTAATAGAATCCAATCGCGTCGAATCGGACGTTCGCCGAACCAAAACCAACTTATTAGAAATACCCATGCCGGTGCGGTGTACTGAAGCCAAATGGCCAACGTCGACTCGCAATAGACCATCCCAGTTAGATAGGTCCAATTCATCAGGGCAAATGTCGATACCATTGGAATCAACTTCCACGTCCATTGAATCTTTCGAACCATCAAGACCAGAATCAAGGCGGCAAAAAAAGCGCGCCAAAACGCAAGTAACAACCCCCGCGATTCTTCCGGCCACTGATCAAAAATGGGTGCCTTTGCAAAAAACCCACTCGTGCTCCACATCAGCGCGGCGGCAATAATTAACAACCGACCCCGCCAAAGAGGTGACATCGAATTCGCATCCGTTGAGCTATCTGCCTTAGGCATGATGAAAGAGAACTCACGAAAAAGCGGTGGCACGAATTTAGATAATTCACAGGGAAGCGAGAGAAGCGACTGCGTCTCAAACGATTCAGAAAACCAATCCGTCCGACTCGCGGCCCAAGATTTTCGATTCTATCAGACTCCAGATCAAATGCAGAAGAACGTCGCTGTACCAGCGCGCAGCATCTCACCCGTTTCGTAACAGATGAAAAAGAGAAAGCAGCAGATCGAATCGAACGAACGCTACAACGCCAAATCGATTGCGATCGATTACTTCTTGCGATGTCGGATTTTGGCTCGCATTCGTCGTTTTTTGCGGCCTAGCTTTCGACGACCCTTACCGGTCTTTTTGGTTCCCACTCGAATGAACCCCTGTTTTGATGATGTATCGGATTAAATTTCGAACGCCCATCGTAACGACAGAACCCCTCAATGACAAGGCGATATGTTCGCTGCTTTGAATCAAGTTGTGGGAAAACTTGCTCACGATCGCATAAAACGACTGAACGGATTAAGCGGTTTTTTTCCCTTTTAACCGGCGCACAGTGAATTACCCCAATTCCATGGGGCCTCCGACCAGCTCCCATCAACGGCTCTTTAGCGATTGCTGAGCCTCATTCCTCAGCAGAAAACTCAACACTAAACCCACCAGAACCCACCCTCCAATTATGGCCGTTGCCAGCCACAATTCCTGATCCATCATATAGGTCCAACTGCGATAGACCATAAATAAGCAGGCGCCGACAAATAAGACAGGGAGAACCGGGTAGAACGGAACGCGATATCCCTCAAACTGCCCTTTGAAACGAACCCGATTGATCATCAATGAAATGACGGTCAAACCGAGAAACGACCAAAAATAGGGCGCATTGGAAGCCGTCAAATTTTCAACACCATTCTTGTCGTCCCCAAAGGTCAAGATATAGGCAATCGTGACAACGCCCTGCAATAAAATCCCCCGCCAGCAACCTTTCCCCGTCACATCGCCAGCCACCAAGCGAAGACTCGGATAGTCCACCGCGGTCGCCCAGTAAATTCTCGGACTGGTAAATATCATCGCGTTGATCGCTCCAAGACAGGAGACACAAACCAAAATGGAAAGCAAATCTTTTCCGACCGGTCCCATATTCTGCTCGACCAACACTGACGTCGCATTTTCCCAGCGACTCCCCAGAGACGCCATCTGGTCAAATCCCAGCCCGAAAACCAGCGCCAGATTAACCAAAAGATAAACCAGCAGGACGACACCAGTGCCGACGACTAAGGCACGCAAGAGGTTCCGTTTCGGGTCGCGTGTTTCACTTGCAACAAAGGCGATGTCGTTCCAGCCTCCAAATGTAAACATCACAAAAACCATGGAAAGCCAGAACCATTCCCATGTCGACTCGCTGGATTCTTCGAGCGCGGCCGCGGAATCAACCGCGCCGTTGATCTGTGCAGGGACTTCCGCGAGGACCTCTGGACTGGGACCTTCGGCGCTCGGCCAAACAAGGAATGCCGCTGCAACGACGACCATAATCCCAGCTACCTTGGCAACCGTCAGCAGATTTTGCGATGCTTTTCCAAAACGAACCCCAATCAAATTGGTAAGGCTCAAACCAATGACGCTCAACCCCGCAAAAGCATAGAGTTTCAACGAATCTGGAAATACGGAAACGGCGAATTCCCCGAATATCATTGCCATCAGGGCAATGCTTGTCGGGCGAATGACCCAAAATGCCGCCCAGGAAAACGCAAACCCCACTCGGCAGTGATAGGCTCGCTTGAGATACCCGTAATCGCCACCGCGATCGGGATAAGTCGTAGTCAACTCAGCGAAACAAAGCGCCCCAATGAGTGCGATTACCCCCCCGGCAACCCAAACCGCCACCAACCAGGTCACACTCGGAACATTGGAAGCAACAATCGCCGGCATCTTAAAAATCCCGGCGCCGATGATCGTGCCGACGATAATACAAACGCAATCAAAAAGCGTCAGCACGCGAGAGGTTGCTGATGAGGAGTTGCTCGATTCGGTGGGTTCCGTTGAAGAATTCAATTCATTTCCTTGAAAAAGGCATCGTGAGATGTCGACTCATCTCTTCCTTCGACGATCACAATCCTATCACGCTCCCTCTCAACGATGCACTCCCAGATCACACACCAACCCAAAACCCCTTCAAAACCGCACTAAACTCCGAAAATCAACCTTCAAAACTCCTACGTTGCTATAGACTAGTTCCACTCTCGGAGTAAAATAATGCGAATTGAACATCACTGCGATTTCGGACCCACTTCGAAGATCGTTTTTTTTGAGAATTCCGAAGGGAATACATGGCCAAAGAAGAAGCCTTTGAAGTTGACGGCACTGTGACACAGGCGCTTGCTAACACACGTTTTCGCGTTGAACTTGAGACCGGCGATGAAGTCCTCGCCCACGTCGCCGGTAGAATGCGTAAGCACTTTATTCGAATTGTTCCCGGCGATAAGGTCCGAGTTGAACTTTCTCCATACGACCTGACCAAAGGCCGTATCGTTTACCGAGAGCGCTAAAAACTGGTTTTTAGGTGACTAGACCGGAATTTAAAAGCCACCAGACAACTCCCTCGACGGTTGCGGCGGATTTTTTCATAAAAATTGAGAACTCATCTCTCCATTATTTGACGGTCGGCAGCGGGCTCATTCGTTAACAAATCGCGACGTCGCTTCCAAAACGTTCAAAATTTGATCCAG
Organism: Mariniblastus sp.; assembly: GCA_028823415.1. Taxonomy (GTDB): domain Bacteria; phylum Planctomycetota; class Planctomycetia; order Pirellulales; family Pirellulaceae; genus Mariniblastus. The sequence goes on from JAPKBL010000042.1 coordinate 20,956, forward strand.
ACAACCTCGCTATTTGCCTACTTATTTTGACTAACCAAAACAATGGGCTGGTTTTCGAGGTAATGAGTAAAGACAGCATGGATCGCCACGTATCACTTCGTAACCTACAAATCCGTTTTTGCGAAACAATCCTAAATTGTTCTTCATTGCTAGTTATTGCATCTAAAGCCGGTTGGTAGACAATAAAGACGCAGGCGGATTAGGCGATCAACAACGCCCGCAACAATCGATTAAAAAAATAAACCGTAAATCATATTGATCAGATTCGCATTGATCCTATTTGATTTTTTGAACCTTACTTAATAACAAGCACCAATCTGAGTTTGGAGACCAATCGTGAAGTCTTTATTTAAACCCTTCGTTTTGAGCCTGCTGATAAGCGCAATAACGTTGCTGCCAATGAGCAAAGCGTTTTGCCAAAGTTCCCCGGAGCCCGCCGTTGTGGTCTCCATCGCAAAACTAGATGAGCAAATATCCGATGTCAAATATCTGATGGATGCCGCTGGTTTCGGGCAAATGATGTTCTTTGTGGACGCGATGATTAAGCCGTACACCAACGGTATCGACGGCAAAAAGGACGCAGGACTGATGATTTACTTTTCCGACAATTCTCCCATGCCTGAAATAGTTGGCTTCGTACCAGTCACCGACATGGAAGCGATTCTCGATACCGTCTCCGGGATGGCGGAAATCGACGAAGGCGACGAAATGACAACGATTATCATGGATACTGGCCAGGAAATGTCAGTCAAAATGGACGGGAATTACGCCTTCTTTTCGATGAATGCAGAGATGCTAGAGTCGACTCCGGCAGTTCCTAAGGACGTGATCAAAGAACTCGCGGAATATAATATTGCCGCAAAGATCTTTTCTAAAAACATTCCAGAGTCGATGAAAGATCAGGCAATGGATCTAATTCGCTCAAGCGCTGAAATGACTCAGTCTCAACTCGGCGAAGATACGAATCTCGATTTGCAGATGGAGCAGGTCGAGATGATGCTCACGCAGTCTGACAGCCTGACGATCGGACTCAGCATCAACGAAATGAATAAGAATCTGCTGATAGACTTTGGGTTCAAAGGAATGCCAAACTCCGATCTTGCCGCCAAGATTGCAGATTCAGCCCCAAAAGAGCCTTCGAAATTTTCTGGTTTCGTAATGGACGGAGCGGCAATGACTTTAAACCAGTCAGGATCGATCTCCGGTGAAGACGCTGCCAGTTACTCCAGCACGCTGACGGATCTCGTTCCGTCAATGATGGAAGAACTAGGCTACGATTCAGACTTGTCAGACGACAAACTCGACGCCATTGCGAAAGCCATGAACACGCTTGTCGATGTTGCTGAAGAAACGCTTCAAAATGGTGTCATCGACATGGGCGCCGTCATCATGATGGATGACAAGGACGTTAATTTCGGCATGGGAATGCAATTAACCAATCCCAAAAAACTTGAATCGGCTGTAAAAGAACTCGCCGAAATGGCAGAGGAAATGGCTCCTGGAGAACTTGAAATCAATTTGAATTCGGGTAGCCACAAGGATGTCACTTTTCACACTATCAATGTCGATGTCTCTTCTGGCCCCGACGAAATGCAGGATGTTCTTGGTTCATCCGTCGCGATTGTCGTCGGCATTGGAATGGACACTGCCTACCTGGGAGTCGGAACCAATCCCCAAAGCATCATCAAAAAAGCGATGGACGCGTCTGCGAAGGGAGCCAGCCAGGGCAAGCCACAGTCCACGGCAATGTCCATGAGCTTCCACTTAGTTCCAATTCTTGAAATGGCTGCCCGCGTTGATGGGAATCCCATGATGGAAGAGATGATTGACACCCTCAAGGAGTCAGGAAACGACACCATCAACATGACTTATGACATCGACGATGGTGTTAACTTCCGAATTGAAATTCAGGACGGTATTTTCGCACTGCTTGGAGCTGCAGGGGCTCAAATGCAGGCTCCATTCCCAGGTGGCGATGAAGATTTTTAATCCGTTCGAGCTCAGTCACGCCAGTGATTGGAATCGTTCGTAGTACAAAAGCCGAAGGGCAGCCTCATCAGAGGCTGCCCTTTTTTTATAAAAAAAGGCCGAATCCAATTGGATCCGACCTTCGAAAACAAATACTAGTTCGGCGATGCAAACCGCCATTTTGTGATCTGATTAATTTTGTGGTGCAGGAGTGGGAATTGGTTGATTAAGGTCAAACCCCTCGAGACTCTCGTTGGGGAAAAATGCTTTTTCAAATCTTGCATCGTTCTTCTTTACATTTTTCCGTTGCTGTGCAGCCCAAGCAGCGAGAATCGATCCATCGCCGTATTTTTGAGCCTGTGTCTCACAGCCCCACTGAGACCATTGCTCGAACGTAATGCCTCGGGACTTGCAGCTCTCAGCAAAACTGGCATCGCACTGACTGCAACCACCCGGTTGTCCGTCGCAACCTGGACAAACAATTGGATCTTGCTTAGCGACTTCTGGACGCGGAGCCAGTAAAGCACGGCGATAAGCAAATCCACCGGCAAAGTTATTTAACCAGCCCGTAGTCTCCGCCGAGGTCATCGTAAAATCAATGACCTTGGGACTAACATTATTCTCTGGTGACTGTTCACTCGAGACATCTATGCCAATCAACCCAACGCCATCGGCACCCACGGCAGCTAATCCGTACGAACCATCCGGCACATCATTAAAGGCAAAGGTGCCGTAGTTATCAGTGGTCGTTGAAGCGACAACGATGTCGCCCTGAAAAAGCATCACCTTGGTTGACCGAACATCGACCGGTCGCCCGTCGAGTGAATTCATTTGGTGAACCCGGCCAACCAACCGTCCATCGGCGAGACGCGATACCGAGCGACTAGAAATCGAAGTCGCGGTGACCGACGCTGGAAGATTCCGGGCAATCCCTTCGAATCCAAAGAGTGCAGCAGGGGCATCGGCTCCCTGTCCCGTCGGGTACGATCCGAATACACGAAACTTGACCTGGGGTGAGTAGTACTTGATCCAATCGGTATTGATTGTTGTGCGATTTTGAAATGCGGTGGCACTAATTCGGTTTCCAACTTCGCCTTTGTTGTTAGGGTTGTTTTGCAGGATGTTTAAACCAAATGCAAAGAAACCATTCTCGCCCCAACCAATAATCGAATAGGCACCTTGGCTGACATTATTGAATTCAAATCGCCCCCCGGCATTGAGGGTCGTTTGCTTCACCAGTCGCCCCCGATTCAGCAAGAAGATTTCCATCCTCGACACGTCCGCTCCCGCTGCCGCGGTTACTGAACCATCAAATCGACCATTGGAATCGACCATTATCCAATTCCCGCGAAGCGTCTCGCTAACTCGGTCACCACTGGCAACGTGCGTGACCTCTTGCCAGCCGGCAAATCGCGGGCTGACCATATTCCGCGCTTCTTCCGTTAAATCAGCACTTGCTGACACCCCTAGGCTGAGGCCGGAACCTTCCAAACCACCAGGGGCATTTAAATCCTGTGCAGCGACCTGACTCGAAACTAATGGCAGACAGATCAAGGTGGTCAGAATTGAGCTGAAAACAATTTTTAGATTCATGGTAAGTTCTTTTCTGGCTGTCAGCGGATATCACTCTTGATTGATGCGAGCCTGTGCAAACAGATTGGACAGTCACCAAGTGACTCAACTCTGCCTGCGACTTAGTCAAACGATTTGCACGATGGTATCGAATGGTTTGGACAGTCCGCTTAAGAGTCGAATCGACTTTCCTTATGGATCAGGCAAGCCGGAAATACACGATTAACAGGTTTGCAACGAAACCACTGAGGCCTGTATCAAAACGGCGCGCATTTTCGATTTCAACCTTTGCACGCGTCTTGGCGAATAGTCGGTTAAAACGCTTCCGTCGGTTTCAGTCAACAAATCGACTGAGGTAAGCCCTAAGTGAAATTCCGGTTGTGATGACCAACTGCGGTTTGAAAACCAAACGATCCCAACAACCCGTAAACTTTAACCATCGATCCAAGCAGCAAGAACTTGAGAGCGGCAGTTATTGCTGCAAATCTGCGACGGCTCTTTTTAATTCTTCCACTTCTACCCGCAACTGAGCTAATTCCTGATGCATTGTATCCCAGTCGCCCTGAGGCGTTTCCGCAGCCGTCCCTCTTAGCGGGGGAGTGCAAGGCGGGGATTCGGTGCCCCCAGAATCAAACGTAGAAAATCGAGAATTCAGCCCTTCCAGTTCTTTGGCTGTATACAGACCGTGCGTCACCACTTGGCCACGCCCCGAAGGAGTTAATGGAATCACCAACCGCTGTTGAACCAGCGAAGCAATGATTGGTCGAAGCTCTCCTAGATCCACAATTTTTGTCATTCGAGAAGCCCTGCCTCGCAATTCACCCAGCGTTTGTTCGCCGCGAAGCAGCAGTTCCGCCATCACAGCGAGTTCGACCGGCGTCACACCCATCCATTCGTAAAGCTGATGTTTGAACTTGGGCACCCGCCCTCCGGAATGCACTTCGACCACCGCCCCGAGTTGACGCAAGTCGTAGAGCGCCTGCTCTACCTGATCCTCCCGAAGATCAAGCTGGGGGCTCCGATTACTTTTTTGGTTCGACGCGGTTTTGATGCCGTTTAACGTCATCGGATAGATGTCGGGAGTCGTTTTTGACTTTTCCACCAGAACACCGGCAACACGCCGCTGCATAAGCTCCAAAGCACACCAACGTGCCGATGCAACCGATTCTTCATCCGTCTCGTAGGATTTTGATGCTTCGTCGCTAGAACTCATGTCGAAATACTCAGTCAAAATAATGATCACTTAACCGCAACCGCCAGTTCATTCCATTTTCTGCGGCACTACTTATTTCCGGATAGCAGTTGCCCTAAATTATAACCAGATGATTCCTTGGAAGAGAACTCATCATCCATGGAAAACAACAGGGAAATGCCAACGCCTGAGCAGCCGATGGCCCTCGCCGCCCACCCTTTAACAACCGCTTATTAATTAAACCCGAACCGCGCCCAACTGCCCGCTTGCCACTCCGCATAGCCAAACTCCTCTAGGTTTCTTGGCCGGCGGCTTGATCTAAACTACCTCCCACTGGCATACTGATTTCATGTTCGATCGTACTCAACTTCTCGAAATCATCAGTGGTCACCGCAGAGGAATCGTCGCTTCCTTGACGCGAGTCATTTTGGGTTGCCTTACGCCGATCTACCGAACCGGAATTTATTTTCGCAACCGAAAATTCAATCTCGCAACGAAACGAAACGACGACAAGATCATTCGAAAGGCCGGCATCCCCGTGATTTCCGTCGGTAACATAACCACCGGAGGGACGGGGAAAACACCGATGGTCATCTGGATAGCTAAGCGTCTTCGATCCTATGGTATTCGCGTCGCACTCGTTAGCCGTGGTTATGGGTCGGTAGCCCGCAACGGAGTCGACGGCCCCAATGACGAGGCACTGGAAATGGAACATCGGCTTCCCGACGTGCCCCATCTCCAAGACCCCGATCGTTACCGGATGACTCAAATTGCGTTGAATGAGCTAGATTTCGAAATTATCGTTCTCGACGACGCGTTTCAACACCGCCAACTTGCCCGTGATTTCGATATTGTTTTGATTGACGCGACCGCACCTTTCGGATTCGATCGCCTGTTACCTCGGGGTCTCTTGCGGGAACCACTCGACGGCCTATCGCGTGCTGACATCCTTGTACTGACGCGGGTCCATTTAATTTCTATCGCCAGCCGCAACGCGATCGTTCAAAAGATCAGTCGTTACGCACCGGGTATCGCAATCGCGGAAACCCAGACCCGAGCCAGCCATCTCCTGCAATTTGATGGGCAAACAGAAAAAATCTCTAAACTAGATGGTCGGGCCGTTTTCTTTTTTTGTGGAATCGGCAACCCCGACAACTTCAAGCTCTCTTTGGAAAAACTGAACTGCGACATCGTCGGATCTGCGCTATTTGCCGACCACTATCACTACCAACGAAACGATCTTGAACACATCAAACATTCTGCAAAATCCTGTGAGGCATCCATGCTTGTTTGCACCCATAAAGACCTGGTGAAAATCGGAGCCAATCGACTGGGAGGGATTCCCGTTTACGCGGTTATCGTTGAGGTGGAGTTCTTGAGCGGTGAAAAAGAAATGGAAACGCATTTAAAGAAACTGGCCAACGTGGAAGACGCGTCGCAACCATCCCCTATTTGACCGGGGACTTTCGCTGAGGAACTAAATTTCTGATTCGGCGGAACATCGGCACCTTGGGTTCCTCGATTTCTTGAATTTCATCGGACCCCTCTTGCCTGCCTCTAGTTTCTGATCGCTTGGTTCTCACAGAACCCGTGCCGTCCTTGACTGCTTGACCGGAAGGCTCAGAAGGAATTTCCTGCAAGGCAATAAACCGATCGAGAAACTGAGGCCAATAGCTAGTCAGCAACTGCCGGCATCGCTCGTAACCGATCGGATCGGAAAGCAGTGGCGCTGTACTCGCCAGCATTTGGGTCATAGCTTTCACATCGTTCTCATCAAACCATCGATCGAACACCTCGACGTTATCGATGCTCACTTGCCCTGGCCCCATTAAGTCAAATCCAATGCGGACATCTGTCAGACCCTCGGAAGGAAGATCGTCAAAATGAACAGCAAACCGCTTCCATCGCGATTCGATCTGATTTGCTTTTGGATCGGGAGACAGGCTTCCAACAGAGCCAAATCGGTAATAACTCACACCCTCGGACTGCCCATCCAGTGCTAAGCGTAACGGTGGCTGTCGAGCTGGATCTTCGGTTTTAAGCCAAACAGAAATAGACACCCTGCCAGTTTCAGTGACCTCAAACTTGTTACTCCGAACCCACACTGTCAAGTCGTCGCCTCCCGTGAGGCGAAGCGAAGCAACCCCTTGAGTCACACTACGATCGGAACTCTCGGGATGATTGATTAGCTCCACATACCCCTTTGACCGCGGTATGGTGCTCCAACCAATAAAATTAGATTGCCCATCAAACTCAAAGCCATTGTTTTCGAGGACGCCAAGAGGCTGTGGGTTCGCCGACTTAGTCAATTTTGATTTAAGGGTAAATACATGTCGTTGCAGGGCATTGTCCGCCGCTTCCGGTAAGGCAAAATCAAAATCGGTGACTTTTGCTCCCGATGCCATTTTCCCTCCAAGTAGACCGTAGGCTGGAATCTCAAAAGTAACCTGACTATTAAGATCTTCGATTCCTGCTTCCGAATTGTCGGTCGATTTATCTGCGGCGGCGGAGTTTGGCGGTGTGGAGGCCGGGGGGACCCTCACGACGTCGAAGCGAGAATCGGAAAATGACTCAATTTTTTCGACCGGCGAGGTTTTACCATTTAATGAAAGTCGAACGCGATTAGGCCACGGTGATGCATTGGCAACATAAAAATAGGTTTCGTTCTCGAATTCTAATTGCCTGACTGCGAGATGTCCCAGTTCAGGCTTGGGGAAACGTTCCGACAAGACATCTTTAAACGGTACATCGGGTAATCGTGCGAACACTGTGATCAGCTCTTGCAATTCCGACTCTTGGCCAAACGTGAGTGTCACCCCGCCATCGACGAGCATGCGTGAATCACGATTCTTGATGCTTTGCAGAAACCGTTGCCGGCTCAGCCCATTCCCTTGGCTCATCGGCTGCAGGCGCATCAACGGCGATTGTTGCTCGCCGAAGGGAACCTGTTCCTCGAGTTGAGCGAAATGTGCCCACGTTGAACGATTCGTAAAGATATCACCCGAATAATTCAGATTTGAAAAAAACTGTTTTGCTTGATTAGAATTTTCGACATTAGAATCCACCCGCTGCGATGCCAACGATTGCCCCGGGGCAACACGATGCGGCTTGAGCAAAATTAGCTCGCCCTGATTTTCTTGCGATGCAGCAACCGAGCTGAGCTGATCATCAAAGCCCATGAAGAGCATGATTTTTTTAAAATCAGGATTAACATGCAAGCTGGGAGAGAACGCCGAAGCTGTTTCGTCATTCCGATACAAGTCTACCGGCGCCAAATATAACTTACCCGTTGGTTTCGCGCGTCGCACCTCATCGGCCAAATCTTGATACCAATGTCGCATTTGTGCCGCCCGCCACTGAATCCACTGGTCGCGATGCGTACCGAGTAAAATTCCTTGAATTTCTGACCAATCCTTGGGAACACCACTTAGATCAGCCTGCGCTTGAATGAACCTCTGGATCGTTAGCGAATCGTACCCCCAATGCCGACCAGGCAATAATGTATACGTGTCAGGACGACAAATAATACTGACTCCCTCAAATGCCTGGTAAGATCGATAGCGATTCGAAAGTTCTGAAACAATCCGGCGAACGGATCGTTGAACCAAAGGATTGAGCGGATTGTAAATCGGGAGGCGATTATTGGATTTTGTAAACTCTCGCCTTTTGCCATTCAAATCGTACATATCAAAATCGGAATCGGTGCCATCTCGGCGGCGCCCCGTCTCCACTTCCGGCAACGGCCCCGATAACGCCAGCGTGGGCACTAAGACTAACCCCTCGCGTTCGAACATCCGAAACAACATTTCCAGAACGTCTTTTCGAATCGGATCCTGCCCGTTGGTGAAAAAGACACCGGTGTCGTGTTTGGGGGAAGGCAGCAAGAGCTCGCTCGGATAAATCGAACTTCCGTCCGAAGCGACAGTGACAAATGCCCCACCGTAACCATTGGCTTTCAAATACTCGATGAACCTCGTGGCACCCTCATGAAAAACTTGCCAATCATCGAGAGGCTCACTCACTAACGGGTCAATTTTCTCCGACACGCCAAAGTTCTCGGAAAATAATGGCATCTCATAAAAAGCCATCACTTTACGATTCGCCTTTTTCGGGGGCAGCGGATTGCCATTGGACGGCAAACGATCCGGACCGGCCTTGATTTCCACGGTACCGATGACTGCTTTGTCAGTCTGATGGCGATTCGCAATTAAGAGGTACGGCGAGCTCGTCTCCGGCCATACCGTTAAACTCAAACGTCGACTTTGGATTCCGTTTTTTGAACGAGGCATCAACGATTTTTCAATATGCACTCCAGAATCGAAACCGTAGTTTGGGACTTGCCCATTGGCATCGGGCTGTAAAAAACTAACACCAATGGCAGTCTCTTCCTCCGCCATGTATTCAATCTCAATGATGTGAGGCTGCCCCAGTTCACCCACGGTTACCGGAATCGCCTGCCAGCCTCCGGGGGCAAGCTCTCCCATCTCGCGGCCCTTCACTTGTACCGGAGTGTAGCGATTATTGCCAAAGATTTTTGGATGTTTTAAGTTTGCAAGTTGCGCGAGCTGGCTCCAAGGCGAACTTGCTTCCGCCTTTCCCAAAAGGTCCGTCGAGTAAATAGACTCCCAGGCTTTCTGATTCGACTTCGCAGATTCACTGGACAAAACCAACACCTGTATCGAGCGACTGACAGGCGGTTTTCTTGAGCTAAAGGAAGCCTGATAACGCTGCTGCTCCAGTTCAATCTCAATATTGTAGACACCCTCTTTTAACGGCAGCGCAACTTTCACCGGTTGAGGAGGAGCCGATCCAATGGAATTCGTCTGATACGAAAGCGATTTTGAAACCAATGATCGACCACCGCCAATACCGGCCGGATTGGCAGATACCATTTTGATTCTGCAGGTAACACCTCGACTTAAGAACGGAGTCCGATTGGGAGCGATCGAAAATTCAAATTTCTCCTCGGAAGCGAAAACCAAATGTTGACGGGAAAAGCTGACGCCAAGTTCGTCTCCGGGAACTCTCGCTATCGAGCAACGGTTGCCAATCGAGTCAATCTCTCCGGCGATCACTCCACTCAAAAGCTGCTTAAGCGAGAGCGTCTGCTCATACCGAGATGCCGGTTGTTCAACCGAACTTAAGTCCAAAATAACACGTGTCTCGCTGGTGCCCGTCAATGTTACATCGAAGCCGCCGTAAGTTGTTTTTGACCATTGATGCACATTCAATACGTTGCCGGATTTTTCAATGGTTGCGTTTGCCTCCGCTTCAAGACCCAATGGCGTTGGGTCAGAAAGTTCTCCATTAACCACCGTGACCGTCCCGGCCCACGTTTGCGGCAACCCTCCACCCCATGAGATTCGAAAACGCAAGTTTTGGTTCTCAGCAAGACCTGACTCAACTTCCGAATCGAATCGAACAACGTTGGCATTGGGGAGAAGTTTGGCGGGCGATTTCAAAGCCAAAGTTGACGGTTGAACCGAATCACGATTCTGCATCATTGCGAGAGCAGGCCGCGGCATAAGTGCCCAGAAAAGCGCAGCAGAAAACATCAGCACGAACAGACATTTTGCCGTGATTATCGAAACAACGAATTTCGGACTTCCGTGTCCGGTCATTCGATTGGCCTAAGTTAAAAAACAACAGAGTTGGTTTCGAAAAGCCAACGACTTTTCGATGTTCTTCACGTCCGCGAACTTTACCAATCCACGTAATGGTCATCTAGCCCAACCGAATCAATGCTTGCTAGCAGGTATCTAAATCGTTCTTAGATGGGAATGAATTTGACCCCTGAGCCATGAACACCCTGCAACCTCACTCGACATTCGCTTCCTCGAAGCCAGATGAGGGACGGCTTGAGTCTTACTCCAGGCGATCCGCTAGCTCCCGGGAAAGTTCAAATCCTTCTGGCCAGACGATCGTCCCCGACTCAGTCAGATTTTTCATCACACTTTCCATGGACGCGACAATTGATGGACAGCGGCGACTTACGTCATTTATTTCCCATCGATCATCCGGCTTCACGTAGAGCGAATTTCGATCACCGTCGATAATTAACTTCCAGGCGTGTGTTTGCATTGCGTTAACATCACCCGATTTTGTCCATGCAATTTCTTTATTCTTCTCTGGAAGTCGAAACGCTAAATTCTTGAGCGATTGCTGCATGGGTTCATCTCCAGCAAACCAATCCTGCAATAATTGCGAGACGAATCCGGGTTGCACGAGCGCACCGCAACGAAGGCTTCGTAAACTGTTATAGCATTGGCGATCAGGAACACGAATCATCATGGGGACATGAAGGGTTTCCCCATGGCACTGCTCAAAATAATTAGAAGAATCACCACCTACTATTCCATGCTCACCCAGCGGGTAGCCTCGTGGAGATAGTAGACACAACACAGTCGATTTACCTAAGTCCGTCTCCATTAAGTCGAGGACAACCCCCAGGAAATCATCGATCAGTGTTACCTGCGCAGCGCAGATCTGCTGGTAGCTTAACAATTGATCGGGGTCATCATTCTCTGCATCAAACCAACCCGAAGGTGGTCCGCACCAATGGGGTGGCTCCGGATCCTCTGAATCTGCCAATTGAGTTCGTAATTTAAGTGGTGCGTCCCAAGCTCCAGAAAGTCCTCGTGAATGAAGCCACAAACAAGAGCCTTCCTCAAGCGAAGAAATAGCTTGCGTTGCCTGTGCAAAAAAATGAGCGAGTTCGGTCTGCTCAATACAATCAGCTGGGCGGTCATTGCTTAATTTTTCGAACGGCAAAATCCTGTCAAAATATTTTGCTGAAGCATGAGTCGATAACTCCGGAGCATCACTCAGCATGACCGGTGAATATCCTGCCTCGCCAATTTGCGCTAGCCAATTCTTCTCCCCTGAGCCGCCCCAGAATTGATCGTAGGCATCCATCAAATGAGGGGACGAAGCAATGGCTTGATCAAATAATAAACTTTGGGCAGCAAGGCGATTGAAATTGGGTGTCTCAAATAAAGTACTTCCATAGGCACCAAGTAAATCAGCGCCCAGCCGGTCGATTACCAGAACAACCGCATTTCGAATTTCAGATCGGCTCATAGACAATTCTGGGCGCTAAAGGTGACCGCAAGAAAAAACAACTTGGGCTTATAGTGAATCATATCCGCTCAATCACAGGCGATTAACAAAGGCTGCTCATTGACGAATTTGTTAAAACCATCATATTGGCATCTACGTTTTAATCAAACAGCAAGACATGCAGTGAGAATGCCGTGTACGATCGACAGCGACTTATTGAATTAGTAAAACAACACGCGCTGCGTTTTGGTGATTTTACTTTAGCTTCGGGGAAAAAAGCCAGTTATTATCTAGACTGTCGAAAATTGACTCTCGATAGCGAAGGCGCAAATGTTATTGCCCAGGGCATTCTCGAATCAATGGGAGACAACCTTCCTGATGCGGTAGGTGGGATGGCGATCGGTGCCGACCCAATCACTGCGGCAGTCATTACCTGCGGGTGGCAAACTGGGAAACCGTTAAAAGGGTTCATTGTTCGCAAAGAAGCCAAAGCACATGGTACCGGACAACAGGTGGAAGGTCCCGTCGTATCCGGACAGACCGCGGTCATGATGGAGGATGTGATCACAACCGGGGGAAGCTCGCTTCGCGCCATCGAACACGCGAGGGCGTTTGGATTAAAAGTCGATCGAATCATTGCGATCGTTGACCGTGGCGAAAACTCCGCGGAAATTTTTGATGCAGTGGGTGTCAATTTCACTTCGTTGCTACACGTCAGGGATCTGGGCGTTTAACGAACTGAACCCTGGCTCCGCCAAGGCCGCAGAATATTATTGCGTGTTGATCGATGGCCAAGGGCAGTCCTACGGCGACTCGATAACGCAAATATCTCACTTTTGGGGCGTTTCCTTACAAACCTTGAAGGAATGTCAATCTGTGCCGGTCAGCTAAACCTTTGCGACTGCCTCGACATCAACGGTGCCGCAGGAATTACCGATCTGGCAAAGACCTCCGAAGATTAGGATTGCTCCGCCTAGTTTTCCGATTTTTGCAAGTTTATCGATAAGTCGGGTTGGCATACTTCCAACGGTTAGACGATGTCACCACGGGGAAGTCTACTCTCTGGAATTTGGCTCGAGCATTTTAGAAGATCTTCAAAAATGCCTTCGCACAAAATCTTTCCTTTAGCCACGGGTGCTGGCGAGTAGAAAAATACTAGGAGAATCGATGAGATATTTTCGGCAGCTCTGTTTTACATTGGCTTTGTTCTCATTGACCAGTCATTCCAATGCACAATTGAATGACGATGGGATGTTTGGATCCTATCAATCGATATTGGCGCGGGCTGGCTATGGCAACGAAGAGTTGGAGGCTGCTGGAATCCAACCCAAACTGGCACGAAGACAATCCAGTCAAGAATTCATTATCGACGCGCCCAGCCAACCGACCGAGGCCATCGAAACCCGCGACAAAGAGATCATCCTCGACACACCTGAATCTACCGTCGATTACGGCGGCTCTTATAGCTCTCCGACCTGGGGCAATACCGTTCTTCCCAACCGCGTCGGAGGCAGCCCAATTCAGCTTTCCAATTGCGATCCCCGGGGCAACTTTGGTGCCCCGACTGGATGTGGCTCTGGAGCTTGTGAGGCGTGCCAGCAAGCCGGAAACCGACAGCGAAACGCGAATCTTGTTGGCGGGGTCTTCGGAATCACATTTCGCCGTGATTATGAGGACGATCTTTGTTACGGCTACAACCTGAACGGCGATACGATCGACTCGACTGACGCAGATCTCCAATCGATGAACGGACTCGGTGCCTCTCTCGCTCGGCGAAATGAGTGCGGAAAAGGATGGGAGTCTATTTTTTGGTATCTCGAAGACGAGGCAACCGCTTCTCTTGAGGGAACCACATTCACCCACCTCACAGGCCTCGATTCAATCGACCACACCCCCTCCGGCGACACCATTGAAGACATTTACAACGCCGGTTGTTGTTCAGAAATCTACCGGGACACTGAAATACTCAACTTCGAATTCAATCTGCTTCGCAACGGAGGTGAGTACACCATGCGAGGATGCCAAAAAGCGAGCTTTGAATTCTATGGTGGGTTTCGTCTGTTTAGTTTTGACGAAAGCATTCGGTATGGCAGCCACTCTGGGGATGCCAGTTATCCATCTTGGACCGAATATCAAATTGATGCTAACAATATGCTGGCCGGGTTTCAGCTCGGTTGTCGAAATGAAATTTCGCTAACCGACCGGATTCGACTTACCCTCAGCGGTAGTGGTGGTGGATTCAGTAACTTCATCGAGACACAACAAGTAATCTCAGATGACAATGGCTATATGGCGATGGATTATTCATCCTCTGCAAATCAGATTTCACTGCTTGGTCAATTCGACGCAGGATTATCGATGCAAGTAAGCCGTCGCCTTCGCGCCCAAGTCGGCTACCGACTCCTGGGGATCTCCGGAGTGAGTCTCGCTGGAGACCAAGTGCCATATAATTTCGGTCACGCTTACGATCTTGAAAATAGCGATGTCAATGGCAGCTTACTGCTTCACGGCATGTACTACGGTGGCGAATTCTGTTTTTAAACCAGCTGTTAAAAACAAAAACGCCGCGGGCCATAAGCCCTCGGCGCTTTTCATTGGGTATCGAACCTCGCGCCTAAAAGTTTAAGCTGTTTCGATCCAGTTGAATTTACTGGCGGCATTGAGTTCCCCGAACCTGCCGCGATCAGGTGTTATGACTTATGCGGGGCAATCGTGCAGACCATTCTTCGAGGTTGCTGGGATGGATTGCTCTCGACTTTTCCGTGTTCGGACAACAACTCAATGATGTAGTCCATCACCTTGCGGCCTTCGTCGATGTGAGCATTTTCTCGACCGCGGAAAAGTACCGTGACCTGAACCTTGTCATGGTGCTCCAAAAAGCCAATTGCCTTTTTGACCTTAAACCCGATATCGTGTTCGCCTGTTTTGGGGCGCACGCGGATCTCTTTGAGCTTAGTTTGATGAGACTTGTTTTTGGTCTGACGTTTCTTTTTGTCGTAGTTAAATTTACCGAAATCCATGATTCGGCAAACGGGCGGTTTCGCGTCGCCTGCAACTTCAACTAGATCAAAGCCCGCTTCTTTTGCTTTGCTGAGTGCTTCCTCAGTCGGTATAACCCCAAGTTGGTTACCGTCTTGGTCGATAACGCGAATGGGTGAGATTCTGATTTGGTCATTGATGCGGGTCTGTTTTTTGTCGCTCGGTGGAATTGTTTTCCCTTTCTAAAAAAATCAATGGAGTGCATCGACTAATCACGGTGTTTTATTCGGTATTTCAAACCGAAAATGATCCGCTCACAGTCTGCGATTATGTTTCCGATCAATACCGATCGTCAACTAATACTTACGTTTTATTGTACCCACTCGGGGCTTTCAAGGCGAATTGTGCTTCTGAGGATAACATAAATCGGATTCAACGTCCGTTGGGGTTCCTCGGGAATCCGGCCGCTTAGCTGAAATTATTTAAGAGCTCTTCCTGCGGACGGTTTTGTCAGCAATCTCGGTCTGAAATTTGGCGATCGCCTCTTCCACGGGAATTGCCCCCAAATCTCCATCTATTCGGTCTCGAATCGAAACGGTCCCGTTTTCGGCGTCTCTCGGTCCGACAATCATCATATACGGAATCATCTCTAACTGACCGTCACGAATCTTGGCTCCCAGCTTTTCGCTTCGGTAATCACCTTTGACGCGGATTCCCCCATTTCGCATCTGAGACTCTACACGCTTTCCATATTCCTCTGATTTATCGCTGACGGTCAAAATCCGCCCCTGCTCGGGAGCGAGCCACAAGGGAAAACTACCGGCAAAATGCTCGATTAGAACACCAATAAATCGCTCCATGCTGCCAAAAGGCGCCCGATGAATCATGATCGGGCGATGGGGCTTATTATCCGAACCAACATATTCCAGCCCAAATCGTTCTGGCAGGTTGTAGTCCACCTGCACCGTCCCAAGTTGCCATTTTCGTCCAATGCAATCCTTGACCACAAAATCAATTTTTGGTCCGTAGAACGCTGCCTCTCCGGGATCCTCACTGAATTCCTTGCCAAGGGTTTGGGCTGCCTCGCGGCAGGCTTGCTCGGCCAAATCCCAATTCTCGGGATCCCCGACATACTTAGAGCTATCAGGATCTCGCAAACCGACCCGAACCGTGTAATCTTCCATGCCCATCGCACCAAAAATAATTTTCACTAATTCGATACAGCCAATTAATTCTTCACCCAATTGTTCCTGAGTAACAAACAGATGCGCATCGTCCTGAGTGAACCCGCGAACTCGCGTTAATCCACCAATCTCGCCCGATTGCTCCCAGCGATAGACGGTTCCAAATTCAGACAAGCGAATCGGAAGATCACGATAACTTCGCTGCTCGGAGGCAAAAAGCCGAATGTGATGAGGGCAGTTCATAGGCTTCAGTAAGTAGCCCTCAATTTCTCCCTCGTTCATCAAATTCGCTAACTCGCCGCAAGTGCAGCCTTCCTCCGCCAGTTGACTCAAATATTCTCGGTCAACCAATGGCGTGTACTGGCTATCTTGGTAATAGGGAAAGTGACCCGATGTCTTATAAAGATCAAGCTTTCCGATGTGTGGAGTGAAAACTTGATCGTATCCCTGACGCTGCAAATGTTCCGAGATGAAGTCCTGAAGTTTCTGTCGAACGAAACTACCTTTAGGAGTCCAAAGCACGAGCCCTTGACCAACCATTTCGTCGATGTGGAATAACCCAAGGCGTTTACCTAAAACCCGGTGATCTCGTTTTTTCGCTTCCTCAAGCAACTCTAAATGCGCATCCAGCTCCGCCTGCGTAAAAAACGCAGTCGCATAAAGACGTTGAAGTTGCTCTCTAGATTGATCGCCTTTCCAATAGGCACCGGCAATCGAAAGTAGTTTGAATGCGCCAATCCGGCGAGGGGAGGGGATGTGGGGGCCGCGACACAAATCGAGAAACTCACCCTGTTGGTAAAACGAAAGGGAGTCATCCTCCGCCAATCCGGTTTCGATATGCTCGACTTTGAAATCTTGACTTAGATCTTTACATACCTGAATGGCATCGGACCGCGGACGCTCCAGTCGCTCAAATGGCTCATCGAGGGCAATAATCTTTGCCATCTCTTTTTCGATCGCTGGAAAATCCTCCTCGGTCAAGGGTTCATCGCATTCGACATCGTAGTAAAACCCACCATCGATTGTCGGGCCAAACGCTAACTGAACCCCTGGCTTAATGCGCATCACCGCCCGCGCCATCACATGCGCGCAACTATGACGCATGGTTGCCAGCGCGTTGGGATCTTTTTTGGTAATGATCTTTAAATTGACCGGTTCACCCTGCGGAATTTCGTAGTCCAACTCGACCGGCTGCATGTCGATCTCGCCCCACAGGGCATCCTTGGCCAAGCGGGATCCGATGCTTTTGGCAACATCTTTTACAGAAACCGTTGAATCAAACTCTTTCAAGCTTCCGTCAGGTAGTTTTACAATTGTCATTTTTCTTGCGTTGTACTCAGAACATAAATCTTGCCCCCCGCGTTCACAAATCGCGGTCCTCGGCGAAGGGCGAAGTATAGATAGTCTGACACTTCACCGAAACATCGGTTCAATCTCATCCTCGAAACATCAAAAACTACGCTCCTTACATTTGCAGAAGCCATTTATCCTCTCCCCGGCAATGCCTTCAAGCCCCAAGAAAGGGCAACCTTGGCGGCCGAAAATCGTCATTAAACCGGCTTATATTACGATTTGCCGGATCTCTGGAAGGAACATGGTTGGTGGTGCGACCAACATTTGGCAGCTTGGCGCGAGATTAACTGCCGTTTCCCTTCACATTGCCGCCAGTCGCGGTAGAATGTGACGGCGTTGAAAACAATGCTTAGATAATTTACCCAGAGGAATAACATGCAAATGAGATGGCTATTAGTTCTCGGCTGCCTCCTGATCACTGCTTGCAGTAATCCAGGCGACGAGGCAACCCAAACCAAAAGTACCGCGCCGGTTCCGGTCGCGTCCAAAACAGAGTCCCCCGAGGTGACACCGGTTCCAGAAGAAGAGAAACCGGAAGCACCCAAAGAAGAAGCCAAGCCTGAGCCGAAACAGGAAGCAGCTAAGCCTGAGCCGAAACAGGAAGCAGCTAAGCCTGAGCCGAAACAGGAAGAA
>JAPKBL010000043.1 GCA_028823415.1 Mariniblastus sp.
CAAAAAGCTAATCGCAAAAAGCTAATCGCAAAAAGCTAATCGTTAAGCTTTCCCTGTTCGGACTATCCTTTAAATTCGGCTTTCGCGGAAAAACCAAAGGTTTTTCTCAAATTACGCTGCCATGGCGCCAATTTTTTCCTGCAAGTTCGTTTCGGCACGCAGCCTCAATCAGACAATACCGATATTAGAACTGTGCAATTGCGGTTACTGCAACTTGCCTGACGGCTACATGGAGCGTGTAAACTTGCTCTGTTAAGCCGACCTTGATCGAAAGCCAGCCAACATATGCATCTCCGATGCAATGATCGGCACACGGTGAAGGTGAAATCGGACCCACAAACCGGAGTAAAGTGATGCGAAACATTAAGTCTTTAATCACAATCACCATTGTATCCTTAGCACTGATAAGCCAAGCCGATGCGCAGGTAAATCCAACGTATACATCTGTCATTAATTATACCCAACCTCGATCCACACCAGAGCTGATCGCAGTTGAGCAAGACGAGGTCAACCCTGGAATACCTTGCGAAGCAGGCGCCCTTAGTGACGCCCGCACCAGACCAAGTTTTGGAAGTGGAAAGCACATGGAGCGTTGGAAGAAAGTTCACGCCAAAGCAAAGGAACACGCAGCCACAGTGACGGCACGCAACAGCGCCTGGCCGAAACCTTTTGACTGTGCCGACCGTCAACTTTACACTTCGATGTGGAAGCCCATGATCGATAAGGGATTCGAAGAGCAATGCGTGCTTACATCTAATCATTTCGATCCACTGACCAGCCAACTGAATACGTATGGCAACCACACCGTTGCGGGCATTATGAACAACATGCCAAAAGCGCGACGCACGGTCTTCATCCATCGGGATACTGATGCACAGCTCAACCAACAGCGAATGAGTATGGTCAAGAAAACCATCAGCACATTCTACGGAACCGACAAATTGGCAAAGATCGAATTTTCAAACGAGCTGCCGGTAAAGCTCCGTGGATCCGAAGCTGAGAAAATTACCGAACTGTGGTACGCGGGCAAGCCGTCTCCGACGATTCCAGTAGCGGCGGGCACCGAATCTCTCAATGCAACGGTAACCAACAACTAGTCAATCGAACATTGCCTATGATTGACGGACTGGCCGTCTCTCCCTTATAAAAAATGAGCCTGGCGACCTGTTGCTAGGCTCATTTTCATTTAGGTATACGTTATCGCTCGCTTTTAATTCAAAAAGCCCAGAGGCACCGACTCGGACTAATGGATAAAAAAACCAAAAAGAAACTCGAAATTCTTCGCCAACGTGTTGAGAAAACGCAGAAAATCCTTGCTTCCGCGAGGGAGCAAACAGACGAGGCTGATGAAGTCGAAAAGATTGAGCAGCAGATCTCTGATATGAAATTAGAAATCTCAAATTTAAAAAAATAAGACCATTCCAACTCGATTTATTTCGACTTCTAAATTCTGAATTCTAAATTGCCACCCGTTTTATAAGATCCTTTGCAAACTCAATATTAAGTGTTTGGCTTCCTCAACATCAATAAACCGCCACACGTCACCTCTCGCGGGGCCGTCAATGCGGTTCAGAAACTAATCAAACCGACACGAGTCGGCCACGCAGGAACGCTCGATCCATTAGCGACCGGTGTGCTCGTTCTCTGCATTGGGCCCGCAACGCGACTGACTCGCTTCATTCAGGATCAGCCCAAAGTCTATTTGGCAGATTTCGAATTAGGAATCGTTTCAGACACAGAAGATCGGTATGGCGAGAAAACTGTCGTCCCCTCGGCACCGCAAATCTCAGCCGATCAATTGGCGGAGGTTCTTCCATTTTTCACCGGTGAAATTCTTCAAAGACCACCTGCGTTTTCTGCCTTAAAGCTACAAGGAAAACGGGCGTACACACTTGCAAGGCAAGGAAAAGATGTCCAACTCGCACCTCGGAAGATTCAGATTCACAATCTTCAGTTAGTTGATTTCTCTTATCCTAAATTTCGGCTTCGCATTCACTGCGGCAGCGGCACTTATGTCCGCTCGCTCGGTCGTGATATCGGAGAAAAATTAGGTTCCGGTGCGATCATGACGGCGCTGACGCGCGTCTCGATCGGTGATTTCCAGTTAGCCAACGCGATCTCTTTGGACGCCATCAATGAATCGAATTTAGACTCGATATTAATCAACGCTTCCCAACCGCTGAACCATCTAGAGTCCATTGAGATTCCGAAGAAAGAGATCGAACGATTTGCCAATGGCCATACTTGGTCGTTCGACACGGCCCCGCCATGGGACTTGGTCAAAGCCATTGACCCCGAAGGCCGTTTAGTCGCTATCCTTCAACGAAAGTCGGCCAAGCTATTTACGCCCTCCATTAATTTCGCGCATTATTGGGTAGAGCGCAAATCGAACTAATCCCGGCTAACCGGCCGGTCGTCTGAAGCAGGTATTGCAAATTGCGCCTTCCTCAGGCCTCCTCCCAACCAAGCGTTCGATCTACTAAAGCATTTCACGAAGCCCGAAACAATAATAATATTTATTCAATCTTCCGCGATCTTTTCCGGCCTTCTTATCATCCCCGCGGTTGACAGTAAATTACGGAATCTCGACAATATTGTTCGATAAGACATCATCTAACAGGCCAAATAATGAGCTCAAAATTTAACGCGTTCGGTGCCCGAGACACTTTTCAAACTGGCGGCCAAGACGTTGGTATTTTTCGATTATCAACGCTTCAAGATCAAGGCATTGGTCAAATAGACCGCCTGCCCTACTCCATCCGTGTTCTTCTCGAGTCGGTGCTCCGAAATTGCGATGGATTTACTGTCCATGAGCAGGACGTCCACAGCTTGGCGACCTGGAATGCCGAAGCACCCGCGAAAGTTGAAATCCCTTACAAACCAGCGAGGGTTGTTCTCCAAGATTTCACCGGCGTGCCCGCAGTTGTCGACCTCGCAGCGATGAGATCCGCCATGGCTCGCCTCGGTGGCGACCCGAAAAAAATCAATCCTCTGATCCCTGTCGATTTGGTCATTGACCATAGTGTTCAAGTCGACCAATTCGGCAGCGACGCCGCACTCGACTTAAACGTCGAACTTGAGTTCAAGCGCAATCGGGAACGGTATGAATTCCTGCGCTGGGGCCAAAAAGCGTTCGACAATTTTCGCGTGGTGCCACCTAACGTCGGGATTGTCCATCAGGTCAACCTCGAATTTCTAGCCAAAGGTGTATTTACCCGGGAAGACGAAGCTGGTTTAGTCGCCCTGCCGGATACGCTCGTTGGAACGGATAGTCACACGACCATGATCAACGGGCTGGGCGTGCTCGGTTGGGGCGTTGGCGGAATCGAGGCCGAAGCCGCAATGCTGGGTCAGCCAATCTATATGCTTCTACCCGAAGTGGTTGGTTTCGAGCTGGTTGGACAAATTCCTGCCGGCACAACCGCGACCGACCTTGTACTGACCGCTACCGAGCAACTAAGAGCTGCGGGAGTCGTTGGGAAATTTGTCGAGTTCTTTGGAGAAGGGGTTGCGACGATGTCTCTCGCCGATCGCGCAACGCTCGCCAACATGGCTCCCGAATACGGTGCAACGATGGGCTTTTTCCCAGTGGACCATGTTACACTCGACTACATGCGAAGAACCGGACGTAGCGAATCAGAAGTTGAGCTCGTGGAACGGTACACAAAAGAACAAGGATTATTCAAAACTGCAGACGCGCCTCAGCCTAATTTCACGAGGACGCTTAAATTAGACATGGCGTCTGTTGAGCCCTCTTTGGCAGGCCCCAAACGTCCTCAGGATAGAATCACCCTGTCGGCGATGAAACAGTCATTCAATGATTCGCTACAAGCACCGGTTGGCCATTCCGGATTTGGACTCAACCCATCTGACCTAGGTCGCAGTGCAACGGTTGCAAACAGTGAAGAATCGTCCGAAATATCCCACGGAGCGGTCGTCATTGCAGCCATCACAAGCTGCACCAATACCAGTAACCCCTCGGTGATGATTGCAGCGGGACTCTTGGCTCAAAAGGCCGCCGCACTGGGCTTGAAAGTGCCACAGCATGTAAAGACGAGCTTGGCTCCTGGCTCGAGAGTTGTCACAGACTACCTTGATCAAGCCGGACTCACTGAATCGCTGAAGTCCCTTGGATTCCATACCGTCGGTTATGGTTGCACATCGTGCATCGGCAATAGTGGCCCCCTACCCGAACCCGTCGCTAGTGCCATCACCACCGGCGAGTTAGTCGCCTCGAGTGTTCTCAGCGGTAATCGAAACTTCGAAGGCCGAGTCAACCCGATGACAAAAGCAAACTATCTCGCAAGCCCACCCTTAGTCGTCGCTTACGCACTGGCTGGAACGACAGACATCGATTTGGTCAACGAACCACTTGGCTCAGGAGACGATGGCGACGTCTTTCTCAAAGATGTCTGGCCCTCGCATGAAGAGGTGAGCAGCGTTATGGAGGCCAACGTTACCGCAGAAATGTTCCAGAAACAGTATTCCAACGTATTTGATTCGAACGAAATGTGGAATCGCATTGAAACCGGTGATGGAGACTTATACGCATGGTCATCGGAAAGCACGTACATTCAGGAGCCACCCTTTCTCGCTCAAATGACGCCGGAAGTATCCATCATCACCCCCATCATGGGTGCTCGCTGCTTAGCATTGTTAGGAGATTCAGTAACCACCGATCATATTTCTCCGGCTGGTGCGATTGCCAAAGATGGCCCCGCGGGACTTTATCTACAGGATAATAATGTGCAACCCCGTGATTTCAATAGCTACGGGTCGCGCCGCGGTAACGACCGCGTCATGGTTCGTGGGACGTTTGCTAATATTAGAATTCGCAATCACCTCGCTCCTGGAACCGAGGGGGGCGTGACGACCTACGTGCCAACGGATGAACCAATGTCAATCTACGACGCTTCGATGAAATATCAGGAAAGTGGAACCCCATTGGTCGTCCTGGCAGGAACTGAGTACGGCACCGGCAGTAGTCGAGACTGGGCAGCCAAAGGCACAATGATGCTTGGCGTGCAAGCTGTCATTGCCGCGTCGTACGAGCGAATCCATCGCAGCAACCTCGTCGGCATGGGAATTCTTCCACTCGAATTCGCCGATGGGAACAACTGGAAAGCCTTGGGTCTCAACGGGAAAGAGACATTCGACATTCCTTCACTCAACGACGCACTGGAACCTCGCTCAACAATCAAAGTCGTCGTTACCAAGGATGACGGATGCAAAGTGGAATTCGATGCAACCGTTAGAATCGATACCCCCGTGGAAATGGACTACTATCGAAATGGGGGAATTCTCCAAACTGTGCTGCGAAATCTTTTATAACTGAACACAGCACGACGGTATAAATCCCTCCAGAATCACGAGAGGAGTTTTGTCCGTCCAGTTACAAATCAAAAAAACTTGAGTTAGATCCTTGAGTCAACTCTTGATTTTTTTTGGCTTGCCTACTAATGTTATTTATCTTGGTCCAAAAGAGTGTTTCCTTCAGGGGAAACTCTACTACGGAAGCATCCGTTCCCCCTGGGGCAAGTTAGCTTTTCAGCGGCCTCATCAAGAAATTTTAAGAAGACCATTATTTGCTCGCGAGTACGAGCCAACATCCGCGGTTCGTTAGAGATTCATGAACAGTCCAACTTCGCCAAATCCTGAACCACGTCCTCGCAAGCGGCTTCATTGTTTTCATTGCAATCGCACCGAGGGGCATTTCCTCGCCCACAAAAACCGTTGGTTTTATTCTTATTTATTAGGGCTCACCCTCGGCCTGGTCTCACTTATCGGGCCATTCCGTTGCCAATGTTGCGGTGAACAACGATTGCTTTGCAGCAACCGGTTACACCCTCGATCTTGGTTACAATCGCAGATTTTCCGAAAGATCATTAACAAATAGCTGACGTTCAACCTCGGAATTCACGATCGGGCTGATTTTACCCAAGCGTTTTTCCCAAAAAACGGGACCGACGAAAGTCGCTGTCGCTCGAATCACGACCACGCGGTTAAAGCTTGGCAATCATTTTTTGTAACGACTCAGCAATCGTTGCAAGTTGGCTTTCCGCTTGCCGGAGACCATTTCGTATCTCGTCCGCTAAGTCAGGTTTGGCTGCAACGAATTTTTCATTTGCCAACTGCCTTTGCTTGCTTGAAATACTCTTTTCAAAATTTGCCTTTTCCTTTTCCAATCGCTTCACTTCCGCTTCAATATCGATCAAGCCATCGAGGTCGACGTAGATCTCCATATCGGCCGTCGTTCGGGTCGCGCTCGTTTCGGGAGCTTCCGCTGATGGCCCCAGTTCAATCAACTCAGAATTTGCCATCCGGCTAAAGTAAACACCCAGGGGCCGAAGTAAATCGGCAATGTCCGCCGTGCATTTGATTGAAAATTTAACCTTCTTCTTATTCCCAATATTTTGTGAATTCCGAATCTCCCTCAAATCGCCCAGCGCCGCCTGATAAAGCGCAAACTGATTTTCGATCGCATCGTCCTGCCAAGTTGGATTCAGCTGAGGCCAAGCCGCGTTAATTAAACAGGGATTGGCTGTTTCAATTTCGTCCCAACCTCTTTGGGGACAGATACGAGCCAGGTTTTGCCAGATTTCCTCGGTGATGAATGGCATGACCGGATGTAAAAGCCTTAACAGGCAATCCAATGAGTAGGCTAACATTCTCTGGGCATGCGGGCGTTTCTCTTCATCCGCAAACCGGTCTTTCAACATCTCGACGTAGAAACTGCAGAACTGGTGCCATGCAAATTCATACAATTCTCGCGTGGCGTCGGCATACTTAAAGTCCTCAAGATACGAAGTTACATTTCTCGAGACTGTCGTCAGACGGCTTAACATCCAACGATCTTCCACTGTCAGCTCGTCTTCGGCAATTGGCGCCGCGACATACCCCTCAAGATTCAGCATCGCAAACCTAGAAGCATTCCAGAGCTTATTTACAAAATTTCGCGCCGTCTCAAAACGCTCACTAATAACGCCGCCTTTCTCAAGACGCTTATCCTCTTCGGTTTCTGCCCATTGCGTGGAGAATTCTTTTTTACAACCAGGGCACGCTACCTTGGGTAGCACTCGGTTCTTTTTAGTTTGATCAAAAGAGTGCTGACAATGTGGACATTCAAACTGAACCGGCAACCGTACATCCTGCGTTTCGGTGCAGAGATGAGCCATCCCGAACCTCAAGGCATCGGCACCGAATTTAGAAATAACATCTAAAGGGTCAATGCCATTTCCCTTTGACTTGGACATGGTCTCGCCAAATCCATCTTGAATTTTCGGATGAATATACACCTTTTCGAACGGCACCTCGCCGCAGTTATTTAATCCCATCAATACCATCCGAGCGACCCATAGGGAAATGATATCGCGACTGGTAATCAAAGTACTCGTGGGGTAGAAGCAAGCTAGTTCCGGCGTCTTTTCGGGCCATCCGAGGGTAGAGTGTGGCCACAACGCTGAGCTGAACCAGGTGTCCAAAACATCCTCTTCCCGCTTCAATCCCAATTCTTCCAGAGCCTTTTCAAAATCCTCACACCCGGATTGAACGCAAACGTGAAGCGAAGCAAAGGGGAGCTCTAATTTAGCCCGTTTAGCGGCATCGGTCTCTTCACAAGGCTCCAACTGAATGGCTGCGACCGTTTTCTCGAACCCGGGAAGTGAGAGAATTGTATCGGTCAATGGCTGAACATCTCCCTCGGACTCACAAGCTTTTGTCCAAACCGGAATTTGATGCCCCCACCACAACTGACGGGAAACTGGCCAATCGCGTTTCTCCCCGAGCCAATCGAGATAACCGCGTTCGTATCGACTGGGGGTAATCGAGACCCTCCCATCGACCACCGCATCGATCGCTGACTGTGACAGTTTGCCCATCGAGACAAACCACTGATCGGCTAAATAAGGTTCGATTGGTGTTTTACTTCGATCCGATTGAGGCAGTTCAATTTCACGATCCTCGACGGTCTCCAACAGTTGAAGCGCGTCCAGCTCCTCGACAACTTTCTTGCGAGCCTGCTTCATCGTAAGTCCGGCATAGACTCCAGTTTCGACATTAAGCGTTCCGTCCCGATTCATAATGTTGATCATGGGCAAGTCACATCGCTTCGCAACTTCGTAATCATTAGGGTCGTGAGCGGGTGTAATTTTCACACACCCTGCCCCCAACTCTGGTTTCGCCCACACGTCGCACACCAAGGGAATCTCTCGATTCATCAGCGGTAACATCAGCCTTCGGCCATCGGAGGCCATATCGCGTAACTGCTCAAGTTTGGGCAGCATCAGCTCGCGCCGCGCCGCCAAAGCATCCAACTGCGCCTCAACGACCGATTTCTCAGCTTCAGAACTCTTTTTTAATTTCTCTCTAAGCTCCGAAGCGACCCGATCAAGTGCCTTATCGGGTTCTGGATGCACAGCCACCGCAGTATCCCCGAGCATCGTCTCTGGCCTGGTCGTGGCCACAATGACGTAATCTGGCTCTCCTGGTTTGGGATCAATGACTGGGTATTTAAAATGCCAAAACTGACCCTTGACGGTTTTCGAAAAAACCTCGTCATCACTGACGGTTGTTTGCAAATAAGTATCCCAATTGACTAATCGCTTCCCTCGGTAGATCAACGACTTTTGGAACAAATCGAAAAAAGTATGCCGGACCGCCCGCGCGCAAACGTCATCCAACGTAAATCGCGTTCTCTTCCAGTCACAGCTCGACCCGATCTGCTTGAGCTGCCCAAGGATTCGCGTCTCATACTGATCTTTCCATTTCCAAATTCGCTCGACGAGAGCTTCCCGCCCTAGATCATGACGCGTTTTCCCCTCATCCTCCTTCAAACGGCGCTCTACCACCGCTTGTGTGGCAATGCCGGCGTGATCGGTACCCGGCATCCAGAGTGCGTTGAATCCCTGCATCCGTTTCATGCGAATCAGTGTGTCCTGAAGCGTGCTGTTTAAAGCATGCCCGAGATGCAGCGCTCCAGTGACATTTGGCGGTGGAATCACAACCGTATAGGGCGGTTTCTCGGATTGCGGATCACCTTCAAAATAGCCTCCAGATTCCCACATTTGGAATATGCGATTTTGTGCCTCAGCAAAATCAAATCGGCTGGGAATATCGTGAGGATTAAAAGTAGTCATCCGTTTAGGACCCTGAATCAAGTTTGTAATCTCGAGCTTCTAGCGAAGCACAGCTGGTGAATGGTGTAACTCAAGTTTATAGGCAAATTCACTAAATTCCCCAACCGGTTTCCTCGCCGCAATTCCCTAAAAAACATAGGAATTCACAACAACGCGTCGAGGCACGACGTTTTTTCAGACCGCAGTCCCCTCAATCGCTGGTTCCCGACTAAATTACTGCCTCTCGATGAGCGCTTTCACCAATCGCGTCGGGGAATCGCTCTCTGACTCCACTTCTTGATTCGCCAATGAAAATCACCGATGATTACCCCTGTGGAAGCCACGTAGGGCAAGCCAGTTACCTTTCCCAAACCAATTTGAGTTGGATATGCCGAAATGGTGCTCAGCAACAGTCGTCGATAAAAAAACATGGACCGATGGATTGTTTACGTTACGCATTGCGACCGATGATGTGCAACCATTTCTCTCGGGACAGTTTCTTCATCTGGGGCTCTACCCTCCTGAGCATGAAGGAGACGAATCAAGAATTATCAATCGCCCCTACTCTGTCGCCTCACCACATGGCAAAGAACTGGAATTCTTCATTGTTCTCGTCGATGACGGGCAATTAACACCACATTTATGGAACCTAGAAAACGGCGCTGACATTTTGGTCGGACAAAAAGCAGCCGGTAGTTTTACTCTTAAAAAGAGCCCGCCGGCTGAAATACTATGGCTTGTTGCAACGGGAACCGGACTGGCTCCCTACATCGCCATGCTTCGCACGAATGAGCCTTGGGAAAATTTTGATAAAATCTGCGTTGTTCATGGTGTTCGACAATTTTCCGATTTAGCGTACACCGAAGAACTATTGGCTCTGGAATCTAAGTATCCAGGGAAATTTAAAATGATTCAGTCACTTACGCGAGAAGAAGCCAGCGGAACGTTAAACGGACGAATCCCTGGATTATTTGAGAACGGGGAAATCGAATCAGCAAGTGGCTTCCAGTGTCGATCGGACAATTCAACAGTGATGCTTTGCGGTAATCCAGCGATGCTGGACACGATGGAAGAGATCCTCGCAAAACGCGAAATGAAGCGACACCGAAGCAAGTCCCCGGGACAGATCGTACTTGAAAGGTATTGGTAAAACAGCAGGGAATGTATTTACCTAATGGATCCTTCCTTGAATTCCAGTCAGCGTCTTTCTTGAATCAAAGAAAGACGATAAAATAACTATTCGAACGTCTTAACAATAAGAGTCGACACGCGTCTAGCTTCCAAGCTGTTAGGACATTTTTGCCCGTTACCATTTTTCCGCTTTAGGATTCTCCGTGTCATTGCTATCTGGATACGAACACATCGTTCGCGAAAACGAACCACTTGCTCCCTTCACAAGGCTAAACATTGGGGGGTCCGCCGAGTATTTTGCGGAACCGACCAATGAGGATGAACTGACCGAACTCGTGCAAAGGTTCGCCGAGGCAAATCATCCCATCCGTTTAATTGGCAGCGGCACCAACCTGTTGATTAATGATGCCGGAGTGAAAGGGCTTGTAATCCATCTCGCGGCCCCTGATTTTTGCTCAATTGAAGTAAATGAGAATCGTATCACTGTCGGCGGCGGTACTCGACTCTCCCACTTCGTGGCGACCGCAGTCCGAGAAGGGCTCGCCGGTCCCGAACAATTGGTCGGTCTCCCGGGTACCATTGGCGGCGCGCTTCATAACAATACCGATGCTCACGGTGTCGATATCGGAACCTGGGTTGAATCCGCGGAAGTCCTGACACGAGCCGGTGAGCGGCTCAAACGCGAAAAGGATTCGCTCTCGTTTTCATACCGACAAAGCAGCTTAAGCGAACTAGTAATTCTAAAAGCAGAATTCGTCCTCGACCGAGAGCCGGCCGAAAACCTCACCAAGGCGATGCAAAAGCTCTGGATCGTTCGGCGCTCCCAGCAACCCAGTTCAGAATTAAAGGCCGCCTACATGTTTAAAGATCTTGGTGGCGAATTGGCGGGTGATTTGATCGATCGAGCTGGACTCAAAGGAACCCGAGCTGGAAAAGTAGAAGTTCTCGATTCTGATCCCAATTTCTTCGTTGCCGGAGCTGGAGCGACGAGTGAAGACGTACTCAGCCTGCTTCAGACCGTTCAAACTCAGGTTTCCCAGCGACTCGACCAAACATTGGAACCTGCCATTCAAATTTGGTAGGGAATTTGCTGACATCGCCGGTTCTATGACTTTTTGTGATCCGCCCAAAGTTTTACGGCTGAAAACTCGATTTTGACAGATGGACCATCTCTATTTAGATGGAAGTTCATTTTCGGGGGCTGATATGCCAAAACACAACAAAGATATTCTTGACCGTTTACTTGCAGGGATTTCAATCCGCGGCACACTCGTGCACCCAACCACGCTGTTCGTCTTCGCCACATCGATCTTGATCGGGAGTGCCATCTTCCTGTGGGAACGCCATCAGGAATCAATCGTCAATCTCGAGGAATTCAGCCTAACCCAAGAAAAAATTGTTATTACCCCGCAGCCACATTGGTCAAAACCCAATCTCAAAGAAATGGTATTGGATCAATCCAATGGCGAACAAGCATCCATTCTCGATACCGAACTGGTACCCCGAACCGTAGCGATTATGAAGCAGGTCGGATTTGTTGAACAAATTAACAGCATTGAGAAGTCGAAATCTGGCCTCAACATCGACGTAATCTATCGCCAACCGGTCGCTTTTGTTGAACATAGCGCCGTGACTATGAAAAACAAATGGCCCGCCGATCAGCTTGGAAAAACTATTTTGCTACCGGTAGACCGCAATGGCATCCTCATGCCCGAATCAATCGGTGACAATCTAGACCTGCCATGGATTACGGTACTTTTCCCATCGCAGTTCGAAGCAACCTGGGATCAATGGCCGGACGATCGGATCCACGACGCCGCGGCAATCAGTTCTGCATTTGATCGCCCGTTGAGTGAACTTGGTATTCAGCGAATCACCACCAATCAGTTTGATCCGTCCGAATCAAATCTCAATCCAAAACCATTCGAACTTTACTCGGGCTCGGGCACGCGTATCGTCTGGGGAAACGCACCCGGAAAAGAAGTTGACTCCGAAGTCAATGCAAGTCAAAAAATACGTGCGATCGAAGCCGTCGTGGCTCAGTATGGAAGACTTAACGAAATCGATCTCGGTAGAATCGACGTTCGCTCGGGGAAAGCAATTTCAACCGGAGTTTCAAAAACGGCTGGCAAAGTCAGCGAACCGAGACTAGAACTTAAATAGCGAATCTACCCAATGAATAAGCCATGGGTCACCCAATTGACTGATGTAAGACAAACATTGGATCTGAAGATTTCTTTGATTCAGCTACTTCGACTGGAGCGATGCTAGATTGATTCTTGGGGCGATGAATTGTCGACAATATCAACTTCGACATCGGCCTGATCCTGCTCAAGCTTCAACTTGAGTTCCTCTCGAACTA
This sequence comes from Mariniblastus sp., assembly GCA_028823415.1. Taxonomy (GTDB): domain Bacteria; phylum Planctomycetota; class Planctomycetia; order Pirellulales; family Pirellulaceae; genus Mariniblastus. Next base: position 12,607 of record JAPKBL010000043.1, read on the forward strand.
CGGGCATTTCACTAGGGGCGTCAATCCCAAGACGAACACCTCCGCCGGTAATCCGAACGACGGTTATGGAAATGTCCTCCCCGATCCAAATGCGCTCGCCAACCTTGCGACTAAGCACTAACATTATCGATTCCTTTGATAAACTAAATTCCTATAACTCAGGCTCCAAGCCGTGGCTGTTAAAAATTTCTCCAAACTGGTCTTGACAAGCACAGTTCACTATTGGTGAACATACCGTCTTGTAAATAAAATGCAACCGTCGAGCCTCTGTTTCGAGGAAATGGCGCAATTAAGCCCCTCCAGAAACCCCCAGGCCCCCTATTTTTCCATCGAGTAGGCGGCTCTAGAGATCAATGGGTTCAGCTATTTGTTAAAATGCTGCATGGCCACAACACGCATGCGTGCTTCGCAATTCCTAAATTCACATCGGCCGTCTATCGAAATGACCTTGCGGGAGCCAGATGCAAAATTATACTTCCCCAGCTGTTTTCTACGGGAACTAAATTGCATCCCAAAACGTTACTAGCTGCTTAAATGATTGAGCAGCATTTGCGAGGCATTATTAGGAGCTCGTCCACTTTTGCAATTCTTCCATGATATTTGGATTGGCATCCGACGGCTCAAAACCAAAGTAATGCGCTTCAAGATTAGTGATCGTTGTCGCCAACTCACTTTTACGGTCGCTGCTGATTCCTTCGGAGTCGTAGATGTCCTGCAACATAGAGATAGCGGCAAACGGAGACATATCCTCAGGCAATACTGTTCGGTGTTTTTCTTGCGAATCAGGCGTCCGACGCAAATAGCCAATAACTCCGACCAGAATAGCAAGTCCGAACGAGAGAATCCCAATCACCGCCCAGACAGTCTTTGCGGTACTTCGCTTACCATAGCTCGCATTTAGATCTACGGTCGCTTCTGCCAAAGCAAGATCCGCGTCATCGTACCTTTGAAAAATAAACTCTTCGACTTCAACTTTCGACTGAGGAAACGTGAATTTCGTTGGTTTCTGATCAAGTCCGGGTTTTGCTTCCAGCGAGACCAGCCATGACCGATCAGAATTAATCGTCGGCTTCCGCGCCGTCGGATCAAATTGGGAAACCGAAACGCCATTGTCCTGAATTTCAGACACCTCAAAATCTGCCGGGACGATGGAAACGAGCGCGTCCAAATCAGGAACGAGTCCTTGAGCACTGGCCTTGATCTCCAAGACCAACTTCCCCTCTTCCGCTTGTCTTTCGTCGAGAATTTGAGTCACTGATACCTTCTGATTTGGCCGGGGAAATGCCGAAGAAGACTCCACCGGAATTACCGCAGACTCCACAGGCAGAATGGCGTACCCCGAAGTGTCTAAAAAATCTAAATCTAAATGAGCCGGTGGAATCTTGTCCACTTGCGGCCCTCTGGACTTCAACAAGATGTAGGCGTAAGGCGTTACACGCCACCCGGCTTTATCACTTGGCAGCGATTGAACATCGGGCTTTTGGAATGTCACCGACATAACCTCAAATTGCTCAGAGAAAGTCTCCCGAATCGCCTCTTCGAATTTATCGCGGTAATCATTAGTCGGCCGTCCGTAATTGTAGGAGAACGCAACACTGCTATTCTGGTTTTGCAGGTATCTTCCAAAGCCGCCTGATTCTCGCTCGATTTCCTTGGTGTGCACGAGGTCAACATACACACCGAACGGTTGATCAAAACCAACTCTTGCATCTCCATCAATTCGTGTTTCAAGCCGAATCTCGTTAACGAGATCCTTATAATACTCATGGACTTTGATGGCTTCGCTTGCCTGTTTGTGATCTCCAACAATCGAGAGCCCAAGGTCAAGGTACTTATGCTTGAGTTGCGGCTTGACGCTGCTCATTCGATTGAAGAGCCGATTCGCGAATTGAGCCATATGGTATTCAGCAGCAGCCTTCGGAAGTGACAAAATCGCCTCTCGAATCAGAGGAGCCTGAGTTGGATCGGTACGATTCTTGTTTTCAATTAGCCCTAAATCACATGCCCCAAGACTCGCATAAAACCACGAAGTGAAAGGCGAATATTTGAGATACTCGCTAGGCTCCATCTGCTCAACTAACTCTGCATAACGGCGGGCGGAAGTTTGAAACAATACCATCGCCTCTTTTCTTCGCGGTGAGAACTCAGCACTGTTTTTAATCCCAGCTCGATAATTGTTTTCATCGTGCAACAACTCAGCTTGTGTTCTGATCAATTGCCAGGAATCTTGATCACGCAACATCGCATTCTCTACGAGTCGCTGAGCCAACTGATAACCATCGATGACTTCTTTTTCGATTTCTTTCTTTTTTCGTTTTGTTTTTTTGTCTTTTTGAACTTTCGCGTCTCGCCACATTCCTGCCAAATTTGTCCGCATCGAAGATGCCAACACAGCAATCGTCTCCGAATCAATATCATCGACAGATCCGAAAACCTGTTCAATTTCATCAAGCTCGTAAACTTCAGCTGTGCTATGGCAAGAAACGAATGCCTTAACGACCAACTTTTGGTCTAGTTTATTTTCGATCAATTGATTTAAACGCACGACCAACTCCGCCAACTCTTGAAGATTGCGATTCTGTTTCGAACGCGTCAGCGGAATAGATTCAGCACGACTTTCAAATCCATACATAAACATGTAACTGTTGGTCCGCCGTCGATCACTGTTGGGATTGTGATTTCGAGTCCATACCGAAATGTATTCGTTGACTAACGACTCAGCTTTTTCAGGATGGTTTTTTGCCAGTTTTTCAATGTAGGGTAAAGCTAAATCCTCTTCAGAGACTTTGAGGTACAGTTGTGCAAGGACCGAATCGAATTTAGGACGCAACGTGGCCCCCACCATCTCCAGCCATTCCTCCGACGGTCGAATCTCGAGCAAATCCGCGGTGCCGATTGCAGATAAACGTGTGCTTCTGGGACGGGAAACAGAGGATGCTGAATTACTATAGAAAATGTTCCCATACTGATCACGCTGCATACTCGGCCCCATGGACGACGCATTATCGTCAGAGTAAGAAATCTCCGCTTCTCGCAGCCAATTTACCGCCAGAAGTTCGAGTAATTTTTTCCATTGCGATGCTTGCTCAGGCGAAGCAAGAAACAAAGCGCTAACGGCCTCATCCTGCAACTTCAAACGATCCAGACGAACTTGCGGGCTGCGAGGGCTCGTCTTCAGAGACATCGCCGTATCAACCCCAATCGCTCCGAGGACTTCCATCCCCACCTCCGGTTTGGCAACGAAGCTGTCATTGAGCCACTTGTGCCCTAACTCGGTTTTCACTTGAGAGGATAATTTAACGGCCCGCGTCAACGCTAAATTACGTTCCGTTGCGTCCACATCGTCCGCGGCAAGAATTGCCTGAGTCACACTCCAAGCGCCCTCTAAATGTTCCGTCTTCTGCTCTTTGCCGTAAAGTGCTAACTGATACTGCGAAAGTAAGTTAAGCGCTTCGTGATCATTGTTCGTCTTGGCCAAGGCGAGTTCGGGTAAAAACTCTCCGGCCTCTATCGACAGTCCAGCACTAAATAAGAGCTTTGCACACTGACGCTTAGTAAATACAAGCGCATTCTCTTCCAACTCCGACTTCATACGCGCAATAAGATCTTCTGACATATTGCCCCTTAATATCGTAGCGCGAAAAGCTGCAGCAAAAAAACTCAAGTACTCATCGGGTAGACCTACTTCTTTTTTTTCGTCTGGTTTCTTTGGAACAATCGACGCAATGGCAAACAGGTCGTCAAACGTCAAGTATTGTGGTTGCAAGGCTCTGGGGTCGACCTGCGACCGAACTGCATTCCCCCCCTGAAAGGTCAACGCATTGGAATTCGAAGCCGAGGTAAGAATTTGCCGGTACACGACTTTGGCGTTTTCTAAAGGAATCTGAGTAAGAAAACCGCCGATTTGATCCCAATTACCAAGGGCAAAATCAGTTTCGAGTTGCTTCACCGCCATCTTAAATCGAGCATCGCCCGAGAGAAATGCACGCCGGGGCGCTGGAGGCATGTCCAGATTTTCATCTACCTTGGTCTCCTTATACCAAGTTTCGAGAATATTAGATGGCAATCGATTCAATTTCAGCTTTGCGAGCAGCCTTAGGCGATTCAAATTCTCGCTCTTAGATTTCTCGTCAGGATTGCTCGGTACACTCGGTGCCGGCACGCGCTCGTCCACAGGGGGCAAGACCTGCTCAAAATCAGGATCCTGCAAAGGCCTAACCTTTATCGAAGGCACCATTCGAATGGCCTTGATTGTCTGAGCCTTCAAAAACGAATTTGCCGGCAGCGCTAAGACAAGGATCATTAAAGCGAACGCGGCGTTGCCGAGCCAAAGTTTCGTAATATGCATATATTTTTTCGCGTAATGGCCTGATAATTCGATAGTCGATTTCCGAGCCGCGGGCAGCCCAGAATTCCGCTTATTCTAACTCAATTGCTTCGAAAAACCTAACCACTGATTGTGATTTAGCCAACATGGCATGGATTTTGACCTCTAAATTCAGACGTCTCTTCCTTTTTTGTTAGCAGATTAATTCCGCAAAGCACAACGGCTCGGTGGAAAGCAACGAGCAAAAAAAATACCATGCAAACCAATGCATGGTATTTGAAATTTTGGTTTGAATCTTAAGCTAACGTATTAACTTCCCGATCCATCTGCAGGAGTCCCTGCACTTGCTCCACGAGCGTCTTGTTTCTTTTTGCCAGGCTGACCAACGCGACCGCGTTTGGAAGATGAATTTCAGCCAGCTCATTGGCTTGGCAGAGGCAATCCCTGCAACTCACCAATATCCATTCGAGCCAACTTGACCGAAGATTCAAGATCTGATTTTCTTTTTAAGATACCTTCGGTCTCCAAACCATCTTCCGACTGTTCGGCAAGCAGTCGATAAATTTGCTGCGACGACGTGATCTCAGGCTCCCAAACTTCTTGCGGTCGCCCCTCCAGTCTCATCAACCATGTAATGTAGAACTGTGAATTCGCAAGAGCGATTCGAGACGCCGTCAGCGTTTGTGGATCGCTCTCGGGATCAGCCATCAACTCCTCGACGAGCATCTTGAGGTCTTCATTCGCCTGAGGCAAACCACTATTGTGGATTTCGCATTTGGCCAGTTCAAGTCTTGTCTTTCGCTGAGTCGCCAGATCATCCTCGGGAAGCAAATCGAGCGCTTCCTTATAATTTTCAATCGCTTTGGGCCACTGCTCATCAGCGACCCAACGATCTGCCTCGACCAGTAACTGAGCCGCGCGATCGCTTTTCAAATCACCCTGCCCAGGTCCTAAATGGTAGGCGAGCGCGCCGACCGGGATTAACATCCATACAACAAACAATAGTGTTCTCATTCGTTCCCTCAGAATCTTTGCATATCGTTTTGCTTGATTCGTTCGATCGAAAAAACCGAACTGCAACAATCCTACACCAAAAACACAAAAACGCGAAATCTAGACCCTTTTTTCGATTTCAAACCCTCGTGCTAACCATCTGAAACCACAGTCACTTCCTCCAATTCCACCCCGAGCTCCCGTAGCGGAGTTCGTTTTTCCGCCCCTACGCAGCAACAGTCAGTCATACCGGCTTTCCACAGCCAAAACTCCCCGCCAGCCCAGGGGAATTCATAAATCGCAGACATTCCGAAATCCAGCGTTTAAGCCCGCCTGTTTACTTTACCACGGGGTTTGCATTTGGCTTAAGATGTCTCTCGCTGCTTGCTCAATGATGCGTTGCTGTGCGGTCGACATCGATTGCCCAGCTTCGGGAATGAACTCCGCATCGCGTGTAATTATGACGCTTTGCAGCTGCATCAAGGGCACACCAGCTCGATCCACCCAATCAACCTCAACACGCCATGCAACTCGTAACGTTCTTGGCTCGTCGTACTTATTTTCCGCAACGGCGCGTTTCGTGTCAGAAATGATCCTACCACGAATAAAGCTGTCGGCAATTTGGGGATCGGTGATGACAAGCGGAGTGTTTAACTCAATATCCTTGATTACCGCTTCGGTCATTCTTTGCCCGAGGTAACGCCGAGCAGAATCCGATTCGAAGATCATGACATGAACGGTTCGAATATCGCTCCGATATAAATATTGGTTACCGAGATGGTAACTCGCACAGCCGGCACACGAGAAACCGGCAATTACAAAAAGCAATCCCAACAACACACGACGCCCGCTGAACCTTGAGCGGTCGCCGGCTGTGTGGCTTGACGGGGCCTTACTTGCAATGCCTGACATCCGTGTTTTTTCTCCCGACTAAATTCTGTTGTAAATCAAATCGATGACTGGCCTTATTATAACCGTTCAACGATTTATCAAGTGGCGTCTATTGAAAAACCGACCCATTCCAAAACCAAACGCTATTTGAAAATTGTCTCGTTGTCGCCGTTGTTGATCAAGGGCTTCGCCGGCTCAGGATTTGGAAAAACATCAACAAGCCACTTCATGGGCTGTTTCGGATCAGGAGGCAGCGTGGCGACGCGTTCAATCTCTTTATTGATTTCCGCCACAACTTCCTGGTTGGGGTATCGGTTTGCAATCTTCTCCAAATATTCTCGGTACGCTCTATTATGACCACGTCTCTTGTAAAACAACGCATCAGAAAAATCGCGCTCCGCGGTTTGTCTTTGAATTTTCGCAGCCTGCTGTTCAAGATAATCCAATTCCTGTTCGGATTCTCGTGGGAATACTCGAACAATGTTCTTGAGCAAATCATCAGCTTTCTGAAGTGGCTTGTCGTCATATTCCTTCCCCTGGTACGCCTGCAACCATGCCTCCAGTTCCAGCATGTGTGCCGCAAACTGGTGCGTGCTACCTGGGTAATTTTTTCTTAAATCTTCAAACGTATCTGCAGCATCTAAATATCTGTTACTTTTCATAAACGACTTGCCCAGTGCAAAAGCTGCATCATCGGCGAACTGACCGGTTGGATCGTCGATCCGAATCTGGTTCAATATTCGTCGTCCTTCTCCTTTTAGCCCCGACTTTGGGCGCTTAGCGTCCATGAAGCTCGCAAACACCTTTTCATCTGCCAGTTCCAACCAGTAAACGGCAATAGAATATCGACGCAGTTCCGCCTGATCGATGTGACGAGTCCCTGCGTAAGCCGCGATCAGCTTCTCAAATTCTCTATTTGCCTGAACATAACGGTCCGCGAAGAAATATGATTCACCCGCAAAATAGAGCGAGTCTTCCTCAATCTTTGAATCCGGCCCAGTCGATGCGGCTAAACGAAACAGCCCTGCCGCCTCCGAAAAATCATTCTGAAATTCCGCACCCTCAGGATCCGCATCCATCTTCGCGACGGCTGAATTGTAGAGTGCCTTCGCCTCAAGGAACTGGGTTTCAGATAACTCGTAGTCCACCGCTCCTAATCTTGCTTCCAGCGTTGTCAAAAATTGACTTGGAGCTAGATCCTCCAGCAAAATTCTATTGGGGCTCCGTGCCCCCAACGGGTCAAGAATTTCATCAGCCCCAGGCTGGAATCTATCTTCCCGTTCCTTGTTATATGCTGAATCTTTGTCCTTGGACCAGAACGAAGACACACCGGTAGATTTAAATGCCGTACAACCTGAAACTGAGAAGATCAGTAAGCTGCTAGTCAATAATGCAAACCACAATCTCATGCCCGACTTCCTTGTCGACGTGAAAACGTCAAATCTATAAATTTCCCAAAAACTTGTAGAGCTTCGGCTGAAACCCCAACAAGTGAGTGATGTACTTGTGAATCAAACGCCTTACTTCAATTAAACAACGATCCGACTCTGTTCCTGTCGCGTCCACATCCGCCAACTCGTCATGGCCTTCCTCAAGATTCTGACTTGGTAAGCCCGACGGAAACTTCTGTGCTTCCAACTCTCTCTGCGTAATTAGTTGGTCGCTACCACTTACCAATTCTTGACGCTGTCCGTTCCAGTTATCTGAATTCCTCGACAGCTCTCCAATTTGGCCGCCCACGATACCCAATAAAAATTGCAACCCCTCGGGGCTTAAACTAACAATGTTCGATTCACTCCGCCGGCAAGTACTACATAAAATTCCGCCAGCATTTAAGCCAAAACTAACTCTCGCAATCGTCGTTTTCTCCCGCCCACAACTGACACATTTCGTGAGCATCGGAAGATGCCCAAGGATCTCAAGCATTTTCAGTTCATAATTTAATAACGTAACCCCGAGTTTTTCTTCTGAAATCTCAGTGGAATCAATTTGCTCAATCACCTGAATCGACAAGTCAAATAACTCAGGATGGGGATCACCGTCATCTGTTAAGGAATTGAGCAACTCAATAATGTAATAACCAGCATATAAGCGATCCAAACTACGAGTAGCGCTGCGAAAACGCCGCTCCAATTTCGCTTCCGTTAGCAAGCCCATCGCATCGGGATTTTTGTTGAGGAACACTATTCGACACAACGCCAGGACGTCAAGAGCAGCCTCGAATGGACTCTTCGGCCTGCGTGCACCTTTGGCCATCGTGGTGAGTTTGCCAAAATCACGCGTAAACATGTTGACGATGCAACTAGTTTCGCCGAATGGAATTACCCGAAGCACAATTCCCGTTGTTTTTTCTGCCGCCATATCTGTTTGCGTTCCGGATTTACGGAAATTCCCTTCCAAAGTTCACTAAATGTACCACAATCTCCGATCCTCTTAAGCGATAGCAATCTAAACCGAAAGCGATCTTCCGCTAGCACCCCGCATGTCAGGCTTCACGTAAATACAGGAATCACCCGACAGGCGGGGGTGTCCCCAAAACGCTTTGGTAATTAACCTATCTGCTCGGATTTCATTGAGCTTCAATCTGGGACTTTTGTCCACCCGAACTAGGTAACTGGCCCGGGAGTTTACTTTGAGGCTCTGTCCTGCAGATTATCTGCTCGCTGGATTCAGGCAAATAGACGACAAAACTGAACAACTTGGTAGAACGTTTTCAATCGTTGACTCTTCGTCGAACCTCCGGCCGATGTTGCGCATGGCGATCCCCGCACTAGCAGAAGAAACTCTGGTCTTGATGGTAACGTGGACGGACTGGGTGCTTGCCAGTCGCTACTTCGCCGAGGACGGGGATGCGACCAAAGCAGCGATGGGTCTGATGGCCTATCTGATGTGGTTAATTCCAAGCATGTTTTCGGTAGTCGCGATCGGAGCAACAGCGCTGATCGCTCGATGGGTCGGGGCCGGCGATTTTAAAGCTGCCAAAAAAGTAGCGAATCAGGCGTATTTGGTAGCCGGTATATTCTCTCTGGGATTGATGGCCCTTACCGCTTCTTTCGGCGAAGAATTTATCGCATTGATGCAACTCAAGGGCGATTCGGCCGATTTTGCCATTCGGTATCTCAACATCATCACACCCTTGATTCCACTAATCATGTGTTCCCAAATCGGTGCCGCCTGCCTCCGTGGAGCTGGGGATACGACCACTGGTTTTTTGGTAAAAATTGTGGTCGTCGTTGTTAATATTCTAGTGAGTACATTGCTAATTACTGGCTGGGGCCTGTTCCCTCAAGTCGGCTGGGAAGGAATCGCAATTGGAACCGCAGCAGGCTATGCGATCGGCGGTTCAATAATTCTCGCAACATTGATCGTCGGCAGAGCCGGCTTACAACTTCGCCTCAAATCACTCAAACCGGATTGGGATATTCTGTCGAAGATGTTTCGCATTGGTCTTCCCGGAGGGTTTGATATCGGAACCCTTTTATTTAGCCAACTGTTGTTCTTAGGACTCATTAATAGCCTCGGTAAAGCATCCGCGGCAGCTCATGGACTGGCTGTTCAGATCGAGGCCTGTGCGTTCCTTCCAGGAGCAGCCTTTCAGATCGCCGCGGCCACGATGGCAGGTCAATTCCTCGGTGCAAAATCTCCAGACCGAGCAACGAAGAGTGTCCTCCTCTGCCTCTATATTGGCGGTACGATCATGACCTTCGGAGGTGTCTGCATGTACTTTTTCGGAATTCACCTAGCGACATTATTCACGGGAGACCCAGCCGACCTGACCTCCCTCAACGTTGCTGCGTTGCTAAAAATTGTCGCCTTTGCATTACCGAGCCTAGCAATCGTCATGATCCTCACCGGAGGTTTTCACGGAGCCGGAGATACTTTTTGGCCCTTCGTTTTTACCGCGATCGGTTTCTTTTTAGTCAGAATTCCTTTGGCAATCTTTCTGGCGTTCGGGCTCGTTGAAATCCCCTACACCGGAATTACGATCCAAGGTCTCCAATGGGGAGTGGCAGGTGCCTGGTATGCGATGGCGGCGGACCTGATCGTCCGCAGCATTCTCGTCGGTTTCCGATTCGCAAGCGGCCAATGGAGAAACATCAAAATCTAACCGCACCGCTGGCCAGTCGCCAAATTTATCCACTAAACCAAGAGCTAATCTCCGAACCAGTGTGGGATTAGGAACCTGCACCAAACCTAGTTAACAAACTTCCGCTCAAATTCTTGAACCACAGGGCGGCTTGGCAAATGATGATTAACGTGAGGCCGCTTTTCGATTAGCCATTTCTGCGCCGCTTCCGCACTAATCTGTTTCGACTTCATTAGCCAGCAAATCGCAACGGTCGCACTTCGTCCTCGACCCGCCTTGCAGTGAATGTAGACAGTTTTCCCCGCGTCAACGTTCTCTTCAATAAAATCAACGGCCCTCGTCACATCGGCGAATGAGGGATGGGTAAAATCAATTGTCGGCATCCTCATCTGCTCGATCCCAAATTTGGCGTACTCTCTTTGTGGACCGCCATATTCCTCACACGTATTCACGACCGCCTGGATCCCTTCAGAAGCAAGTTCGGAGACATCGCTTGAAAATGGGAATGCGCCCAAAACGACGTGCTCGTCGATTGGATCCCGCCAATTTCGAACCTTTAGCCAACGCCCCAGTACGACATTCCACAATAGCGTAGGGTAAAAGACCAACCTCGCTTTAACCCAATTCCAAGACTGCATTCGACTCATCCCTTAAAGATCGTTTTATATCCGCACTCAAATATCCGCACTCAAATATAACTTGAACGAGGACTGCTCCCCAGCAGAGATAACGCACAAATCAAGCGAAGATTGGCGAAACTTAAGAGTCTGCCATTGATTTTTGCTATCCCAAGCGCTCGAGGATTCTCAAACGTCTTAATTTTGCAGAATCGACTTGGCCTTTTCGATGAAAGTAGCCGGCGTTTCATCTTTTTCATACTCAATTTCGCCTAGCCTTTCGCCATCTTGATCGATCAAAAGAATGGTTGGGTATTTCGAAATCTGAAACCGTTGCTTTAAGGCCTCGTTCTGTTTTTTAATCTGCGCAGCTGGCTTCGTATGTTTGGGGTAATCCAGCTCTAACAAAACGACATTTCCTCCAGCCCATTTTATAAATTCATCTGAGTCCAAAATTTCTCTTTTTAGACGTTTGCAGGGAGCGCACCAATCACTTCCAGTAAATCCAGCCAAGATCGGCTTACCAAAATCGGCGGCACTGAGTTGTGCCTCGTCGTAGGAATCGTGCCAAATTGTTAACGAAGAATACTCGGAATCCGAGATTGTCTCTTCGATAGTCGCTACTTTGTCTCCCGATGATTTCCAAACCGAGAGGCTTCGCAACGATGCCGAACTGCATCCAGCGAGGCATGTTAACGCAGATAAAAGAACCGCCCAAAATACTTGGCTAGCCGCTGCGCCTAACTTGTTCGTCATTCCGTCAATTCCTATTTGATAACACAATCTTGGGAAAGTCGCGAAATACTAGCGAAATCACAATTCGGACTCCATTCCAATTTCTGTCCGCCACGTGCTCTAGAACCCTTGGGTGCGAACCAAGTCGATTTAGCTATCAGACCTGCCTTTCTGAACGAGATTTTCCGTTTTTTGGATTAATCAATAATCACCGGGCGTCAGTTTCCGCGCCCCTCCTTGGCGTCGAGAAAGGAACTTTGGAACACACTCGCTCGAATTCACCGCACAATTCTTCAAAATTCGAACTTACCCAATAATTGGATCACTCTCATCTCAATCCAATTGAGTAACGTCTCAAATACAAACACCGATCAAAATCCGAATCGTATCACCGTCTTCATAATCTCCCGGTTTGCTCCGTGACACCGTTCTTGAAATTCAAACCCACCCTTGCCATTTGCTGTGGTTGACTTAAATAGCCGGAAGATTACTTTGGTCGCATGTCAAAGAACAAACTATCTCCCGAGATTCAGTCGATCCTAAGTGCCTCCGACGCAAGCCTTCACGCAACCACGATTTCGTTGGTTAATCATTTCCTTCTGGAGCACCCCGAAAGCCCCCGTGGATGGCTCGATCTTGGTCGGGCACTCGCTCAGGTCTTTCGTTATGAAGAGGCAGAACGAGCCTTCAAAAAAGTCATCGAGATGTCTGAGGACAACTCTGCTGCTGCCATCTACGGTGAAATCGGTAATCTCTACCGAACTCAAGGTAAATTCGATACTGCGATTCTGTGGTATGAGAAACAGATTGCCGTCGATTCAGAGGATGCGTTGGGTCTCCTCTACCTTGGCAACATACTGATGCGTCAGGGAAACTTTACCGCCGCAGAAACAGCTTTCCAGAAAGCGCTTCAATGCAAGGCAGCCTGTTTGGATGAAGTGCACTATTCGCTTGGCTTGGTCAATCGTTGTCTCGAAAATTACACCGCTGCTGCGACCCATTTCAAACAGGCGATCGAGTTAAACGATCGCCACAGCGAAGCGAAAGTCGCGCTAAAAGATGTTAAGAAACTCAGTTAATCAGAAGGCAGAGTCCAAAATGCAGAGTCTAAAACTATGACTGAGCCTCGTCACATTCCTCTCACAGACCAGCGATCCTATTCGGTCGATGAAACAGTCGAACGCTCTCGCAACTTCTATCAAGAAATAAAACGACGGCGCACCGTCAGAGACTTCTCGGATCAGCCTGTTTCTCGCGAGGTCATTGAAAACTGCATACTCGCTGCCGGCACTGCTCCCAACGGTGCGAATTTACAACCCTGGCATTTCTCCGTCGTAGAGAATCTCGGTGTAAAAACTGAAATCCGAAAGGCGGCCGAGCAAGAAGAAGAGGCATTTTATAACGGGAAAGCCCCTCAAACTTGGTTGGACGCGCTTGCCCCACTAGGGACTGATTCCAACAAACCGTTTCTGGAAACAGCCCCATATCTGGTTGTTATTTTTTCAAAATCACACGAACAGCGCAACGACGGATCTACCGTCAAGAATTACTATGCCAACGAGTCCACAGGAATTGCAACTGGCTTTTTAATAGCAGCTCTACACGACGCTGGCCTCGCCACACTGACTCACACACCCTCGCCCATGAAGTTCTTAAATAAAATTTTGAACCGTCCCGCGCACGAGCGACCATTTGTTCTTCTGGTTGTTGGATATCCATCAGAGAGCGCGGTGGTGCCGGACATATCCAAAAAAAGTCTCGCCGAGATATCGAACTTCATTTCCTAAACGGAACAAGTAGATTTTGCCCGCAGCGTTAATGAAAGCTACCGTTTTTCGTTGGGCTGGGGTTCAAGTTCAGCGACCTGCTGGTAGACAGGCAGATATCGGTAATAGACCTCGAGGCTCAACGTCGCAATCGCTGTCGAATAAACCTGCCCCCCATAGCCGCCCCACGTTCCATTGGCAGGCCAACTTCCGGCGTCCTCTCCGTCGCGGTTTTGAAGTGCCAACAATGTACCCTTGAGAGCCTTATTCCATCGCTCCCACCCTGCCCCACCGGCTTGGTACATTGCGAGCGTTCCATAATACCAATAGTAGAGATTGACTTGTTTTTCGTTGGGGAGATTCGACTCCATCTGCCGCTGTGCTTCCTCGAGGGCATCAGGCCCCACCGACTGATTTAGAATGTAACGGCATAGCAGTGCTTCGGCGGTCATTGGCGAACTCGCGCCTTGACCGGGTCGATAGGAGGCTAATCCTTGGTGTTGTCCGGAACTACAGGAATTCAAAAATCCCCGCATCAGTTTGAACGTTTTATCGGGAACGAGAATTCCGCCTAACCGAGCGCTGTGAAGTGCTAACACCTGCCAGCCAAATTGGCTCATATCGCCTGAATCGCCGGGAGCATAACGCCATCCGCCTTGGCGTCGATCCTGAGCATTGATCGAATAGCTAACTCCTTTTCTAACCGCGCCGGCGAGACGCTGGTCTCCAGTCATTGCCAAAGCTTCGCTCAACGCCAGCAGCGACATACTATGGCAGTACATTTTAGCAAATAGTTTCGCATCCCCCGAAAGATCACCATTCGGTTTTTGCTGCTTTACCAAAAATTCAAGTCCGCGAAGCACTTCCGTTTGGTATTGGCCTTCAAGATGTGACTCACCGCCAGCCAGAAACGCTAGTGTCGCCAGCGCCGTGATACCGTTATCAGCATTTGATCCGGCCCCTCCTCGATCCTCCCCAAGAACTCGATCCTCCCGACCTCCTCCTGAATTTCGCGAACTCCATCGTCCATCGGCCTCTTGGTGATCTGCAAGCCACTCCAAACCTAGCTCTACCGCTCGCTCGGTCTCAATCGAACCACCCCGTCGTTTGGCGATTTCGCTACGATTTTCTGACTTGCGAAGCGAGAATGCTGCGGGTAGCGGCAACCCATCCCCGAGCCTCCGAAGGCTTCCCTCAAGCACAACGCCATTAGCTTGTCTAAATCCGATGGGCAAATGCTGAATCGGATGGGTTGGAACTTGCGGCGCGTTTGGAACCGACTCTGGTGCCGATAAAAACTGAGAACGAGAATCAACTAGGTCGCTCACGAATGGAGTTACATTGGATTGGTCGAGATCAGCTAAGATCTTCTTTTCAATAGTCGCCGCAGAATCGACGTGACTCTCAAGTGACTGCCGATCCATAGCTTGATCGGATTCAAACGGTAGGCCAGCACGGACATCCTGATTTTCCACCCCCCGCCGAGTAAACTCAATCGGTTTGGGTTCGATCGGATTTTTCATACTGGGAAAACTCTCGGATAGCTCGTCCGGAGTGTTTGAAAAATCACCTCGTTGACCAAGAGAATCCTTCGAATTCATCGAAATTTCAGCTTTTTTTGAAATGACTTTCTCAGGAACACGATCAATTACTTTGCCCGAATATCCCTTTGCATCAAGTTGTGGGCGGGCTAACTCATCTTCGCTTGGAAGCGGCTGATCGACCACGAACTGTTTCATGTTTTTGGAACGCAGTTCCGAGGATTTAAGAATTTCAGAACCGTCGATTAAATCGCCTGATTCCTCGGTTAAATTGACGCGAAATGGTGTGACTTCTCGATTCGCCACGGCCGGCGTCTCCAGTATCAACCACGTTCCCCACGCGTAAGCAAGTAAAAGAATATGTGCCACAAATGACAATATTACGCACTTCCAAACAGGACGCGAATGGCCCCACCTAGTCATCGCCAAGACGAGCAGAGAGACCGCTAAGACTCCTGAACCAATCAGCAGAAACCACTGCAAATTACCCGCCGGCAAAACGGCGGAGAGCAATTCAAGCTTGCTTGGAGAAAAATCCATCTTTCTAAATCCAATAATATCGTTGAGGTCGGTAAAGGACCATGACGTAGTACTTTTTCAACTCACTAAAAACACCCGATCGCCGCAAATCAACGCCTCACGACAGATCGAACCGAAATATTCAAATCAGAAATTCCCGCTTTCTGACAGGTGGCAAAAACGTTTGCAACACTCCCATACTGGCTCGCCTCATCACCACGGATGACCACCCCCAGTTTCTTATACTGCTGCCTCGCAGTAACTAAATCCTCTTGAAGTTGTTTCAGTGAAACGAATTTCTTATCAAGAACGATTCGTCCGTCGGCGTGGACGTTTATGACCCGTTTCCTAGGAGCCGTTGTCAGCGCTGCGACACCACTGACAGCGGGTACCTTAATCGAAATATCCCGTTCTAGATCATTGAGCTCACTGAACTTCGTCCCAACCATGAAGAAAATGATTAGTAAAAAGACGATATCAATCATCGGTGTCAGATTAATCGACGACTGGTCATCCGGCTGTGTTTTTAATGGCATCTCGCAACCTCCTTCATTTAGGCAGCCTGTTTCACAGGATCACGCTCAAGAATGGCTTCCGCGGAAATCAAATTAACAACCTTCATTCCGAGTTCGTCAATTTCCATCACATGTTTATCCACTCGACTGCAGAAAAAGATGTAGGCAATGAGCGCCGGAATTGCGACAGTAAGACCTGCTGCCGTCGTCAATAATGCCTGGCTGATTCCTGTTGCAATTAACGCCTTCGGATCCGTCGCTGCGGAACTTACTGTCGCAATGGAATCGAAGGCATGAATCATCCCGAGAACCGTTCCTAGCAAACCGAGTAGAGGACATACCGTTGCAACACCATTTATCAATCGCAAGTACCGTCTCAGATGATTGGACGACCGCTCTCCTTCGTCCAACACGGATTGCTCAATTTCGATCGCGGAGCGCCCCCATTTTAGGACACCCGCTCGAAAGACATTGGCCATCGGGCTATTGTCTCTTTCACAGATCTTCAGTGCCGTTTCTCGATCGAGATCACCTTCTCTTAATTGCTCAAGGAAGCGTTTTGTAAACGGGCCAGGAATGATCCGACCCTTCCTCAAACCAATCAGTCGCTCAAAAACAAACACCACCAAAATAAATGAGCAGATACCGATTGGAATCATCAATGGGCCTCCACTTTTGGCGATATCGGTCAAACGACGCGTCCCGGAAATAACCTGATTAGAAGCTTCAAACTCAAGGGCAGATTCACCTTGGCTATTCGCTCCAGTTACCTCACTGACTGGACTCAGGGTTTCAAACCCACTGCCAGGCTCTTGCGCCGAAAGCTCGCCAAAGGAGCATATCCCCACAAGCATCGCGACAATACTGGATAAAAAAAATAAACGTCGCTGATTCAAACTGGAACGTAATTTCATCTTCATTCCTCACACTAGTTAATACCCGCGGGTTACCGTCGAAACCCGTGAATTCAAAGGGTTGATGGGGAAAATCACACCACCAACGAAAGGTTCCACTAACGGTCGCGGGTTGTTTTAAGTTGCCCGGCTACTTCAGCATCGTTGTGTTCAGGCTTGGCGTTCATAATGGCAAGTCGTTTCTTTGCATCGACGGTAAATTCTGACTCCGGAAAGCCCTCTACCAAGCGTTTGTATAACTTGACCGCATTTCGTTTATTGTCTAACAACTCTTGGCACTTCCCTGCTTGCAGCAACGCAGCACCTCTCCAGTAGCGATACGCAAACAGCGAATCGACTTTATGATAAGCACGCACCGCTTTTGCGTATTCTTCTTGATGGAAGAACGTTTCGCCAATTCTCCACTGAGCCATCGCCGCGGTTTCCGTGGCGCCACCGATTTCCGAAGCAACAATGGACTCATAAACTGATCGAGCATCAGACAAACGCCCTTCATCTTCTCGGTGCCTACCGATCACAAAATCAAATTCATAAGCCATTTTAAACTGAGGGCAGGATTCTTTCGATTGAATTGCAAGTTCGCAGGCTTCCTCCCAGCGGTTCAAGTATCCCAAACACTGGGCTCGACGAAGCAACACCCATGGTTCTAAACTTGATTCAATCGGTTGTGTGACCGGATTCAATTCGGAAAACTGTCGCAATGAGTCGTCATACTTTTTCTGCCGATAGAGAGACTCTGCAAGCCAATACTTTGTTTTCGCATGGGCTCTCGGCTTGTTTCCTGCTTCCTTCAACCGCAATTGGACGGATCGGATTGAGTCGGTGAAATCACCCCAATTCCCTTCGCTGACGGTAAATTCTGCGTACAACGACATGACCTTCGAAAGCAACTCGTCCTGTATTTCCTCTACCTTGACGAGCTGTAATATTAGGCTTTCCGCTGATTCCAATTCGCCGTTTTTATAATTCGCGACCGCCACTCGATAGGCCGAGTCAGACCAATATTTACTATCGGGATAGTCGTTGGCGATCTCTTGAAACGCGGCCTGCCCTTCTTCTTTTCGGTCGAGATCTACCAAGATCCAGGCAAGTAAATAAAGCGCTTCATCATCTTGGTTTGTTGTTTGATCCGATTGCAAATAATAATCAATCAAGGATTCAGCCTCTTCCAAATCCGGTACCGTTCCAATTTGCTGCAAAACATAAGCTTTGCGGAGCCGAGCGATATTTCCCATGCTCGATTCACCCTGCTCGCGGATGACCAAATCATAAATCTCTGACGCCTCTTCAAACTCGTCATGTTCCTCGCAATATTTCCCACGAGCCAAAGCCGCTTCCAGACCGAATTTACTGTTAGGAAATTCAGTCAACAATCGCTCGAATATGCGATTCGCTTCGCCAGTATCATTTGACTTCATCTTAAGCCAGGCCAATCCAGAGAGCCCTCGGGCAATCGTCTCTTGCTTCCTTCCCTCCTCAGTCATTAACCCAAACCAAGTCTCAGCAATGTTGGTCTTCCCTGCGGCATATGATTTCTCGGCGACAAAAGCCAATGTCGTTTCAAATAGTGTTTCACTCGATGCCTGCGCCTTAAGATTCGCCACCTGCGTTTCCACTTGATCCCACTGACCAGTTTCCGCCAAACAAATCGCCATTTCAGCCATCGCTCGACTGGATTCATCTCCCGTTTTTTCAAGCGACAAATAGCCGCGATAGTGAGGGATGGCGTCGGCATACTTCCCTAGACCGTAAAATGTGGTTGCACTGGCTATTTGATAATTGGGCAGTAGTTCCTTAAGCATTCCATCCACTGCAATTTTTTTAAGCTCAATGTCCGAATTCTCAAATTCTTCAACACCGAGGTGAGCCAGAGCTTTTAGATAATGCCAAGTTGAATCACGGGCCGTATTACCCGAGTATTTATCTAGTAAGTCACGAAAGATGTTTATGGCAGTCTGATATTCCTCAGCTGAATAGTGGATCCGCCCCTCGAGTTCCAGAATCTCCGGCATCAACTGGCTATCTCCGTAGTCGACACGAAACGTATCGATAAGACGAAGCGCAGACGCTGTATCCTCGCCCTTCACATCTATTTCAAGCGACTGTCGCATGGCGTCATCGGCAAGTTGATTTTTTGGATAGCGTTCCCAAATCCTCTTAAGCCATGCCTTGGCAACTTCGGGTTGCCCAATTCGATCTGCTGCAATCGCGCCATCAAACCAAATGGCCACTTGGACTCGCTCCTGGCAGTTGGACTCAAAAACCTCTTTAAGCAAAACCAATGCCTCTGAATATTCGCTCCGCTCATTATGACTTCTCGCAAGCCAATAAGTTGCTTCTACCTTGAAGCTCTCAGACTCAGCCAACGAAATCGCGGTTCGAAAACTGGCCTTAGCAGTATCAAACTCTCGCCTTCCTAAAAAGATAATTCCAAGCTGTAGATTTGAATCTGCCAACAATCCATCACATTTCTGAGTGATCAAAAACTGAAAAAACTTGACCGCATCTTCTTCATGCCCCAACACTTGAAGTGACTTGGCCAATCCTAAACGACAATTGTTCGACATTGAACTGGTTGGATAAATCCTAAGCGCAGTCTCAAAGGCCCGCTTCGCCAGTTGGGGCTCTTCGTTGATTAGTCGAATTTCACCAAGATACGCGAGGGCGTACTCGTTCAAGTCATGCTGGGAATGATTGAGGATGAAATCTTCTAGCGAACGAATCGCCACATCATAATTTGATAAACGATACGCAGACTCACCCAACCGGAATGCAGCTCGGGAGCGATAGATATGCCGTGGGTTCTCTTGAATAAAATTCTGATACGCCCGAAAAGCACTTTGGTACTCCTCTTGTTGCATCAAAATTTCAGCAATAAAGAACTTTGAGGTTTCCGATTCCGCAGACCCCGGAAACTGACGGATTAGTTCGCCGAATGCCTCAATCGCTTCATCCCAATTTCCTTGAGTGTAGTGATTTGCAGCGATCGCGTATTCAACCGGAGCAGTTTGCGCTAGGCCAAATGTCGGCGACGCAAAAAACAACGCGATCCCGAAAATTAGTTTCAAATAGATTCGCAAATACGAACTCTGCTCAAATTTATCGTTCATAGTATGTTAGCCCGCACGAACGCTTCAGTTCGGCTATGGATTGCGGAAACCAGATAACGACAACTCCCTTGTCAATCGACAATGGGGTAGGAAATCTCTGGCATCTAGTGGATTGGAGACCAATTCAGACCGCGCTCGACGCGCGATCGTCCATCCTCAACATCGACGCGGGCGAGAGTAGGACTAGACCGGATATTGATCGCTAGCATTCGCCGAAGGCGTCGAGGCTGGTGAAGTCTTCCGGTTTGAGAAGCAGGGTAATTTGAAAATCACCCTGAGCGGAGGATTCCGCCGTCGCAGACGCCGCATGCAACCGCAGTGTAACTAGGGGGCGCGGTATTATCTTGTCGAATTTCAGATCAGCTAGATAGGGAAACTTTAAGAGTCGTAAGTGATTTCGAGCACTTTGAACTGGAGAGTACCTTTGGGTACTTCGATTTTCGCAAATTCACCCACTTTTTTCCCTAGCAATCCCCGCCCGATCGGGCTGGTGATCAGATATTTTCCGGCATCGTAATCTTCATCACCATCGCCGACGAGTGTAATCTCTTCCTCGTCATCGATATCGACATCCAAGACTTTGACGGTCGCTCCAAACGCTACCTGATCTCTTGGAATCTGATTGGGATCAACAATTTGTGCGCGAGACAGTCTCGATTTTAATTCTGAGATCTTACGATGAAGATGGGACTGATTTTCGCGCTGGGCGTGGTATTCAGCGTTCTCTTTAAGATCCCCTTCGGCGCGAGCTTCTGCAATTTTCTCCGCGATTGCAGGCATTTGCACGTTTTCCATCTCGTCAATTTCAGCCTTACGCTTGTTGTAGGCTTGCTGTGTCATGGGGACGCGTTCCACTTTGATCTCTCCTGCTCACGACATCTAACTTGATACTACAAAATTAAAAAAAGACTACGACCTGTCCATCTAGCAGACAGGTCGCATTCAAGAATCATTATGTAACATTCCGCCGAATTAAGCAACTAGCAGAGTCAACCATGAATCCCAAAACTTCGTGTTTACCGACTATATTTTGTGGAATAGGGACGTAAGCCTCAACTCGCCAACTCAGTTGCATCCGGTTTTATCGTTCCCATTTAACGAAAACTCCCTCCTACAATTCGAATTGAAAGGTCTCATTGACAAGTCGGACGATCCTCTGCCCAATCGTCTTCCAACCGACGCGCACTTTGGCGTGACCGGTGCTACCGGGAAGAATCGTACGGTCTGAATTTGCGAGTGGAACGCTGACGCGATATTTTGTACTCGCTGGCACTAAGCGACCATCGCCATCGGACTCAGCGACGATTCCGCCGCCATGCTTGCCAGATAGCGCCGGTGGTAATTCGACGAGTTCGCTGGGTGAGATCCGCTCCGTGACCGAATGAAAAATGGTTCCGGGAATCTGATTCAAACACAACTCAACATTTTGGCGTTGTTGAATAAATTCAATCGCTGATTGGTCCACCACCAGTACAGCCTCCATCTTTTCCCAATCGGGCACAATCTGGCCGACAAAAGTTCCCGACTCAAGATAAGCCCCAAGATTCTTGTGATCCAATGGAGTTCCAATCCAATTGCCAAGCTCGTTCTGACCATTACCCTTGTCCCGCACCCGCTGAGGGGCAATCAAGTATCCTGAAATCGGCGCCCGAATTGAGAGCCTTTCCCGATCCATTAATTTCCGTTCATAACTAGCATTGGAAGCCTGAACCGCAACTTCCGCAGATTGCAATCCTTGAGAAAAGGCGGCATCCAGTGCTTCCGATTGCCTGATGTTTTCCAAACGCACATACGAGGTAGCGAGCTGCGTTTTCATGCCAGCCAACTGAACTTCGAGTTGCTTGCTGCTAAGTTCAATTAACCTCTGCCCTTCCTCCACATACACATTGGGCTCTACATCCACTTGGTTCAGCACCCCCTCCACGTCGACGTAGACATTTCTTACATCTTGGGGCTGAACGTAAAATTTGCAATGCACGTAGTGCGGTAGTGGAAGCGCGAGAACACCTATAAAAAGAACCCCAAAGCCAACCGTAGAAACAATTACGTTTGCTCGTTTGACCATACCTAACCTCCCTGGAACAGCAAAGAAACGAAAGAGTCTAAACAGTGGAATACCGACTAACCCGTAGATTGCCGACACAGCGATCAACTGCCCGATGACCTTAAATCCATAGGGTTCGAGCACGCGGTAGACAAACCAAAAAATCGAAAATGTAATCAACCACCGATAGGCGGCAGCGGCCACACTATAGATCGCGAAGAACCATCTATTTCGTGTGGGCAAAAATGGATCCGACCGCGTTTCCATCCCTAAAAAGATCGTTCCACAGGTACGTTGCAAAATAGCCGTCGCCTTGGAGCGAAGATTTGGAATTTCGATCAAATCAGAAAGAACGTAGTAACCATCGTATCGCAGTAAGGGGTTTGCATTAAACAGCAACGTACTTACCGAACAAATGAAAATCACATTTAACGCAAGCTGGTTTACTAGGCCCGGATGGCTGAACCACCAGACAAAAACCGCAAGCGACGCCAAAATGAACTCAACATAAATCCCAGCAGCTGCGATCATTGCCCGCTTCCATTTGTTATTCAGCAGCCAGGAATCACTTACATTGACGTATAGACAGGGCGTTAATACCAACAGCATTAAACCCATCTCATGACACTCGCCTCCGTATCGCTTACAGGCCAATCCATGCCCAAATTCGTGCAGAATTTTTGTGATGGCCAGAACGAGAGCTAACCAGATCCAATTACTCGATGCGAAAAAACTCGCAAACGATGGTAGTTTATTTTGAAACGTTTCGAACTGGGTGAACACTAAGATCATGGCCGCCAACCACAAGAGCAGCGTTGCAACGAACGCCGGCAATGAAAAAAACCAGCCGATGTAACCGTTTAACCACCCTAGCAAACGGTCTGGATCAAACCCTCGGTAACGAATCGCCAACACGTTCGTCAAAGATTGGAAATTTTCCTGTTTCCGATTATCCCGGCCACGTTTTACCAACTCGTTGCCCTGAAACGCCGCATCAGAAATCAAAAGAGAATTTCGATGAAGCATGCTAATAAATTGATAGATCTCTTGGGTCGTGATCTTTTGCGGCGCGAACCGCGCGTCGAATTTTGATTTGACAGTTTCCAAACTAACGCGGCCATCCAGCAACTCAAAGAGCATGAACTCCTCTTCCTCAAAACGATAATACTTCATCGTTAGCGGATCTTTGATGACAACGCAGTCGCGTCCCTGAAACTGTTGCCGCTGAACTGTGACGTCGGTGCGAGTGTGCATTGGCAACGGTCGACTAACGATCGTTGGGGTGGCTTGGTCACTTCTCCGGTGCGTCGGCGACATGAAAATAGAGCTCCAGAATTATCCTAATTAAATACTACTCTTTTTTCACATGCGTGTGCTGGGTTTCAAATCCGCTACCCTTCAACCAACTCTGCCACGCGTGCGCCTGTGGTTCATCAGCGAGTTCAATGGTCCGCCAGTCGGGACAAGAAAACGTGGCGTCCAAATGGTTGCCGTGGTTTTTCGAAGTTACCTCACAGCCAATGAGCCTGAGTGTATTGAGAATCTGTTTGGCCTTGGCTTCATCATGCAAATGGACCGTCTTAGCAGTCGGCATTCGAAATCGGACGGTCGGTTGTTTAGTTTCCGACGAAGGATTCATCAAAACCGTTTCCATGCCGCGAGCCTGACACCAACTGGACCATTGATTCACCAACTGTGAGCTGGATAATTTCATGGAACGCCAATCGAGACAACGGTAACTCACATCAATATGACTCCCGTGTTTTTGAGATTTGACTTCACAGCCAATTTTCTCCAGCGTCGCAATCGCCTGCTGTGCCTCTTCTGAAGTGCTTGAATGCAGCGTTTTCCACGCCTCTAGCCGATAGCCCATTTTAATCGCGCTCGACTTGATTGACTTTACCGGAACAACGGTACCCGCTTTTAATAAATTTGGCTGACTCCCAACCGACTCTTGTGCCAACGAAGTTACCTCCCAAGAGCATCCTAGGATCACCACCAAAACCACGAACATATCCTTCATCGCGATACCCTTCCGAAACCTATGTACTTAGAATCACAACCATTCAGAAAGACTTGATTAAGGAATACCGGAGAAACCGACAAGGCGACCCAGCCTGCTAGCACTTCTCGTTGGAGCCAACACAGGCATCACACCCACTCCGCGGCAGGAAAGATATTGTAAAAAAAAGCCAGATTGCTTAACTTCTGGTGTCACAAATTTCTTTTTCTGCAATGCCATGAATCAAACCCCATTGCCCATCGTTTCCGTCATCGTTCCTGTATACAACGAAATCGATAATGTCGATTTGATGTACCACGAACTGCTCGAAGCGTTGCAATCTCAGCCTCGTCCATTTGAAATCGTTCTCGTCGATGACGGCAGCATCGACGGCACGACCGCCAAGCTCGAACAAGTAGCTCAAAAAGACGCGCGAGTAAAACTTGTCGTTTTTCGTCGCAACTACGGCCAAACAGCGGCCATGCACGCGGGAATCCAAAATGCCACAGGCGATTATTTGGTAACCATCGACGGCGATCTTCAGAATGATCCCAACGATATCCCCATGATGCTGGACAAATTAGACGAAGGCTTCGACCTTGTACATGGATGGCGAAAAGATCGGAAAGACAAACTGTTGAGCCGCAAGATTCCCTCGCTGATTGCCAATCGACTAATCTCAAAGGTTACCGAATTCCCCATTCACGACCTTGGTTGCACGCTTAAAGCGATGCGTTCTGAGATCGCTCAACAAATTGAATTGTATGGTGAGATGCACCGGTTCATTCCTATTCTTGCGCACCAGCTTGGAGCGAAAAGCATAGAGGTCGTGACCAATCACCGGGCACGTCAATTCGGCGAAACAAAATATGGAATAGGCCGCACGTTCCGCGTAGTTCTCGATTTGATTACCGTCAAATATATGTTGAAATACTTTTCAAGCCCGATGAAGTTATTTGGCAAGCTGGGCCTTTGGATCGGTGGAGCCGGAATGCTGTCTTGCATCACCGCAGTCTTGATGAAGGTAGTTTCTGGAGTCGATATGACCGGCAACCCGTTTCTACTGTTGGGTATTTTGTCGGCAATTCTAAGCGTGCAATTCTTCAGCCTCGGCCTGATTGGCGAAGTCTGCGCTCGCATCTACTACACCCACGAGAAACGAACGAATTATCAAATTCGGAATCTCGTCAACTTCGAGGCGGCCGATATTATTCCACTTCCTCGTAAAACCGCCTAGGCTCCGCGGACGCTCGTCTTTGGAAAAATCAAAGTCCAATCGACACCCAGGCGAGCCTTCGTTCCAGCTGAATTCATCGAGCGGTTGGCCAATCAGACTGAGATTCCACTCAGTCTTCTGCATTGCTTCTTACAAACCGAGGGATGCTTGCCACTGGCTTTCAGAACATGGCGCGAGAAAATATCCACATCCAAAATACAAATGGGCAATACGGCCAATGGCATTTGCGACCAATCCGACGCAGGTCTCAGGCCGGTTTCCAAAAAAAGACTAGACACGGTTGATTGCCCTACTGCCTTTATTAAAAAAGCCTTACAACGGACATCCTGAAAAACGAGTCATTTTTAGAACGAAACCAATATGAGTGATGAACCGAAACTCGATCGTTTTCACCACGCGGATTACTACGATTACGATTTGCCTAAAGAGCTAATTGCTCAAAATCCATTAGACAATCGATTGGACGCGCGGTTGCTGACAGTCAACCGAGCACAAGAAAAAATTGACCATCAGCATATCCGCGATCTCGACCAGCTCTTGAACCCTGGTGATTGCCTTGTGTTAAACAACACAAAAGTGGTACCCGCCAAGCTAGTCGGTTTCCGAACGTTAACTCGAGGCCGGTGGCAAGGCTTGTTTCTGGAGGCGGACTCAAGCGGGAACTGGCGAGTTCTTTGCA
>JAPKBL010000151.1 GCA_028823415.1 Mariniblastus sp.
GGTCGATCAAGTCCTCACTGTTGAGCCGGCGCTTGACGTCGATGGTCAAACATTCTCCGCTGTGTTCGTCGATCAAGGTTACCATTCGGAGTGGACGTCCATCGTTGGTTTGATCGTGAACAAAATCAAAACTCCAAACATGAGCGCGGCGCTGCGGTCGAAGCCGGATGCAACTTCCGTCGTTCAACCACAATCTTCGTCGTTTTGGTTGTCTTTTTCGGTACTTTGAGCCCTTCTTGACGCCAAAGGCGTTCAACGCGTTTGTGATTCACTTTCCAACCTTCCCGATGGAGTAATGCAGTTACACGGCGGTATCCGTATCTTCCATCGTCGGTCGCTAAATCTACGATCCGCTTGAGCAGTCTCGGCAGTCGTCCGGGGTCGAACATCCACGCACACGGGCGCGCGTTGGAAGATCGAACCGATTGGGGCCCCACTAGCTAACTCAAAGAAGAATACGACCTAATCGTCGTCGGCGGTGGGCTAAGCGGATTGGCGGCGGTTCCCAATCGATTGTCGAACCAAAGCGCGCAAGTCGCGTCGTCAATATGCTTTTCGAAGACATCGTTGTAGACACCGAGCGATTCGAGACGGCCCATGACCGCGACTTCTATAAGCGGAGCGGTTTACGCGATGGGACTTATTTCAACAAAGCAGTCTTTGGAAAAGACAAAGTGGTTTTGCATCCTTTTTGTAATTATCCCAATCACGTTGAGGGGATTGTGATGAGCGGCAAGCTAACCAACGAAGAGGCAGTTCGGCAAGCTCCTTTAGCCGTGCGAGGCCAAGAACAACTGCCGCGCGTCCTCCATGGTGGACTGCACGCGATTGACGTGCCAAAAAACAAGATGCCAGAATCCATTCGCTCGGCCAACTATTTCGATTACTTAAAAAAAGATTTGGGCGTAGATGATCCTAGTGTTTTAAGAGTGGCGAGGAATTCGGGCTTGGACTGGGCAAGCTCGCCCACCGAGTTAATGAGCGTTCAGGGAGCTATGGGCTGTGGGGCCCTTGGATACGGAACATCGTAGCTGTCCCCAATTTGAGTTTTAAGGCTTGTTTCTCTCGTGTCTACCCAACGATGATTCAACGGAAAGTTCATCAATTAACCCGCTGGAAGGTTCGACCTCCCTACACCAATTTTAACGCAGGTGCCTACAGGACATGCCTGACGGAAAATTGGCTCGGAAATTTGACAGCCGACTGAATCACGGCAATGATGATTTGTCGTCGCTGATAAAATTCCTCTCAGCTAACTTTGGCTACCTTGCTATAATATTAGTATTGGTTCTGGTGATTGATTGTAGGTACGGGAGAGTTAGTGCTATGAACAAGCGAATTGCGTATTCGTTGATGCTGTTGGGTATCTGCTTAGTCGTAGGGATCAGTTTTGTCTTATCTCAGCCACCGCAGATTGTGGGTGACGAACCTGCTTCGGCGCCAAGACCGCTGGAAGTGTCTAACGCGACAACTGGATCAAGCGTCGATGTGTCAAAGGTATTTGGCAAGATTCAGATTGTTACTTCGTTTCCGGACTACAAGGTACAGGTGGTCGATTCATTTCCTGACCTGAAAGTGCAAGTCGTGAATTCATTTCCCGACAAGCCCGGGAAATGGCAGATGGTGAATTCGTTCCCCGATTTCAAAATTCAGTTAGTGGATTCATTTCCGGATTTCAAGATTAAATATGTGAGTTCATTTCCGGGAAAACAATAAGTCAAGACCTAGAAAAAATGAACAGCATTCTTCAGATAAATGCTCTCTCGATCGTCAACCACTGGCGTTGGGCAACCTCGCAAATCTGCGTTTTAACGCCGAAATGTTTGGGTAATGACCGCCGGTGAATTCCCAATCTTGCCGAGCGCGTTCGAAACGAGTGTTGCCCTGCAACTTCGTTTCGTTTCCCAGCGACGTTTACCAGCGACAAAAAACATCAAAGGTCAGTGCAATTATGCACTGGCCTTTTAATTTGCTAAGCCGAGGTTTAAAAGTTCTAAGTTGCGTTGCCTAGGCTCAAACTATCGGGCGCTCTCAAAAGCGAGACGTCGCTTACGTCCGTGCGTCCGCTGATAACCGCCCTTGGTTAGCCAAAACTCACAATTGCCTTTCGGTTTTGCGCAGATTAAGTTAGCAGGTTTTGCGACCGCTCAATCGGTTCGTTGATTCATCGTTGCGTCCGGATTGCCTTGTGAATTGGTATTCATTTGGCATCGGGTGAGCTATTTCCGTGATCGGGGATTCTGCCCACCTCTGGTCGTCTTCCGTTGGCGTGTGGGTACAGGGACTTCGGTTTTCCAGTGGGTGCCTGTTTGGCGACCGCTGCGAACGTGAAGTCCATGCGTCTTCGAAATACGTTTAAATTTGTTCGCGGCAGTCAGTAATGATTGTTTGAGTTGGTCGCCAGAGAGGTCGGGATCAATCGCTTGAATGAGTTGACCCTTGATGCCAAAGGCGTCGGGTTTAATAATTAGAATTCCTGTCTTGCCTCCTGCGCCGGAGATGCTTTTCAGATCAACGGAGTTGGTTGTCGAAGCGTAAATGAATTTCCCTGCCAGCTGTTCATCCCAAATTACAGTATTAAGTTTTTGATTCAGGGAATCCACTTCGGCTTGATCTTTGCCAAAAACCACCACGCTGGGAAGTCCATCGCAGCTTGCTACGTTGATTCCAAGACGCACGTTTTTCATTTGAGGGACAGATTGACTGGATGCGTTGGTCGTTGTTCTGTTCTGGTACTGAGCGGCAATCTGCTGCAGGTCCGCTGCCATGGCGCCTGAATTAGCATAAAGAAAGTTAGGACCACGGACACTGCGTCTCAATTTCGTTTTTCCATCCGGGGACAGGATGCAATATCCAAAATTTCGCAATTCTCCACCGGTACTTCCCACGAATGCCCATTTGAGGAAGGCAGCTTCCTGTTTGTCTTCATAGGTTGCCGTTCGAATACAGACGAAGTCACGTGTCGCCTTGATAAGTTTGTCGCTTGACAGGAAACTCCTGTCCATGTTTTGTTTGCCCGGTCACCACATGCCGGGAACGCCTGAGCATTGAGCCGCAGCGGTGATCAGGAGTATCGGTTTGCCGGTTCGTTTTGCTTCGGCTAATCCATCCTCGAGGACGCCATACCATGCGATGCCTGTTACGACTTTTCGGCTGTCCGGAACACTCCCCCCGTAGGACGAACTAGTTGATGGCGTCAATTGGGCGTCGACGGAGTGCGTCATCAGGATACTCATGACCACAAAAACTAATGGTAACAGGCCGAAATATCTCTCGTAGCATTTCATAACGGCAGGTCCAACTGAGGTTTGACAATAAGAAGGTGGTTTTCGCCAACGGCACTGGCGTCATCGAATCTATGCCATGTGGGAGATGATGTCAATTTTACGGGCTCATCAAACAATTCCAACGGATAGGAATTCCAAACCGACGGCAGACGAAGAAAAGAAGCCTCCTGTCGCGCGAGCGTTCCTGCCCTGCCCTGATGCTACCTAGGCTGCGGTAATTTGCTTGTTAATGCACCCTCGTTATCGCTTGGAAGCGAGGCCAGGCAGTCCTTCTTGGTTTCCCTCTGATTTCTGATTTCTAATTTCTGACTTCTGGTTTCGGTTGACCCATTCAACAACTCAAGATTGCCTGTGTGGGGCTGAGAAGATTCGATTCCCAGAGGACTCGCTACGTGGACGACATGGTGGTCGACCAATGTCGTGACCTGCAGACAGGCCTTTACGAAAAAACGAACGTCCGAATCTGGCCGTTCGTTGACCCGCACAGTACCGATAGAAATTGCGGATAAGAAGGTGCCCGAACCGTTGGAATGCTAAAGGCGGGTGTTTCGATATCGCGCCTGTTGTGCTCAGAGAATTCGTACTGATGGATCGGTTTTATTCGAGTCAGCGAACATTGGCGGGATGTCGCGAACGGTGAAAATCCAGCCAAGCGTTGACGGGTTTTATTAGCCAAATCTTTGACATCTCATCTGAGGCGTGTTCTACTAGAATTCGACATACTGCAAGGGCGAGCCGGACTTTTCGTTCCTTCACCTTGCAGTAACCGCAGTTCGCCTTCTGTTAGCAATCAACATGTCAACCAAGTTTCTACAAGTCATTTGCTTTATCGCGTTGGCAATTTTTCCCGCCTCCGCGAAACCGTTGCAAGCGGATATTGTAACAGTCTTGTTCACGGGGTTTCTTTCACCGGTGGCGGGGAGCGGGATGGAAGCCCTCAATTTTGATTTGAGCGATCGTTTTGCCTCGGATCGACCGAGCTTAGTTTACTCTGGTCAGGCCTTTCAATACAATGAGCGACAGGACGCGTTGGACTACATCAACAGTATCCAAACCATCGATTATCTGATTGTGATCGGCCACAGTTTTGGAGGTAGTTCAGCAATTCAACTGGTCGAAAACTTCTTGGCTCCGATCAATATTGACGTTGACCTGACGTTTCAAATTGACTCTGTCGATAACCCCTTCGGTTCGCCTTCCGATGATGCCTTGCCTGACAATGTAAGCGCCGGCTACAACTACTACCAAATCAGCACCGGAATATTCGAACCTCAGGGTGAGACCTTTGTCCAAGGCGCTACCAACATTAACACGGAGGTATACTTCAACGATACGACCATCACCCATAACAGTATCGACGACGATGTCCGACTGCATAACCAGATTTTTAACGACATGAAATTGGTGGTCGTTCCCGAACCAGCTTCATCGGTTTGGATGGCAGCGATTTTGTTTTCAATCGGATGCGTTGTTAGGCGTCCCGATCGCCGCCGTTGATACGTATTGTCTATGCGTTCAAGGCCGACCCGAACTGCGTTGCCGGCAGCGTTGATTTTAAAAGCGGCCGCGATGCAACGTTCAGATTTTTAGCCCGCTGGATTCATTGGCGGAAGTCAAGAAGCACATCCCAAACCAAGACCAGCACTTGAACATCGATTCGGCTGAAAACTCGAACCTGGCGCAGGGCTGTCCCGACAAAGTCGCGTCTTGCTGAAAAATTATCCAAGATTTGAACAATGATTCGATCCCTTTTGGCGGCCCGAACAGTGAGCGATAATTTGATCTATCCAATAATCAACCCGGCCAACCGCTGGACATGCTCCATCAACAGTAACCCCTTCATCACTATATTTACGTAGTACCATCGATGTCAAAAGTCAATCGACGCCGTTTTCTTCGGTCAACATCCACCCTCGCGTCGGCAACGGCATTAGGAGTTTTTTCCAGCACGTCCTTGGCGCGTCCTAATTCACCAATCGAACGGCCAAGGTTTGCCCTGATCGGTTGCGGTGGACAGGGAACTGGTGATGCTCGCCGCGCTCTCGCATTTGGCGACATGGTCGCTGCCTGCGATGTCGATTCCGCTCATTCGGCTTATGTGAAGGACATTTTCACCAAACGGCTTGGACGGGAGGGAAAAGAAGTGAACATCGAGACCTGCGACGACTATCGAGCGATCATCGATCGCGATGATATCGACGCCATTATTTGCGGCACAGTCGACCATTGGCACGTGAAAATTGCTGCCGAAGCGTTGAGGTCCGGCAAAGATGTCTACTGTGAAAAACCGCTCACTCTGACAATTGACGAAGGTCGAATTATTTCCAAAGTAGTTGAAGAGACAGGCCAATTACTCCAGGTCGGGACACAACAGCGTTCCGACGAACGGTTTTTAAAGGCAGTCGCTATTTCCCATTCGGGGCGGCTCGGGAAAATCAAAAAGGTGACCGTTGGTCTCAACCACAATCCGTTCAGCAAACCTCTTCCCAGGGTCGGACCTCCAAAGACACTTAACTGGGACCGCTGGAAAGGACCTACCGAAGATGTGCCTTACCGATTTCTAAAAAATGGGAAAGACGGACAACCGCTCGTGCGAAATTTGGGCGATGGAAGTATCGACGCCTCAAACTGCCACAAAGAGTTCCGCTGGTGGCTCCAATACAGTGGAGGCAAAATGACAGACTGGGGTGCCCACCATGTCGACATTGCCCAATGGATTATCAACCAGTGTGGCCCAGACCAGGGGCCTACGACCGTCAAGCCGGTCATGGTCGAAACGAGAGTCCCTTTTGATGAAAACGGGAACCCGACTCTCGATGATCAGTATAACGCCCCCCATCGATTCACTGTCCACGCTCAGTTTCCCAATGGCGTTCTGATGGAGATCACCAGTGAGGGCCGCAACGGAATTTTGGTTGAAGGCAGCAAGGGGCGGATCTTTGTTAATCGCGGTACCATCGCTGGTAAACCCATCGAAGATCTCGACAGTAATCCACTTTCAGGCGGGTGGCTGGAAGACATTTATGGGGGCCCCGTTGTGGAACACGTCAACAATTTCTTTGACTGTATGACAAGCCGCAAAAAGCCCGCATCCGACGTCTGGTCTCACGTTGCTTCCATCAACACTTGCCACTTGAGCAATATCGCCATTCGCTTGGGGCGACCTATTGAGTGGGATGTCGCAACTCAAACCATCAAAGATGATGCGATTGCAAATGCGATGTTGGCCAGAGACAGTCGCAAGGGATATGAAATCGAACTTTGATAAACAACCTACGCTCTGTTGGGAAAGAAACACCTCCAATGACCAATTCCTCTCACGTCAGCCGTCGCAATGCAATCAAAGGCTCACTCGGCATTGCAGCTGCATCGCTTTGCCCAGGCAATATCGGCCGAGCACTCGGGTTTGAAAGTGCGAATGCTCGACCACGCATTGGAGTCGTGGGGTGTGGTGTCCGCTGGGATAAACGAGTCTACGAAGCGGATGGCCGCTATGGGGTTGGCAAAGAATTTCCGAAGTTTGGTGACATCGTCGCTGTTTGCGACGTCGATGCGAAACGCCTCGATCGTGCCAATGGAATCGTAAAAGAATGGCTCGGTAAATCTCCAGCGGTTACGAACGATTATCGAAATATTATCGGTAATCCAAAAATCGACGTTGTCCACATTAGTACGCCCGACCACTGGCACGCGAAGGTTGCGATTGAGGCAATGTTGGCAGGCAAAGATGTCTATTGCGAAAAACCAATGACCTTAACGATCGAAGAGGGGCAATTGATCTGCGAAGTCTGCAAAAAGACTGGCGCTGTTTTTCAAGTCGGAACCCAACAAAGAAGCACACCTCAGTTCGTTAAGGCGATCGCCTTGATCCGCGAAGGTCGGCTTGGCAAGTTACAACGTGTCCAATGTGCGATTGGTGGAGCTCCGACGAGTCCAGTACTTCCATCAGCGACACCACCCAGGCATTTTGACTGGGATCGTTGGCTCGGGCCTGCATCCCAGGCAGAGTATCACTTCAAGGGAGGTGCCCCAAATATCATCAAATCATGGTCGCGCGCACACTACGAGTTTCGCTGGTGGTACGACTATTCTGGTGGAAAACTGACTGACTGGGGTGCTCATCACATAGATATTGCAACTTGGGGCATGGGAATGACAGATACCGGCCCGGTTTCGGTCGACCCAGTCTTTGTCGAGCACCCCGTTGAATTCAAGGACGGTTACCCATTGACTCACAATCGGTATAACACGGCAACGAAGTTTAATATCAAGGCTTTGTACGAAAATGGAGTGGAACTCATCATCCGTCACGACACCGACAACGGCATTCTGTTCGAAGGAACAAAAGGAAGAATTTTTGTCAATCGTGGAAAGTTAAAAGGTAAGCCGGTTGAAGATCTGGCGACCAACCCCTTGCCTGATGGGGCGTTTAAAAGAGCATACAAAGACTTTGAGCTAACCGACCATGTCACGAATTTCTTTGAAGCGGTTGTGAGTCGCAAACAGCCCATCTCGGATGTCTTCAGCCATCATCGTGCGTTGACAACCTGCCACCTGGCTGGAATTGCCGCTCGTGTCGGGCGCAAAATACAATGGGATGCAAAAAATGAGCAAATTATCGGAGACCCGCTTGCCCAATCGTTGGTTGCCCGCGAAAAACGAGCGCGATTTGAAATCGAAATGTAGATCATTTTCCGCCTTTTTAATTTGACCGATTTCTGTTGATGCGTCATAGGCAGTCCAGTTACCCAACTGCATCCACCTAGCCACACGTTGATTGAGCGTCGCGGCCCTTTTTCATCCTCGAAACCAATCCCTGTCGATAGAGTCAACCTTTCTTGAAAGTCAACCTTTCTTGAAAGCGCTTATTTGCCAGCCACCGATCAAGTTTGTTAAACTAAAAACGATACCCGTAGTGTGACTATAATTTTTTTAACGTGGCCAACCCATTCCAATGAAACTCATCCTTTACGTTTTTTCTTTGATGCTTGTGGTCAGTACAGGGGGGATGGCTGTGATTGCCGCCGACCCACCACCGAATATTGTGTTTTTCTTTGTTGACGATATGGGCTGGCAAGACACATCGGTGTCATTTCATGCGAGGCAGACCCAGTTAAACCGCGACTATCGAACACCTAATATGGAAAAACTAGCGGCTACAGGGATGTTGTTTACCAACGCCTATGCGTGTTCCATCTGTTCGCCCAGTCGCATCAGTTTAATGACGGGACAAAACGCGGCCCGCCACAAAGTTACCTGCTGGACTTTGCGAAAAAACACGAGTCCTTCCAATCCTCCTAAAGAATTTGAGGCTTGCGATTGGAATCTAAACGGCCTGCAGCCGGAGTCTGATAGAACTCCGCGAAGTGTCTCAGCCGGGACGTTGCCGGAGCTCCTGCGTTCGCGAGGTTATCGGACGATTCACGCGGGCAAAGGACATTTTGGCGCTCAAGGGACACCCGGTGCCGATCCGCGAAATTTGGGATTTGATGTCAATATCGCCGGATCGTATATGGGTGGCCCAGGATCTTATCATGGCGATCACAATTTTTCCGCCGCATGGCGGGGAGGCAGTGAGATTTGGGATGTCCCCGGTTTAGAAAAATATCATGGGCAGAAAATAAATCTGACCGAAGCCATTACCGTCGAGGCGATAAACGAAGTGGAGAAAGCAGTCGCTAGTCAAACTCCGTTTTATCTTTATATGTCCCACTATGCTGTTCATGCGCCGTTTGAGCCCGATCGTCGATTTTTGCCTAACTACACGGATTCGGGTTGGACGGCGCACCAAAAAAAGTATGCCTCGATGTTGGAGAGCATGGACAAATCGCTGGGCGATTTAATGGCGACGGTTCAAAGATTAAAAATTGCTGAAAATACAATTTTGGTTTTCATGTCCGACAACGGTTCGCCGAGAAATAACCCACAAAATTTGCCGCTGCGCGGGCACAAAATTTCCGCTTATGAAGGAGGCAATCGGGTCCCCTTGATCGTCCATTGGCCAGAAGTGACCCAAGCTGGATCGCGAAACGAGACTCCGGTTATTGTCGATGATATA
Source organism: Mariniblastus sp. (assembly GCA_028823415.1). Classification (GTDB taxonomy): domain Bacteria; phylum Planctomycetota; class Planctomycetia; order Pirellulales; family Pirellulaceae; genus Mariniblastus. The sequence continues at coordinate 9,346 of JAPKBL010000151.1, forward strand.
TTCCCAACCTTTTTGGAAATGGCTGGAATAACACCGCCTGCCAACGACGGCGAAAGCTGGGTTCAGATACTGAAAGAAAATTCGGCACCGCCGAAAAAACCTCGAGAGCTACTTTGGCATTATCCCAATTTTTATAACCAACCTCCCTATAGTTCATTGCGAATAGCCGATTGGAAACTGATCTATTGGCATCGAGACCAATCAATGGAGCTATTTAATCTATCTAGCGACATTAGCGAGAAAACGAATTTGGCCGATAAATATCCTGAGCGACTGCGAGAGATGGCAACCCGTTTGACGTGGCAATTGAAAGATAAGGAGGCCCAGTTTTCTCGGTTTAAAAAATCTGGAAAATCGGTGCCCTATCCAATTGATCTAATTGTTTCCAACAAAGTCAAATAGCCCTTAAAGACATTTGGTCAGTGTTTCCTTTTCTAAGTGGCTATTGATTCTCGGGCATTTCGGACGTCTAAAGTGCATCGTGCCTGATTGCGCAGACACGTTTTTTGAATAT
>JAPKBL010000044.1 GCA_028823415.1 Mariniblastus sp.
CCACCTCCAGCACCACCACCCTGTCCACCCGCACCGCCGCGGCCCCCGGCACCGCCGCCTTGTCCACCTGTTCCGCCACGTCCGCCAGCACTACCACCTTGTCCGCCGGCTCCGCCCCGACCTCCGTAGGTTCCGCCACCTTGTCCACCGGCTCCGCCACGACCGCCAGCACTACCACCTTGTCCGCCACGACCGCCAGCGCCTCCTCGACCTGCCGCTCCTGGGCCGCCAGCGCCACCTCGATTGCCTTGCTGCATGCGTTGCTGCATAGCGATGAGAGCTGCAGTTAGCTCTTTTAAATTTAATTCGCCATTGCCATCGCGGTCGAAATTTTGGAGCATCCATTGCGCCATTTGATTTGCGTTTGGCCCGTTTTGCTGCTGGCCTCCCCCCTGCCCTGGGATGGGTCTGTCTCCGCCCGGGTTTCCTCCGCGACCTGGTTGTGCGAACAAATGTGTCGAAAACAGAACCAAGGTTGCGAGGGCAAGCGGTATGGTTATTCGGTTCATTTGATTCTTCCAGTCGGGGTAATTGAGTTGAGGTCGTACTAGCTATCTCAGATTTTAGACTACTGAAGACAGTGTAGTAAACGGAGACGGTTCGGGAATTCGCCTATAAATTTACCGATATGTGGTCTTTCCTAAAGAAAGCTCCAATGTGACTTGAGATTGGAGAAGTGCTTAGCAGCAATTGCTTCGAGCTTGAATGCAAGGAAACGACAAAAATAGGAGTTCCGGTTGATTTAATAATCAAACACTCGTAATTCAACGAAGTGTTTTTACCGCGCCCAATGGTCAAGGCGTTTGTTTAGAAAAGTAAACATTGGCGATGTGTGCCTGATGCCATCCCGGATGCGCCGAGCGTCAATTAACCTCGAAACCTTTTCAAGTCCAAGTTTGGATTTGATTTTGGTGTCTAAAACGGGTCTTTGGTTACACAAAATTCTTAAATTAAAACGATCGTCCCTCGAACAGGCTCGCACTTACCTCCGAACCAAAAAGTGCATGCAATGTTTGCAAAGTTTGGCCTGTTTAAGGATCAGTTCACCGCAATTCGGGCACGCGTCATGGGCCGAGTTAGCAATTGTGGTTTTATCGGTTGAATTAACAGAGTTTGAGATTTCTACGTTGATTGAGACACTTGAGTCATGGGGGCCTGTAGAAATATCAAGATTGAGGTCGGAGTCGGAGGACGAATTCATAGTGCCGATTTAGTCGATAAGATAAGATAAGATAAGAGTCGGAGGCTAGGGACACCGCAGCTTATTTGTGAAGCGAGTCGAACCTGCCCTTATTAATATATGATAGTTTCGTGCGTGCAATGCCTAATTTTTTATTTTTGCCGTAAATAGCATCTGCAAGACTTGTTTGAAAAAAAGAATTTTTTTTAGTGAGTTGAGCAACAGGAGCGTCCGATCCTTTGGTTCACATTCTCACATTCAAAATGGGTCCAAATTTAACGATACTTCATTCACCAAGATTGTTTGAGCGAAATTTTTGCGGCTAAATTTAAGAGAGATTTTCAAAAGAAAATTTGAGGAAGAAATGAGTAACCTAGCATGGTGATTAAAGTTTAGAAAACCCTCGGAATTAGCTAGACAGTGCCTCACAGCACAAGATCCATAAATGCGATCAACTCAAAGAGGCGATTGAGTCATGCGGTAGAACGTTTTCGATGGCATCGGGGATCTGCAACTCCCTCGGTGCCTTGAATTTATTCCCGGCCTTTAACTGATACTCGGCCTTTAACTGATACTCGGCCTTTAACTGATACTCGGCCTTTAACTGGAACCCGGCAAGTCTGATACCCGGCAAGTCTGATACCCGGCAAGCGACCTGCGTCGCAGTCTGCTTAAATCCACCACCACCAACCCGTTTTTAGCCACTCCAAAAAGCCTTCACCCAATACAAGTGCGAAGGTCGTGCAGAACAGAGTAATTCCAAAAATAGTGCCGAAAAATAGGAGTACGTTGAAGTCAACGAAAATACAGGTGGTCAACGCACTCAGTATGCCTAAAGCGAGCCCTGCAATAATTCCCGAAATAAGATTTGATAGGATGTCTTCGTGACTGAACATGAGCTTCATTCACTGGGTGAAGTTCATTGTTGTGAACGTGGTATTCGACAGGGAGTTGAATGTCTTTGGAATAATCTCGTTTTTTCGAGTTGTTTCTTATCAAGCCTGCCTATTTACCGGCTAGTTTTGTGTCAACGGTGCAGAACGCGAGATTTTTTTCGGGAAATAGGTGAGAGTCAGTTAGGAGGGAGTCAGTTTTATCGCAGTGTTCTTGAAATCGCTGGCAGGCTGAAGCCGATCCACGCGAGCTGGATTGCCATTACAGAGTCGATGCGCTTCCAACGGAGATCATGTCGGTAGCCAACGCTTCTGCGTCAGCTTGCGAACTACGACAGCGATTGGTTGTGCCTGAGGATACGGTCAGGAGTATCTGCAAGCGTTAGAATTTGAGGCGAATCCGAGTGTGGTAAACCATCGCGCTGTTATCAAGTAGCGGTCCGGTATAGCTTGTATCCCAATGGCTAACTTCCAGGCCTAGTTCGAGTGATTTGTTGACATCCCAAATCATATTCGCATAGGCGACTTCGTTTCGGGTCGGTAACCCTGGGCTGAGAGTACTATTGAGTGGATCATCCACACCGTATCCGAAGTGTGATCGAACGCAGGCGCTCCAATTAAAATAGACTTCCCCCCAGCCACCGGTAGATCGAACGGGGTCAAGGTTCAGGTTGTCGATTAGAAAAATGGCGGCGTTGTAGTTACCGATGGCGGAGCCAGTGAAAAATTCACTTCTGAATCCGAGCCTTTCATTGATTGCCAGTTGGAAATCAGAGCCGACGCACCAGACATCGTGTATTCGATTGGTTGGCATATCTGTTCGCCTTAATTTACCGATGAGGCCCGAAATTCCAGATTCAAATCGGACGGCAGTTCCGGGCACGTGGGGGCCCGATGTTTTAGAAAGTGCCAGCCTGCCCTCGATATTAGGCATTCCGGTTTCTTCTAGAAGGTTGGCGGGTAGTTTATCAAAATTGGTGAAAGACGTTGTCACTGGATCGCTCAGTGCAAGCTGACTCGTCAACTGTGTGTCTTGTTTAAGTTTTCTAATTCTTTCGGCCCGAAACTGACCACGCACAAAACCAAGATTACCAGCACCGTTGGCTTGGTTAAAGTTAATCGTGTTTGGAGCAATTGGATTGATCAAATCGCGATGAAGTCCGAACGTGTATCGTTCGCACTCGTTTTTCAATTCTGCGTACGCCATCAGGAGATAGATTCCATATTTATCTTCTTCGTAAGTTTGGCCATAGAGCGTTGAATAGATTTGGCCACTGGATTGAAATCTTCCAATCTCTGGTCCGGAAAACGCTGCGCCGAGACTTGTTGACTTAGAGTGAATTTCAAACGTGGGAGACTTCTCTCCAAAATCTGGTGTGATCAGAACGATGCCCGATGGGAGGTTGGGGAGCGCGGTGGCAAATAGCATTTCACCATTGAGAGATCCAAATAATCTGATATTAAATTGACTCCCGAGCGTACTTACGTGCGCGCAATCAATGCACGCTGCCGGTTGGCTGGTGACATTGCAAGAGAGGCATTGGCAGTTTTGAACACTCGGTTGAATTGCCACGGTCGCATTGGTTGGCTTGGCATCAAATCCAATGAGCTTTCCTTTTCCCGCCTCTAAGACTTGGTTTGGTTGGTAGGTAATGCCCGTTGGCGTAACTGGAGTTTGAGCGAGTAAATTTTCAAGATCTTGAGATTTGATTTCCTCTGAGAGCTTGAGTAGTTTCAACGAGTTGAGCCCTGTTCCAGTTGGAGGAAAGTCGGTCTGCTGGGCCTGCAGGTTTCCGGTCGCTAAAACAAGGATCGTGAAAAGAAGAGAAATTTGGGATGTTCGTTGGATTCCCATGACTAGCTCTGACTCAAAGAGGCAAAATGAAGAAAGTAATTCCGGCCGGATATTTTTACCAATCGGCATATTTTAACCCTTCCTAAAGATTGAATTAAGATTGAATTAAGAAACCCCAAGATTAGTTAATGCTTGGGCGTGTCAATTCCGAAGGAGCTGAATTTCTGTTTGCTAGCGTTTGGTGGTAGAGGCGATTGAGGTGGTTCGTCGTGTTGGCCGTGATGTTTCCGTTTTGAATCTGCAGGTGACGTATTTACTAGGGAGCATAATGCAGGATTAGCTGGTCTCGATTTGACAGGCTTGGGTCAAGGCTGATTGCCATAAGTTCAAATTGAGTTTTCAAAATTTGTATCTGAAGGAATTGGGTCGTAAGGTCGAACTGGACTTGATAGGCATTGTTCCTCTTGTGTTTTCCGAACCAAAACACGTATTTCAATTTTGAGTTGAATTTGTAACGATCCAAATGGGGCGCTACAATATTGTGGATGCGATTGGCGATTTTGATAACAATAGCCGCTTTTTGAAATGGAGTCTGCGGATCGCTAGGAGTTCATTTTGTTTTCTGGGAGCCAACCGAAGATGGTCGATTTCGAATATCTTGAAAAAGGGATTGTGGGCCTGACCCATGCGCATCCACTGGGTACCATGTCAGGCCATCTCGGCGCTGCAGTGGCCGCTGGTTATTTCATTGGTGAAGATCATGCTGAGCTTCCATTGGCGGTGACGAAAGGGATCGAATCCGAATTGGATCGAGTGATCGATGGTGAAGAGGCAATTTGGTTCGATGTAAAAAAAACAGGTACACAGCCGGCTGATCTTTTTAAGATGGGTCCGAATCAATCTTCAGTGCCTAAGCGAATTCAGGATATCGCAACCGCTCTGAACGGGAACATTGGGACACTTCGGCAATCGGGACACAATGTGATCTTCGCTTCGATTGCAATCAGGGCGCTTCGTTCCCACGATGAATACGCGACACCGTGGGCGATTGATGGCATCTGCAAGTTAATTCGCAAGTTTAACGACGTTTCTTCGGGTCGGGGCTATTTCGGAAAAAAAACAGGCTGGAAAACCGCCGATAAGGTCGAGGTGCCCGCCACGGCTCGTTCTCAGCCTTACCGTTCGATTCAGGAGATGATTGATTTGACCGTTTTGGAATTGATAGAAAGCGGCGGGTTGAAAAAACAAGGGTTTGGCGGATTCTGGCATTTGATTAATCATGCCGCTGGCATCGTCGAATTAGACCGACTTGGGTACCAGGCCTTGGCCAAATCTGCGTTGCCTGCCCACCATCAGCACTTGCAACTGATTCGCGTTTTACCTGATTTGACGGAAGAACTTGGGCCAGTTAAGTCATCGAAACACGATCCATTGGTCGCCGACTACTGGTCTGAGTCGCTCAAACGAGGCGGTGCGTCACTGACCCATCGAATCAAGACCATTTACGGTTATCACATTTTGCGACGCCACTTGCAGGGTTCATCAATTCAAAAGACGGGCGATGAGGCTTTCAAAAATTTAATGGATTGAACTCGGATTGGAAACGTCTCAATGGTAGAATTCACGCAGAGGCATGAGTCAGAGAGCAGGCGTTTTGCGTTGGGTTCGGGCGAGTTTAAGCAGTTCCAATTCTTTTCCGTTTGTTTTTTTTACAAATGAGTACGTTGGCGAAGTTACCATGTTGCATTAGCTTGCAGGATTGAGGGGTCCTATGATTGCTGATTCTGGTCGATTATTACTGGTTGAGGACGATCTAACCCTCGGTAAGATGGTGGACGATTTCTTAACCGGTCACGGCTATCGCGTGCGATGGGAATCCAACGGATTGCGTGCGCTAGGGTTGATTGATTCAGAGACCTTCGATGCCTTAATTTTGGATATCGGCTTGCCCGGTATGGACGGCATCCAAATTTGCCGGTCAGTCCGCGATAGTTTTGGCGGTCCGATTATAATGTTGACTGCTCGAGGTGATGAAATTGACGAAGTTGTTTGTTTAGAAGTCGGAGCAGACGACTACATTACCAAACCCGTCCGTCCACGCGCTTTATTGGCTCGATTAAAGGTTCATCTTCGGCGGGGGGATCCGCAGGCTCATCAAACTGAATCTTCAAGGTTGGAAATAGAGGGTCTCGTCGTCGATTCTACGAGTCGAACCGTTCGTCTGAAAACGGAATCAGGGGAAGAAAATATACTAAATGTGACGACAGCTGAATTTGATTTGCTGCTATTTTTAATGCAGCGCGCCGGCGAGGTTGTTGGGCGGAGCGAAATTTACGAACAAATTCAGGGAATTGGCTATGACGGGGTCGATCGCTCAATTGACTTGCGAGTTTCACGGCTCCGCAAGAAGCTCGAGGATGACCCGAGTAATCCAAAACGCATCAAATCAGTACGCGGGGTCGGTTATATTTTTGCCGTAGAATCATGATTAAGTTATTTCTTCGATTTTTTATTGGAATGATCGTACTGGTCGTTCTTGCCTCCGTCACTCAAAGCTTCATCTCATACCAAAAGAGCGAAGAAAATACAGTTGCATGGATCAAGAATTTGCATGGAGGTGTTCGTGCTTCAGCGCGGCAGATTTCTTCAGAGGAGATGGCGGAGAGAGAGGTGGCAATAGAGTTGGCCGAGGAGGATTTTGGATTCCCTATCACTTTCGTGAATACTACTTCGGATCCTCGGTATGTTTGGTTCCTGAATTACTTAACGTTGGGAGAGCCAAAGTATATTTCACACACAGAGGTGGCGGTTTTGATTGATGATGGGAGAGGGGCATTGATTTATGGCCCCTGCCTCGCATGGCAATATCCTAGCGTAAAGACTTACGTCTTAGCGACGATAGCCTATTTTACATTATCGATAGTTGTCATTACCGTTTTAATTTGGCCCATTGCAATTCAGTTTAAATCCATCACGCATGCGGCGCTTGCGATTTCTGGCGGAAACCTAGGCGCTCGTATCACGGGGCCAGCTTCGAGGTACCGGGACCCTGCGGTCACTGCTTTTAATTTAATGGCCCAGCGCACCGAAAATTTAGTTAAGGCTAAAGTTGAGTTATTGCAAATGGTGTCTCATGAAATCAGAACGCCACTTGCTCGAATTCATTTTGCTGTCGAACTGTTTGAATCGGCATCTGATCCGGAGAAGCGGGCCGAGAGGACTGCTGCGATTGTTGAGTCGGCTGATGATCTTGATCGGCTTGTTAATGACTTGCTGAAATATGTTCGTACAGGCGGATCGAGTATAGAAAAACAACCGGTTTGTATTGCGGAGTTATTGTCTGATATTGAGCGCTCGATGGTCAATCATGATAAATCTCTTTCGGTAAATCTTGACGACAAGTTCGTCGTGCAATGTGACCCAGTCTTGTTAAATTCTGCGATTGGAAATTTAGTTAGTAACGCGTCGCGGTTTGCGAACCAAGAGGTTGCGATTTCCTCGGTTCTGGAACATGGCACTCTGTCGCTTCATGTCGACGACGATGGTCCCGGGATTCCCGTTGAATATCGTGAGAACATCTTCGAACCATTTACGCGATTGGACAAGCCAAGCGTGGAGCATGAAAACGGAGTGGGGCTTGGGTTAGCAATTGTTCAACGGGCGTTGGAGCATTGTGGTGGGCAGGTTGTTGTCTCCGAGAGTCCTTTGGGAGGAGCGAGATTCACGGTCCGGTTGCCACTCTTGAACAAGGAATAACGCGATTTCCTTTTGCTGGTTAAATTGAATTACGGCCGTTTTGTTTCGTTAAAACCAAGCAAACGAAGCGCGTTGAGAACCACGATAAAGGTGGAACCCTCGTGGAGAATTACCGCCGGACCAATTTGCAGCCCGAATACCGTGGCTGGAACTAAAAAAGCGATCATCCCTAAACTGATCCACAGATTTTGGATGATGATGTTTTTCGTCATTTTGCTGAGCCCGATTGCAAAGGGGAGTTTTTCCAAATCGTCCGACATGAGCGCGATGTCGGCAGTTTCCAAAGCGACATCTGATCCGGCGGCTCCCATCGCAATCCCAACATTCGCGGTTGCCATCGCCGGTGCGTCATTGACGCCGTCGCCGACCATTCCGACTGGGCCGTCGTTTTGTAAGAGCTTGATTTTTTCGACTTTATCGGCGGGCATTAGGTTGCCAAAAGCTTGATTGACGCCAACAGATTGCGCTATCGCGTTGGCGACGTTTTGATTATCTCCTGAAAGCATCGACATGCTTTCAATTCCGATCTCACGAAGCCTGGTAATCGTTTTCTTGGCACCTGCTCGAGGCGTATCCATCAGTCCAATAAATCCGAGAAACCGGTCGTCTTGTTTGACAACGATTACCGTGCGTCCCTGCCGTTCGAGATTGGCAACGGAATCAAAAAACACTTGATCCTCGATTGATGGATTGGGTGAAGAAAAGAAAGAACTTTTTCCGATGGTAATAAAGTTTTCATTAAGAGACGCGGTAACGCCCTGCCCTGTTTTACTGACGAGGTTTTCAGCGGATGGGAAGGATGGAGAGGAGGGATGCAGTTGAGCAGGCAGCCGATCCACAGCGTCGCGAACTAATGCGGCTGCCAGTGGGTGGTCACTTAGCCGTTCGACTGAAACGGCTGTCACTAATAACTCGGTTTCGCTGACTCCGTTTGCCGTGACGACATCGGTGACGCTTGGTTTTCCTTCTGTCAGAGTGCCGGTTTTATCGAAGGCAATGGATTTAATTTTCCCTAATTCCTCGAGGGGGCCGCCCCCTTTAATCAGGACGCCGCCTCGAGCTGCCCGCGCGACGCCGCTGAGAACCGCACTGGGTGTTGAGATGGCCAATGCACAGGGACTCGCCGCAACCAAAACAGCCATTGCGCGATAAAAGGACTCTCCAGCGGTTTCTGAAATAAAAATCCATGCGAAAAGTAACGCACCCACGCAGATTAGAACAACCGGGACAAAAGTTCGTTCGAACCGCTGCGCGAATCGCTGGGTCTCAGATTGTTGGTTTTCAGCCTCATTCACCATCACGACGACGCGGGCGAGGGCGGTTTCGGTGGCCAAACGCGTGACGAGAATTTCTATCGCGCCATGTTGATTAATTGTGCCGGCAAAAACGCGGTTCTCGAAGGGTAAATGAGCCTCATTTTCTTTCGCCCATTGAGGATCGTTGACTGCCGATTTTTCGACTGGAAGGCTTTCGCCGGTGATGGGTGACTGATCGATGCTAGTTTGGCCCTTGACCACAAAACCATCCGCGGCAACGCGTTCGTTTGGTTTCACGATGACGGTATCGCCAATTTCTAACTTGTCGATCAGGACTTCTAATTCTTGGTGGTTTCGGCGAACAAGCGCGATGTCTGGGGCGAGGTTCGCGAGCGATTCGATTGCGTTTCGCGCTTTGCCCATCGCGACATGTTCAAGGGAATGAGAGAGACTGAAAAGGAAAAGCAGCAGAGCGCCTTCGGACCAGTTGCCAAGGACAGCAGCGCCGATCGCAGCAACGAGCATCAAAAAATCAATTTCAAATTGTTGAAGTTTTAGTTTGTTGAGTGACTCGATGAATGTGTAATACCCGCCGAAAAAATATGACAGGATGTAGATTGGAAGTAGATATTCGAAAGGAACAGAAAGAAACGACAGAAGCCAGCTGAGACAGAGAAATACGCCTGAGAGGATCGCAAAAATTAACTCGGTGCGTTCACCAAAGACTCCCGAGTGTGCGCAGGCGTGTGAGTGGCTGTGCGGTTTCAATTTAGGTTGCTCTTTTTCCATTTTTACTAATCGATAAAGACTGAAAATCTTTAATATTTAAGAAGATGCTGCGAACGGGATGATTTCTAACCCCTTCGAAAGTCTAAATAGTCCGCTGTAAACTATAAAGTGGGTTGCAATTGAAAGGGTGCGCGAGAGGGGTGAACGGATTGAACTAACGGTAGATTAAATTTTTCACTCGATTGGCTCTATTGCTGATAAGAAAAGGCAATCAGGTGTTTAACGCGTTTGCCGTAATCGACATTCGAAGCGTCTCAGTTGGATTCGCCTGGCAAATTAATATCCCTCATTACTTTTGGAAACGTTCAAAAGCAGTATGGAATTGGGCAGGACGCGAGAGACCTGAATTCAAATTCTTGATGCCGTATCGAATTTGATCGTCTTGGAATTAATTGCCGATCCTGATTAGCCAAAACGTTTCTGGATACAAGTCATCAAGTCGTAAAGATGATTTTCGAGTATTTCATAATAGACCGTTCGGCCATCGCGGGTGCTTGTAAGGAAACCACATCGTTGCATCAGCCTTAGGTGATCCGAGGCAGAGGGCTGCGTGAGTTCGCAGATCTCGGCAAGTTCATTGACCGAATATTTTTTCCCGGTTAGAAGCAACTGAACAATTTGCAGTCGACTCGGATGGGCAATGGCCTTGAGGCATTCCGCCGCCATGGCCAAGGCTTCCATATCTAAAGGTTTATAGGTTTTTCTTTTGTTCATTTGTAAATCGATACAATGTCGATATATTTAAATTTCTTAAACGACGTCGCAATTACGAATCTCGTAAGCCAATTGCTATCGCGTCCATAACGGACCTTACATTAAGAGCTAATGGAAGCGGAATTGGACGATGGAAATCAAGTGAATCGCAAAAAAACAAAAATTAGCGAATAGCCAACTGATGCATAACTTAATGGTAGGACAATGATGCTGAAATCATGGACCATGGCATGGTGCCTTTGTGTGCTCACGGCCAGTACGTCCCTGCACTCACAGGTTCAGACTGGAAAACCACTGGAAAGCAAGAATCCGATCAATGGAACCAGTTCCATCGTACGCGGTAAACTCGGCGTTGCCAAGAATGTCCACAGGCTGGACAGGCTTTATTTTTCCGATCAGTTTTCCCAGAAGGATTTCCAATCGATTCAAAACCAGCAAATAACGCGTGTGATTACCTTTCGAACAGGTGGCGAAGTCGACTGGGATGAGAAAGGTGTTGTCAAAGCAGCGGGCATGGAATTCCTTGAAATTCCGTTTTTATTACCCGATTCTTTGACGGATGAGGTTTTTAAACAAGTTCGTGACGCGCTTAACGCAAGTGAGCAGAAGACGCTCCTCCATTGCGGTTCGGCGAATCGCGTTGGCGGTGCTTGGCTGCCCTATCGCGTCCTTGACCAAGGCGTTGCCTTGAGTGCAGCTTTGGCGGAAGCGAGGGCAATCGGCCTTGAATCGGAGGCCTACGAGGCGAAGGCGATCGACTACATTCAAAGGATGCAGTCAGAACAATTGATGGACAAAGAGAAAAGCGTTAAACCCGGAATCAACAAAAATTTTATTGATCCTGAGATGAGTGTCGAGGCATATGTCAAGCGATTCGAAATTGAGAGCCGTGAGGTCTATCTCGCAAGAGAATCTATATTAACAGAGCTTAAAATTTCGCCAGGCGATGTAGTTGCTGATGTTGGCGCCGGGACCGGGCTTTTTTCGCGATTGTTTGCAAAGTCGGTTGGAGAAACGGGATGGGTTTTTGCGATCGACATTTCAGCTCGCTTCATCGAGCATATTAACCTTCAGTCGAGCGCAATGGACCTCGACAATATCACTGGCGTTTTGTGCGCTGAGGATAGTATCAATCTGCCGCCTCAGTCTGTTGACGTAGTCTTTGTGTGTGATACTTATCATCACTTTGAATACCCTAAATCCACTTTGGCGTCGATTCACCGGGCGCTTAAACCAGGTGGCCAATTCGTAGTGATTGATTTTGACCGTATTCCCGGCAAGAGTCGCGAGTGGTTAGTGAATCATGTTCGCGCCGGCAAGGATGTTTTTCGTGCTGAAATCATGGACGCTGGTTTTGTGCTGGACGAAGAAGTGAGTATCGCAGGATTTAAGGAAAACTACTTTTTGCGGTTCCGGAAAGAGAAATAGTTAGCATTGCGTCGAGGTGTGACGGTGAGGTTGTCACGAGATTTTCCTCGCTTCTGGGAGGATGTTTCCAACTGAATTTGAGCGAGCAGTAGAGCTTTGGTTTGCGGACCGAAAGATGAATAGCATACGGCGATGAAAACTCCGCTTCAACGAATTCGAATTGGTGCACTATCGTTAGCGATTGTGTTTGTTGCTGCCATTCTCGGCTATCATTACCTTGGCAATTATGACTGGTTAGATTCGGCATGGATGGTATTCATCACCGTCTCCACGGTTGGTTACGGAGAACATTCCAACTCCTCAGACGCGGTCCAAATACTCACGATGATGCTGATTGTATTTGGTGTTTCTTCGTCGGTTTATACGTTTGGTGGTTTCATACAATTACTTCTCGAAGGAGAGGTCGAACGCGCGTTTGGCAGAAGAAAAATGACAAAGGAAATCGATCGTTTGGAACATCATGTCATCATTTGTGGATACGGGAAAATGGGGCGTGATCTCGTTGCGCAACTCGAGCATCGAGAAATCCCATTTGTGGTTGTTGACATTGACCCAGAGAAATCCCGTCTGGCACAGGCGTCGGGATTGCTCTCCATTAACGGCGATGCGACCTCAGAGACGATCTTGGAATTGGCGCACTTAGATACGGCTAGGGCGTTAGTAACCGCGCTTCCGACCGATGCCGAAAATGTTTTTATTACGCTCACGGGAAGAAATATTCGGGCCGATGTGCAGATCATTGCCAAATCCGAGCATGAATCCAGTTGTGGAAAACTTCGCCAGGCTGGTGCGGATAATGTCGTCATGCCTCATCGGATTGGTGCGCAGCAAATGGAGCGGATGATTTCCCGTCCCAAGACTGCGGCGTTGGTGGAGTTGTTTGCCGAAGCATCGCATCTTGAGATGGAACTGGACGAGTTTCGCGTGAACTCAAACAGCGGGTTGGAAGGACTGACATTGGCTGATTCTAAAATCAAGGAACAGTTCAACTTGCTTGTTGTAGGAATACAAAAACTGGATGGAGACTTTCAGTTTAACCCATCGTCGACAAACGTAATTCAGTCGAGTGATACGCTGCTTGTAATGGGGAACCTCAATGATATCAACCGAATGAAGAGCGCGTCCCGAACTTGAGCCCCAGTCACCAACGAAGTTTCGGTGGTTAATTGAAGTCGGTCTTTTGAAATTTCGTATTTTCGATTCCGTAATCGTCGGCTACGTAATTATTGCATCGTCGCGTTACTAGACTGTTTTTATGATTGGGTCTTTCTGGGTCCGTGATGGGATCGCGTTCGCTGCAGGGCAGGATTTTTCGGCTTAGCTGCTCGTCAGAAATCGCGAATTGGCTATAATAGCCGAGGTAGTTTTTGATTGAAACCAATGGGGGATTGATGATGATTCGTTTTCTTATTTTCATAATGGTGGCGTCGGTGGTAGCTTCAGCTCATGGGCAGGTTGGCGATGATGATAAGTCGAAAGAAAACCCCAAGGTTTCAGATGTGACGGATCAAGAGGATCCCTATCTTTGGCTAGAGGATGTCACGGGGACCCGTTCGCTAGATTGGGTTCGCCAAAAGAACGAAACGACTCAGAGTCACTTTGAAGCCTCCGCGGATTTTAAGAATCTCGAAGGAGATCTTCTGAAAATTCTGGATTCGGATGAGCGAATTCCGTTTGTCTCGAAAGCGGGAAGCTTCTATTACAATTTTTGGCGGGATAAAGATCACGAGCGGGGGATTTGGCGACGGACCACACTTAAAGAATATCGCAAGGCTGATCCAAAATGGGAAACCATCCTTGATTTAGACGAATTGGCGGATCAGGAAAACGAGAACTGGGTATGGGACGGCGCTTCTATTTTACGTCCGGGTTACGCGCGGGCGCTAATTGGGTTGTCGCGCGGTGGCGCGGATGCGTCTGTGACCCGCGAATTTGATATGAGTCGTCGCGAATTTTTAAAAGACGGATTCAACCGGACTGAGGCCAAGGGCAATATCAGTTGGATTGATCAGGATTCCGTCTTTATCTATACCGATTTTGGGGAAGGCACGATGACCTCGTCTGGCTATCCACGGATCGCGAAATTATGGCGTCGTGGTCAACCGTTGAATGAAGCGGAGGTTGTTTACGAAGGAACGGTCGATGATATGTACATCGGCGCGATGCATGATGATACCCCAGGCTTCGAACGCAATTTTGTACAGCGCACGCTTGCGTTTTACAATGACGAACTTTATCTCAGGTCAGATGACGGTCAGCTAAAAAAAGTGGATGCTCCCAACAGTGCAAATAAAAATGTATCTAAGGATTACTTATTTCTAGAACTTCGGGAGGCTTGGAATGTGGGCGGAGTTGACTATCAGGCGGGCTCGTTGTTGGTCACGAAATTCGATGATTTCATGGCGGGGAAAAAATCGTTTGAGATTGTTTTCGAGCCGACCGAAAATAGTTCTCTTGCAAGCTACACGTTGACGCGCAATCATTTGATTTTGAATGTGCTGGAAGATGTTAAAAACCGAATTTACGTAATGACGGCGACGGATTCGGGATGGCAGAAGCAACCACTTACGGGGGCGCCCGAAATTGGGACCGTTGGCTTACGGGCAGTCGATGCTGATGAATCAGATGCGTACTGGATGACGTCGAGTGGTTACCTGACCCCGACCACGCTCTATTACGGAGAGATCGGCGAGATACCCGAACAGCTAAAGCAACTGACGCCGCTCTACCAAGCCGATGGACTAAAAGTCAGTCAACATTTTGCGACCAGCAAAGACGGCACTCAAGTCCCTTATTTTATGGTGTCGAAAGAGGATCTTGCGTTGGATGGCGATAATCCAACGCTATTGTACGGTTACGGTGGATTCGAGATTTCGTTGACACCGGGTTATCAAGCGAGTGTCGGTCGCGCGTGGACGAGCCAAGGCGGTGTTTACGTGGTCGCCAACATCCGAGGGGGCGGCGAATACGGGCCCCGTTGGCATCAAGCGGCGCTAAAGCAGAACCGTTTAAAAGCGTATGAGGATTTTGCCGCGGTGGCTGAAGATTTGGTTAAACGCAAAGTCACGTGTAAAGATCGGTTGGGGATACAGGGCGGATCAAACGGCGGCCTGCTGGTCGGTAATATGGTTGCACTTTACCCTGACCTATTTAGCGCAGCGGTCTGCCAGGTCCCATTACTCGATATGAAGCGATATCATTTGCTGCTTGCTGGTGCCAGTTGGATGGCAGAGTATGGAAATCCGGATGCACCAGGCGAATGGGATTTTATCAAGACATTTTCTCCCTATCAAAACATCGAACCGGATGTCGAGTATCCAGCGGTTTTATTTACGACATCCACGCGAGATGATCGTGTCCATCCGGGACATGCGCGGAAAATGATGGCGAAAATGTACGACCAAGGGCATGATGTTACCTACTATGAGAACATCGAGGGAGGCCATGGAGGAGCGGCGAATAACAAGCAACGGGCTTACATGCAGGCGTTGGCTTATTCATATTTAAAAGAGCGGTTGTTTAAGAACCAAGACGAGAAGAATTGATCGGGGTTGGCCTGTGGGAAACAACGCAGCGATTCAACCTTAGTTTAATCGAATGGCCCGCTGGATCATGATTTCAGGGTTGAGTCTTTGTTTGGTTTCGCGACAGTTGTGTATTTTTCTCACTACCTCCATCCCTTTGGTCACTCGGCCAAATGCAGCGAACCCCTGTCCATCGGGATTGCGACGGCCCCCGAAGTCGAGCTCCGGTTGATCTCCGAGGCATATGAAAAACTGATCGGTGGCTGAATTAGGTGTCGATCGCGCCATCGATATAACGCCGTCGAGATGTTTCAAGCCCGTTTGTTGGGTGTCCTCGAGTTGAATAGCAGGCAAGAACTGGTCGCGTTGCAGTGCGTTGGCTTTCCCCTGGATCACTTCGATTTTGACCTTGGAATTCGGTTGATTAGACTGGGTGACCGTGCGATGAAAACTGCCATCTGAATAGAGACCCTTGTGGACGTAATGAAGGAAATTTCGAGCAGTCAGCGGCGCTTTTTTTGCGTCGATTTCTAACTCAATATCGCCCTCGGTTGTCTGGATTAAAACTTTGGGTTTGTCTGGAATGTTTTCTTTTCGCCATTGGAATCGTGGGAGGTCTTCGAACCGAATTCCTCGAAGATGTGTTTTATCGTCATCTGCCCGGTGGCTTGGATTTTGATAACGCCACGCTAAGTTTCCGAAGACTTGTTGACACAACCTAGCAAGCGGAGGGTCGTATTGGATTAATTCCTGTCGCGTGTTTACGTGATTGTGGAGCGCGTCGTTTTCCCGATTGTCGTCAAACCAGGATTGGACCCCCTCGGCCCAGTATTCCATATGATTCCCGGCCGCGTAGGTGTTTTTCCATTTGCCAGATTCGATCGCCTGCTCGAAAGACTCTTTTAGTCGTTGGTCAAATGTAGGGTCAATATCCTTCATTCCCATTTGATGAATCGCGTGAGCGAACTCATGAATACAAATACATTCTTCAAAATAAGGATCGTTGGGGTGTCCCAGGAGATTTTCCTCGGCACAGCTTACCGCCGGTGCTGAAGGAGTTGCTCCAAGGCCCCTTGCGCGGCGGTCCCAAAAAACACGGGGTTTCAGATTGCGATGCTCCGGCACATCGGTCGTAAATTCGTTGTAGGCCATGACCGCAAGGCGCGTGTTATTGGCTGCCATGGCGGAGAGGATTTCAGGGCGATGACCTATCATTCGATTCACAATCCAGGCTGCTTCCAGAAGGGCAGCATCCGATACCGTTTGTGAGCCCACAACCGGCAATCCGTGGACTTCAGTATGTTTTTTGTAAAACGGATCAAGTTGGAATTGCTCTCGGATTTCCTGCGGTACCGCTGTCACCGTTTGAGCGATCGATTCATAAGAGAAGATTGAGAGGCAAGCCAGCATTCCGGCGAGTGGGAGTACGGTAGCGGTATGGAAACGGTCGAGCATTGCTTATTTTCCAGCAGAATTCTCTATCAGAATCAATCGCTTTCAATGGAGCAGTTTTTCTATTTGATTGCAACAATTCTCTTCGGCCCATGTGGCCGGCGGCGCCGTTTTAGCAGGGTCAAGTGACAGCGATTATAACTGCAGCCTGCATCGCTTGGATTGCTGCAAGGGTCGCCTTGGAAGCGAGGATTTCTCCTTCGGAGAGTTGCTGGATTCGTTTTTTATGCTGACGAAGTTCTTCGGGACTGAAATTCGCTTTTAGTAAACCAGCATGAAAAGCGATGGCAATCAGTACTGCTGTCCGATCATCCGGCTTGACATTCTCATTGAACATTACGTCGGCCATTTGCTGGCGAATATTATCTTCAGGGGTTCCATCGATTTCAGGATAACGTTGCTGTGAAAAAACCCAGAGCACGGTTTTTTCGTCATGTCGGAGGATGCCGAGTTGGCACAGTTGTTGGGCGAGACGATGTTTTAACTTGGGTTGGTTGGCAATCTTGGCAATCCAGTGCTGCATCTTTCTGGGTTTTTTTGAGCTATGAATTAGCGTTAACACTTCGTCGAGTAATTCGTCACCCGTGGTTGATTTATCGATGACACCTACGATCTGTTTTTTATCAGATCCGGTAACGATCCGTTGCAGTAATAGCAGTTCGCTGAGCATTGCCCCGGCAATGGCGTATAGGAAAGTCCCGCTTGTAAACGTGCCCTTATCATCTCGAATTGCCAAGAGCATGGTTGCTTGGTGGAGAGAAAGTGGGTGGGACATTGGCGCCTCGGGTGATACTAGATTTTGGATCGAAGGAAAAACTCGTTTCTCTTGCAGTATGCGTGGTTCGACAAAGGTCGCCGATTATTTGGAATATTGGTGCAATTGAGGGCCGGAATTTTACAATTATTGGGGATTTTTTCGGTTCTAGACACAAGCCCGCCCCAATCGGGAATTCCGGATTTGAGAAATCTCGTTTGCGAGGAAACCGCAAATACGAAATTCTGTATTCCGGTAAGCCGTCGGCATCGAGTGTTAGACCGCCGGATCATCTTTTGCAGGGGCTGGATTTTCTGGTTCGGTCGGTTCCGTGCCGGTTGTTGATTCCGAGGATGCTTGGTGTTGCTCGGGTGTCTCTGCAGTTACTTGGTTGATTGCAGGTGTCACAGGTTGCTCCGTATCGGAGCTTTGATTCTGAAGCGGTGTCGGGATTGGCGTTCCAGAATCGAGTGCAGGCACCAGTTCATCGTCCGGTTTTTGGCCCAGTTCTCCGAGCCGTCGAAAGATGACAAAGAACGTGGGTACGAATAATAGGGAGAATAATGTCGCGGCCATCATTCCGCCAACAACTGCGTTTCCAACTGCCTGACGGCTCGCCGCTCCGGCACCACTGGCAATCAAGAGTGGGAGAAATCCAAGGATGGATGAAAACGCGGTCATGAGAATTGCGCGGAATCTAAGACGCGCCGCTTCTACGGCGGAATCCGCAATTGATAATCCCTCTTTTCGTTTTTCAGAAGCAAACTCGACAATTAGGATCGCGTTTTTACTCGCTAGCGCAACAAGTAAGACAATTCCGATTTGGGTATAGACATTCACATCGGCACCGCGAATGGTCAAAACGGCAACCACACCTAATGCGGCTAACGGTACCACAGCAATCACGGCCGCCGGCATCGTCCAACTTTCATATTGAGCGGCGAGCACTAAGAAGACGGCAATAATTGCAAGGGCGAGAATAACGGCTTGCCCACCGGCGGCTTTTTCCTGATAAGAGAGGCCAGTCCACTCGAATCTGAATTGGTCTGGTAAAACCTGATCGGCGAGTTGCTCCATCACATCGAGCGCCTGTCCGGAACTGATGCCGGCACCTGCCGATCCGTTAATCGACGCGCTGGGATACATTTGATACCTCCGGATAACCGACGGGCCGAATTCTTCGGTAATGTTAATCAGGGTTCCCATCGGGACTGCATTTCCATCGAGGCTTCGAACTTCGAGGTCGAGAATATCTTGTTTCGTTGCCCGGAATTTCGCATCTGCCTGAATCCGAACCTGATAGGTTCGACCGTCTAAATTAAAATCATTGACATAGGCGGAACCAAGGTAGGCTTGAAGCGTCGAGAATACAGAGCTGAGGGGAATGTTTTTGGCTTTGACTTGAACGCGATCAACGTCGATGAACAGCTGAGGAGTACTGGCACGGAAGAGCGAGTTGGGGCGTGTGATGTTTGGCTGTTCGCCGGCCTCAACGACTAACATATCTGCCGCTTGTTGTAGTGCCTGATAGCCGGCGTTACCGATGTCCTCGATTTCCATCTGAAAGCCACCTGCATTTCCAAGGCCATCAATCGGTGGCGGGATGAATGGGAATGCGATCGCAGCATCTATTTCTTGAAGCTCTGCGTTGATTGTTCTAACAATGTTACCAATTCTTAAGGGTGGGGCGGTTCGATCGCTCCAGGGCTCGAACATGACTGCCACGAATCCTACGTTCGACGCGGCACTACCACTTAAGAGTGAGAATCCAGTGATTGAGATACAATCTTTTACACCTGGCGTGCTCTCGCAGAGGTCGCTGATCTGATCCATCACTTTGACGGTGCGTTGTTTCGATGCCGCGTCGGGTAATTGCACATTCACAAACATGTAGCCCTGGTCTTCCATCGGAACAAATCCGGTCGGCAATCGGCTAAAGCTCCAACCGGTCAAAGTGACCAAACCACCAAACACGAGCATGACGATTAACACGAGCCGAACGGACCATCGAATGATTCCGCGATAGGCATTGGTCGAAGCGTCGAACCCTCTGTTAAACCATCGAAAAAAGATAAAATTGGATTTTTTGGGGGCACGTAAGACAATTCCACAGAGTGCTGGGCTGAGTGTCAAAGCATTGATCGTACTGATGAGTACTGCGGCAGAGATCGTCAGCGCGAATTGTTTGAACAACTGACCGGTGATTCCTGCCATAAACGCGGTAGGCACGAAGACGGCTAACAACACCAGCGTCGTCGCGACGATCGGTCCGGTAATTTCACGCATGGCAGTAATTGCGGCCATTTTAGGCGTCATTCCCTCGGCAATATAACGCGACGTACTTTCGACGACGACGATTGCGTCATCCACCACGATACCAATCGCCAAGACGATCCCGAATAAAGAAAGCATATTCAGTGAGAATCCCAGACCCGCCATAACCGCGAAGGTTCCAATCAGTGAGACAGGAATCGCTACCACGGGGACAACGGTTGCTCGCCAATCCTGCAAAAAGATGTAGATCACCAAAACAACGAGAATGAGGGCGATAAAAATGGTGGAATAAACTTCTTCGATCGAAGCCTCCACGAATTTAGTGGTGTCAAAAGGAATGCTGTACCCGACCCCCGCTGGCCAGCTCTTCCGTTGCTTTAATTTTTCCAAACTGTCTTTGACCTGCGTTGCGACGGCCAGTGCATTGGCATCGGGCAATTGGTAAATCGCAACCGTCGCACAGGGTGAACCATTTAGTTTGGAAGCCAGCGTGTAGTCCTTCGCTCCAATTTCAACACCTTTTTGAATCCCATTTTCCCCAACCCGGTCATCAATCACAACATCTCGCACGCGCACAAAACGGCCGCCAGAATCGCTGCGTACGATGATGTCTTCGAACTCCTGAACCGAGCTAAGGCGTCCGAGCGTATTGATTGAATATTGAAAATCGGTGCCAACGGGGGCAGGTGACCCTCCAATTTGTCCTGCGGCAACCTGTACGTTTTGTTCCCTGATTGCATTGACAACTTCGTCGGTTGTGATGTTTCTTGATTTTAATTTGCTAGGATCCAGCCAGACCCGCATACTGTAATCGCCGGCGCCAAAAACCTTGACTGAACCTACCCCGTTAATGCGGCTAAGTTCGTCTTTAATACTGAGTGCGTAATTACTCAGAAACAGCTCATCCAGCTCGCCGTTATCGGAGGTCAAATTAATCATCTGAAGGATTTGCGTAGATTGCTTTTGGGTGACGATTCCCTGACGCCGAACTTCTTCGGGTAACTTGGACGAGGCAATGGAAACCCGGTTTTGAACCAAAACGTTCGCCATATCCATGTCAGTACCCAGTGCAAAAGTGATTTGCAGTGAATAGGAACCATCGTCAGCGCTAGTCGATGACATGTAGAGCATGTTTTCGACGCCATTGACTTCTTGCTCAATCACGGTGGCCACGGTCTCGGCGATCACCTGCGCGTTGGCACCCGGATAAACGGCGTTTACCTGAACGACTGGCGGAGCAACTTGAGGAAATTTTGCCACCGGCAGGCTGGTGAATGAGACGATTCCGGCCATCACGATAATGATCGAGATTACTGATGCAAAAATCGGTCGCTTGATAAAAAATTCCGACATAGTCTTACGACAACCTTGAAAATAAATGTCCGACAGAGAAGAATTTGATTTTGATTCAGCGAGTTCAGTTCTCGATGTTTACAATCACATTAGGGCGTACACGTTGAAGGCCATCGACAATCACTTTGTCTGTTGGCAAGACACCCGAGAGAACAACAATTAAACCATCCTCGGTGGTTCCCACTTCTACATTGTTTCGGACGGCCTTGTTTTCGTTATCGACTGTGTAGACAAATTTACCAGTCTGATCTCGATTGATTGCTTTTTCCGGGACCAGAATCGCATCTTTCAAATCGTCAATTTTGATACGGACACGGACAAAAAAACCAGGCACTAAAAGTCCGAGGGGATTTTCTTTTGGGTTAGGGAAGACGGCGCGAAGAGCAAGGGTTCCTGTGGATTCATCGATCTTCGTATTGATAAAATCGATCTCCCCTTTGAATGGAAAGTCCTTGTCTCCTGATCGCTGTAATTCGACTTCCATGACATGGTCTTTGCCTCTTAATTTGCCTTCGCGGTCTCGATTGATAATGAAGCTTTCACGAACGTTAAAGTTGGCCCAGATTGGATCGCTTTTGATGATCTCAACTAACTCAGTTCCGTTTTGCACCAAATTACCAGCCTTCGCAAGCGGTTTAGCGACACGTCCTTCGATTGGCGCCATGACCTTGGTCCAGCTAAGTTTGAGTTTGGCATCTTCAAGATCAGCATTTGCTTTGGAAACTTGAGCATTGGATTGCTCAATCTGAGCTTCGGCGCCCACTTGCTTAGCAGTTGCAGCACCGACTCCGGCCTTTGCGGTTAACGCATTGGCCTCAGCGGTATCATATTCACTTTTAGAAATGGCCTTAGCTGCCTCTAGTTTTTTCATTCGATCAAATTCAAAATCGGCTGCCACTCGTAACGCCTCTTGTGATTCGACGTCACTCTTTGCTATTAATAAGGCAGCATCGGCTTCGGCGACACCGGCCTTTGCTGCCATGACATTTGCTTCTGCCGCGTTTACTTTTGCAACGTATTCCGCGTCTGCGATTTGGAAGAGTTGGGTAGTTTTATTGACGGGCTTATCTAGGCCCACGAGCATTTCACCAATGATCCCATTTGAGCGTGAAGTGACCGTTGCTTGTCCAACTGCCTCGAGGCTTGCGTTTTCCGTTAAATAAACGGCAACGTCTTTGACTGTCGGCGTGACAACGGCGACCTTAGGAGGCGTGGTTTCAATTTTTGGCGGCTCATTTTGACATCCTGAAATAATTGTCAATGAAAGAACCAAAGCCATCGAATAGAGTACTGGCCGCAGCATGCTTACTTACCTAAAGTTGAAAAGAGAGCGAGAACATATTAGAGCAAACGGATTTTCGCTTGGCTTACTGTCCCCAAATGAAAATACCTATCCATATAGTACTCTTTGCGGGAGATTTTGGCTATCCATTCGAGGATTCCGGTCTGCCTCTTCCAAAAGTCGCCCCCTTCGGTTTAAGCTGTGTGAAATATCGGAAATAAACCACGAGGGAAACGTGATCAAATTGAATAGTAGATGTCCGATGGGCGTCTTGGCGACGGTTGGATTGGTCTTTATCGGATGTGTTTTAAACATTGGGTGCGACCCCGGAGAGAGCTCAAACGAGGGTGAGTCAGCCAAGGCAACTTCAGTCGAGACTCAGGTATCTGCGACTGCTCCGGCGGAACCGGCAAAGAGTTCGACGGAAGAGAATGATTCTGAAGGTTTTTCCTATTCCATTTTGCACTGGAACGTAGAATCCGGTGGAAATGATTCCTCGATTGTTGCGGATCAATTGGTCGAGATGGGTGACTACGACGTGATTGGGTTGTCTGAAGTGGAAACCCCGGCGGCCTATGAAGAGGCATTGTCGAAAAAATGGCCGGGTCGTTACGAATACATCCGTGGACTCTCAGGGGCTAATGAGACGCGGGAAGACGATCATCTTTGGCTGGCCTTCCGTAAAGATAAGTTTTCACTGATCGAATCCAAAGAGATGAAAGAAGTTTCGGGTTTCATTTTTGATGATGGCCACCATCGAGTTCCGCTTTACGTCAAATTAAAAGATCTGGCGAATTCTCAAGAGGTGGTGTTTTTGATGAATCACCTTGCTCGGGGCAATAAGAATTTTCGTCAAGAGCAAGCGAGTACGTTGCGGGAGTGGGCTCGAACCAAGTCGATTCCGATCGTCGCAATTGGTGACTACAACCTCGACTTTGAGTTTGCTACTGAAAAAGGAAACAAGGCATTCGATGAATTCATGAAGGACAACGTTTGGCTCTGGGTTCGCCCGGAACCATTGGTGGACACGAACTGGTCGGACCGAGACGGTGACGGCGTCGATAACTACATTGATTCGTTACTCGATTTCAGCTTTCTCAGCGGTGCGGCAAAAACATGGAAGGCGTCGAGTCGCGTCATCGTCAGAGAAAACGACTTTCCAGATACCGAAAAAACGAGTGACCATCGTCCTGTCGAGTTAATTCTCTCTAGCGACTAAATCGGATCTTATTCCGCCAGCAATTTTGCTGTTTCGACATGTCCGTTTTTGGTTGCAAACCCTAGAGCCGATTCGCCGTCGGCGTCTTTTATTGAGGCGTCGGCTTTATATCTCAGCAAGGTTTGGACGACTTCGGTTTGTCCTTCCGCCGCTGCGAACATCAATGCCGTAAAGCCTTCGCTGTTATCGACAGCATTGAGTTCCGCTCCGGAGACGATCAGGAATTCCACCGTGTCTGAATTGGCGCCTGTGGATGCGAACATCAGCGCTGATCGACCACTCGTGTCGCGAAGGTTGAGGGAGGCACCGTTTCGGACTAGTAGTTTAACAATGTCTGTGTGACCATTAAATGCAGCCAGCATTAATGCACACCGTTTTTGCTCATCTAGGGAATTGACATCGAATTTGGAATCAACTGCCAATTGGATCGTCTTCGTTTCACCGTTTAAGGCGGAATCAAGAAAGGTTTGGAGGGGAATGGAGGCCTGCGGAGTCGAGGAACCCTTGGTTGGGGCTTTATCCACGGCAGGGTCAGAAGATTCCGTTGCCACGTCTGTAATTATCGCCGGTTCGGTTGTGTTCTTATTCGTAGCGGCTTTTGGCCGATTACAGCCCGACAGTGTAATCGCCATGCAGAACGCCATTGTCAGGGTCAGTTGGAAAAGCGGCTTTGCAATTTGTTTATTTGTATTCATGGGGTCATCTTATCATGTAACCAACTCGCGATGTTGCAAAAACGAAGGTTGAATTAGTTTGGAGCCTTGGCTTTAATCCCAATCGTCTTTTTGATGAATTCAAAATCTCCCGGTTGCAGAAATGAGCACCAACCGAGAATCATAAGCCACTGAAAAAGATTGAGATTCATCGTGTACTCAAGGGAGAGGTGGAAGCAAAAAAGAATCGCAAGCGCTGGGATACGGGTTGGTTTGAACCAAACCGCAATCGGTGCCGATAGCTCTACACACAAGGTCGCCCAAGTCATGATCTTGATGAAGATCATCGACTCAAAAAGAAAGCTCGGCAGCGGGAAACGGTAGAAAAGGTCGTCGAGTCGAGACACATAGTAGAGTGCCGTCCCATCTCGCCATTCAACGCCATTTAGTTTTTCGAAAACTGAAAACAGGACAATGGAGGCGGTTTGGATTTGTATCAAACGCAGTGGCCAGATGGCAAATTCTTGAAGGGGCGGTGATTCATCAGTTGAAGAAGATTGTTTCTTGAGCCAATTGATATTTTTCCGCAACCAGTTGTCGACCGAAAAATAATATCCTGAAGGTGAAAAGAAAAGGTAAAAAGCCATTAAGCGAAATACGGTATCTTCGCCGTCGACAATTAAGACGTTTCGATGGATGAACGAATTGTATAATACGAAAATCGAAAATAGTTGAAGTCGTGTTAAGAATCCGAATGCGAGTGCGACGGTATTGAAGATCAAAACGAGATAGCATGCCCACAGAGCGGTCGAAGTCTGAGGCAGGAATTCGAAAAGAGTGAGCGCGTCGGGATCGACAATCTGTTTAGAAACGCTCAGTGGAACTACGCCATCTTCACCAAACCAAACATCCAGATAGGGCCACCACATGAGAACGTTGATTAACAGAAAGACGGCGTAACCGATTCGGATTGGCGCAAAGATCCCTAGGTTCGATTTCCTGTGAAAAAAAAAATCCCAGGCTTCTTTGGTTTTCTCGAGTGCGTTAGTCAGAGGATTCAGTGCTTTAGTTCTTTCGCGTAAATAATGTACTCTCGGTTGCACTTGGGCGGGGTTGGGAATTGCAACAAGTTTATTTGGTTAGGTTCAGGAATTACCACCCAGTGTCTTTTTAAAATAATTTCTTTTGCCGCGATATCCAACTTGTCAGGATGTTCTGTTGTGTTGCCCCAATAATCGCATAAAGCAGGCCAGGCGGCTGAATTGTTGTCCAATCTCAATTGGTCAAAATATTCGGCTTCTCGAAAATTCAGGAAACGCTCTGAGGCGGACATTAGGCGCCATTGTGGCGAGCGAATGAAAGCAGATCGATTGTCTGCAAATCGGACTTCTGCACTGATGTAGGAATTTACTTTGTCCGGTTCGGGCGCGAAAAGTTGCCAACCTCCAATCCAGAGCCCGGTCACATCAAGGTACGGATCCAATTCATTTTTTATTTTTTGATGCCACTGACCCGTCACGGGGGCGGAGTCGATTACTAAAACTAGCAACCAACCGATAAGAAAACAGTTAATGAAGATTTTTTTTAGCATAGCAGTCTTGAGTGAACCTCTACCTCAGTTTTAACTTTCTGTTGCGGGTATTACCATACGAATCTCGCAGAGTTTGGGTGGTAGCACTGTGGAAGCGCCAAGCTGCAAAGGATTAGGCTAATCCTGCTGTAATTGCGCGTCGATTGACTTAGTTTTTGCGTGCTCAACGCCGCCGGTGTGGAGCGTGGTTTTCTTTTCGAAAAGCAAAACAAGGCATTCTTCGTTGGCGATTGGATAGTGGCGAACTCCACGGGGGACCACAAAAAACTCGCCTTGGTTAATCGTTACTGTCTCATGCTCCATTTCAATGGTTAGCTGCCCTTTAAGAATAAAGAACATTTCGTCTTCTCCATCGTGAGCATGCCAAGTAAAGGTGCCTAGGAGTTTGGCGACTTTGACATAGGTGTCATCGACTTCGCTAACGATTTTGGGTGACCATAATTCTGTCAACGATTCGGCGACCTTGAGTGGGGATATGACGTTACTCACGAAATTTTGTTCCTTCGCATTCTTTAGTCAGCTCCGATTGAGCCTTGGGTTAGGCGAAACCGCTCACGCATTCTATCAGAAATTTGCAGTTGTCGAGATTTCCCGCCTGCAGCTCACCGGCGCGTTAGAATCGAAAATAAGTTGGGGACGCTGTTTTTTATTCAATCAAGGCGAAGGCAAGATTCGGGTAGAATTAATTGAGTGAATTTCGGGTATGCTATGCAACGGAAAGTAGATTTAAGTGAGACAAACGGTAGCACAAGGATGCGGTCGGCGGTCGGACTTTTTATTGGTAAGGGGTTTAAGATGGAATCTTGGGTTGGGCAAAGGGCGGCAGAATTTAAACTGAATGACACTGACGGCCGCGGCTACCGTTCAGAAGGTGGTTTAGGGCGCTGGCAGCTGTTGGTGTTCCATCGCCATTTGGGATGACCGCCGTGTCGAGCTCATTTGTCGCAGTTGCGGCAACACCATCATCGATTTAAATCGTTAAATGTCGACGTAAAAGTAATCACATTTGACGCGCCCGGGCTTGCCAATCCCTATGCGAAATCCCAATTGTCAGAGTGGCCACTGTTGGTCGATAGCGATCGTTCGCTTTACCGCCGGTATGGATTTGAGCGAGGGAGCTGGTCGTCGATTTACGGGTTCGTGTCTGTTATTCGTTATCTTCTGCTGATATTCAGTGGGCAACGCCCTGGAAAACCAGGGAAGGATTGGCGTCAACTCGGCGGAGATGTTCTGGTTGATCCTGACGGATTTGTGAGAGTGCATTACGCGAGTAAAACCCCGCATGATCGACCGACCGTGGAATCCTTGATCTCTGAAATTGAATCATGACAGGGTCCTGGGATTCTCGGATAACCAACCTTTGGCAGTTTGAACACGATCGCCAGCCGGTCGCGGGATCGGTTTGAAATTCGAGTCGGAGCAACATAATTTTGTTATCATACGTTCAACTTTACCCGTGTCTCAGTTTATCAAAAAGAAGAAATCGTGGAACCGATTGACGAAATCGACGTGCGCTGGAAAACGCTCGAAGCAATTTATGCGAGTGCAGTTGACGCGATCCTTTCGGTTGACGAGTTAGGGATCGTCGAAACGGTAAATCCGGCGACTGAGTCTTTGTTTGGCTACCCGGCGACTGAACTTGTCGGCGAAAATATTTGCATATTATTCGACGCTTTTTCAGACGAGTCTGAGGGGCGGGCGATTGATCGCGTTGGGGCGTCTGAGATCTTGACGCCGACCGGGACTGGGCGTGAATTGCTGGCCAGGAAAAATGATGGTTCGACATTTTCAGTCCACCTTTGGGTCAGCCAAATGCAAGTCGGGGATCGACGGGGATTCGCGGTTTTTTTCCGCAATCATTCCCACTTAAGGCGGTACGAAGAACAACAGGACTCCCTTGGCAAAATTATTGAAGAATCACTCAATGAGATTTATATTTTTGATGTGGTTGACTTTCATTTTATGCAAGTGAATCTTGGGGCGCGAAAAAACCTTGGCTATTGCGAGTCTGAATTGGCGGGAATGACACCGGTTGATATCGAACCGAAATTTTCGATGGGGGAATTTCGGGAAATGGTAGATCCGCTGCTGCTGGGGGTGCTGGATAAACTTCAGTTTGAAACAGTGCATATTAGAAAAGACGGGACGACGTACGCAGTCGTCGTTAATCTTCAATTATCTACTTTTTTATCAAGATCGGTTTTTGTGGCAACTGTTTTAGATGTCACTGAGCTTAAGCATGCCGAGCATCGTGCACTTCAACAACAAAACGAGATGCAAGACGAGTTAAAGCGTCAGGTTGCGTTGAAGACGGAGGAACTTCAGCGAACTCAAAACGAGTTGATGCGGAGTGAAAAGTTTTCAACTTTGGGAAAAGTTGCGGGAGGCATTGCACACGAGATTCGGAATCCACTCAACGCTGTGAAGACCTCCGCCTATTTCTTACTCAATGCTAAAAATCCATCAACTGAAAAAGTGCGAGAGCATCTTGAGCGAATCGATCGTCAGGTATCGACCGTTGATAATGTAATCACGGCGCTTGCAGACGTTGCGAAAATGCCGGAAGCAAAATTGTCCCCGGTGGCGATGGAGCCCTTGCTGCGTGGCGTTGTGTCGGCGCTTCGATTGCCGAACGACTTGGAAGTAGTTTTTGCGTTTGAGAATCCCATGCCTGAAGTAATGGTTGACGAGCAGCAGATCAAGATTGCGTTTGGCAACTTGATTAGAAATGCCCGCGATGCGATGCCCGATGGGGGCAGCTTGACGGTTGGCTCGAAAGTGTCCGTTTCACATGTCGTTTTTTCGATTAAAGATTCGGGAATAGGGATCAGTCGCGAGAATCTTTATAATATTATTGAGCCTTTATTTACGACCAAAGCCCGCGGAATGGGGCTGGGGTTGTCCATTACCCGTGCAATTGTTGAAAAAAACCTAGGCAGTCTTTCAGTCGATAGTGAGATCGGCGTCGGAAGTGATTTTAGAATTGACCTTAATCGGGGCGATATTAAGTAAGTCGGAAGTCAGCCCTGGGCCAAAGGAAACGGTTAAAAATTAAAAGGATCGTTCTTGTTAATCCTGAAATAATATTTGCGACACAAATCTAAGCTCCTTCATAATTGAATTAACGATCACTGGGTGTAATACTCTTGATTCACTCCTAAAACGCAGCCGGAAAACTATGCCTGACTCTTATCGCATTTTAATCGTCGATGATGATCTCGACATTCTTGCTAATCTTTCAGATATTTTGACGGAGCTGGGGTATGACATAATTACTGCTGCCAGTGGGCAAGAGGCTTTGGAGAGGCTGGGTGATGTGGACGCCGAAGACGTTCAGCAATTAGATCTTTGCTTACTTGATTTTAAGATGCCCGGGATGGACGGTGTGGAGCTGTTGGAGAAAATCCACGAGCGCAGGCCTGGTGTTCCAGCAATTATGGTAACGGCCTATGCGGGCGAGGATGGCGATCGCCGGGCGATTGAGGCGGGGACTTTGAAAGTAATGCGGAAGCCTGTCGATGTTCGTTTGTTGATCGGCATGATTGGCCAGGCCATTGTTTCTTCGTAATTTTTGGTCTGGGGAATACGCCTTCGACAGGGCGGCAAATTTGGGTTGGCTAGTGGTTGTACAGTTTTGGGGATAGAGATTGATGGCGGATCAGGGAACCGAACGCAATTCCAGCTCGTTAAAAGTGATCGCGGATTGCGAGGGCTGTGGCGTTTGCTGTTTGCACATGGGATACCCTGTATTTCAACTGCCTCGAGAGCCTCTGACGGAATCACAGATTCGTTCAGATGCCAAACTGTCGTCTGAGGTTGAAAAGGATCCGCGGAGACTCGATGAACTGTTAGCCGGGTATCCTGGTGAGAGTTATTGGCATGCCCTGCCAGAGGCATTGCGACAGCAGTGGTTTGATTATATCAACGACTATCAATTGCCTGAGTATGGCGATGACCCATCGACATTTGATGGTCCCTGCGTTTGGTATAACCCGGCAACGCGGCAGTGTAAGAATCACGAGTATCGTCCAAGGGTATGCCGAGAATTCGAAACCGGAAGCAAGCAGTGCTATGAGTGGCGGGAATTCTACCAGGCCAAGCTAAAAATAAATGTATCAGAGCATCAAGCCAGTCGAACGCGTCCGGGGCTATGAGCTTTTTGATTCTCGGTAGAGCAATACGGCGCCCAAGCCTATCGCCAAGAGGTTGCTGGTCCACACTCCATAGGGGTGCAGCGTTC
Organism: Mariniblastus sp.; assembly: GCA_028823415.1. Taxonomy (GTDB): domain Bacteria; phylum Planctomycetota; class Planctomycetia; order Pirellulales; family Pirellulaceae; genus Mariniblastus. The sequence continues at coordinate 30,154 of JAPKBL010000044.1, forward strand.
CTTCTTTACAGGCATTAAGAGTCGTTTCAAAGATCGGGTAATAGACCACCAGGATTGGGAAGAAGCACATACCAAACGCAGAGGTATAGTTGACGGTCTTCATTTTCAAAGCGATGGGGATTCCGATCACGGCAAATGCAAGGCAGGCGAAACCACTGGCCCATCTTCGGGGAGTGACGAGATTAAGTCTAGCGAGCCGGTGGTTGGCTGTTTCCAGTTCTTGATTTCTTGTTTCCCAGGTTACATTGGTAAGCGCTAGGAGATCGCCAGTTAGCAATTGTTGAGCGGCGATGTTGGCGTTTGACCTTTTGAGCGCTCGAATATAGGCCACTTGTTTGTCTTTGTGGCTATCGATTTGGCTCATGTAGAGATGGTCTGGGTTCTCGGCGCGGCGGTCTTTTTCGCTGTTAGGGATTTTGAATTCTAGGATCTCTTCGCCGGGCATGCTGAGTTTTATACCATCTTGAACGAGGACGGGGTCGGTCGCCACAATCTCGATCGTTCCTTCCAATGGTTTAACAACGAGTCGCGCGTTTTCAGCTTCGATGCGAATTGTCTTTTTAGGATCGTCATCGTGTTGTTTGACAATAACAGGATTAATCAGTCGAGTGCCGTCGATGTCATCCACTTCGATTTTTACGTTTCCACGCTCAAAATCTCCATTGGTACGTAGAGCATCGAGGATAACTTCTTCGAACGAAGCGTTTACAAATTTCGCGGTTCCATGAAAACCCCAGGAGGCATCAATATCGTTGAGCCAGATTGATACGAGGCTGACCAAAAAGGTGAGGACGATTACAGGGAAAAATAGGACTGATTTATTGATGCCCATCGCCTGGATGGCCGTCACTTCATGTTCCGCCGCCATCCGTCCGAAAACAACACAGACGGTAAACAGGCAGATAGGGGGCAGCGAATAGGAAAGCGCTTTGGGAATCAGGAACGGAATCGCTTGAACGGCAAGCAAAGGGCTTATTTTCTCGGACTGTGCTTCCCGCGTGACCACCAGCAGCAGGATCAACGGAACGAAAGAGCAAGCCGAGATTACGAATATTTTGGTGAACTCCCACATGACGTATCGTGTTAGCAACTTTGGAATCATAGATCGTCAAAATCGGAGAATGTGCAAACCGGAAATTAATCGTTGCGAAGGATCGCTCGAAACGACAATAATAAGAAAACGCGACGATATTTAATTTACCGATTGACGTCAATTCCAATGGCATTCTGAGGGCGGCGATGGCCAAGTGAAACGATCGAAGACGTTAGAATTGAAACGGAGAGGCCTTGATGCTGCATGGGGCGTGCTATCACTTCTCCCAGTCGCTATGCGTTAAATAAAAAAACACGCAAAGCCTTGGGCAATGCGTGTTTTGGGATAAGCGTTGTGGGTTGATGAGTCGTTACACGATTTGTTCTTCGATCGAGCTAATGTCTTCATCGTCGTGCGTTTCTACAGGTTCTTCTGGATTGTAGATTTCTTGGGCATCGGCGGTTTTTCGGTATCCCATTTTCAGCAAGACTTCGAGGATTTCGCTGCACGTTGGGAACATCCGACCGCTAGATCGTTTGTATTCGTCCATGGCGTGCATGAATTCGATTTCCGTATCCGAATATTCTCTCTCGCAGGTCGTCGGATCGATTTGCCGACGGCGTTTTACTTTTCGTCGCTCGACAATCGGCGTGCTGGCCTCGGCATCCGCCTTGGTCTTTTTCTTGCGTCGGTCAGTTTTGCGTTCGCCAGTTTCGTCTAGTTGTGGGAGATCTTGCTTTGTTTTTGTCATTTGAGAGCCTGCGTTTCTCAGAATAGTGGGGATTCGCCGTTCTTCACCGACGTTCGCTGGGTGATGTTGGAAAAATACACCATCTGGAATAACCTGCGTGATAAAACCGAAATGCAGGGCTAGATAAAGTTGAATGGTTAGGTAGTTGAGCCATCTGTTTGGGTCGCGCCGGTTATAAGGGTTTTTATTCCCCAATCACGGTCAGCATTAGATAATTACTCAGTGCAGGGATCGCGCGTTTCTACCTTGAACCGCCAAAACTCAAAGACTCGTTCGCCCGGGAAACGTTTTGTGAAAAGTGTGAAAGTTGAGTATTCAGAGATTGCGGTAACCGAACGTACCGGGCAGTTGCGGTGGAAACGCCAGACCTGAGTTGGAACGTTATCGGCAACAGAATCTAGTGGTGCTGCGATCGTTAGCAGGTTGAAATCGTCCGGTTTCGATGGGGTTACCGAATGACATTGTCACCAGGTTGTTTTGCGATGGACGCCGGATGGGTGAGTTGGGGCCGAGTGACGTAGAGATGTCGGGCGTCTTCTCGTTCTTCGATTTCGATGGTCCAGGGTAGTTCGTGACGGAGGATGTTCATTTCATTTTCGCCTGCGATGACGATCGTGTGTGGGTTTTTCTCTATGAACCGAGCCAGTGAATTCGCTTCGCTCGAATAGAATGTAACAATGTCATCAGAATTTAGCGTAATGGCAGACCCATGTGTTTCCCTGCCAAAGAATACGATTGGCGCGGAATCAAATTCATCGGTGTTTTTGATTCGATTGGCCGCGTGATGGATCGATCGATCGACCGAGATGGTGGGAATTAATCGGTGGGTCGACAGGGTGACGACTAACAGACCGGTCGCAGCAAAACAGGCCCAGCTAATTTTAATTTTTTCGCGGTAGACGTGAGAGGCAATCACCAAGCTTAAGGTCAGTAGCAGCCCAGTAATGAACTCGCCCGTGGCTAGAATTGGGGTGTTGCTGGAATTCAACAGCGAGATCGCAACGATGCCAATAATGGTAAACCAAAACAGGATTTCAAACGGAGCGCGGCGTCCTGTTCGAACAAGCCATGTGAGTCTTACCGGCGTTGGATTGTTATTTTCAGAGGCAGTTGTCTCTGCTTGGCGGTTGAATAGCTTTCGATCCAACAGTCCCCCCATTAGCAAGCAGATCAAAGGAAACGACGGCACGATGTAGGTTGGAAGTTTCGATTCGGATATCGAAAAGAACCCGATGATCCAAATGGCGGCAAGTAATAAGAATCCCTGCTCTCGGGTTCTTAGAAATCGATATTCGGGTTTTCTCGAGGTCAAGAACTTGATCAACGATGGGATTAGATAGGACGCAGGGAACATGAAAATAAATATTCCAACCATGTAATACCAAAATGGCTCACGGTGATTGAACGCATCGGAAAATCGCACCACATGATGCTTCCAGAAAAAATAGGTCAGGAAGTCAGGGTGAATCCAGGCAGTTGCGATGAACCATGGAGCTGAAACCAGAAACGCGGGAATCGAAAACCACATCCACCAGCGACGGGGAAGGCGTTTTTGGATTGGACTCAACCAGAAAAACAGGATCAACGGTGGCAGGCAAAGCACTCCAATCACGGGGCCTTTAATTAGTATTCCTAATCCGCAAGCAATGCTCGCGAGGACTGCGTAGTGACGTTTGAAACCGTTGGTTACTGCAAGGTAGGTGCTGAGGAGCATGATCGTTGACATGGCCGTCAACGATGCATCCATTGTGACATAGCGACTGACGCAGACGAATCCCGTCGTCAGTAATAGGAGGAGACCGCCGAACCAGGAGCCGCGGTAACCAAGTAGTTTTTTTCCTAGCAACAGCGTTGCAAGCATCGTCAGCATCGAGGCCAACGCCACGGGTAGTCGTGTTGCAAATGGGCTGACACCGAAGACTTTATAGCTGGCGGCAATAGCCCACATTTGGAGCGGTGGTTTGTCCCAGTAATTTTCTTCGGCCAATGTCAATGACATCCATTGACCGCTCTCAATCACATTTAGTGCCAGTTGAGCATTTCTTGCTTCATCGGGTTCGAACAGCGGGTAGTTTAGGCTGCTGAAAAAGACGATGGCAGCAATCAGCAATAGGCCCGTGGATGCGCAAAGCCTATCGAATTTTTTGTAGTGGCGCACCGAGGTGTCTTTAAGATTCACTGGGAACATAATACTGTTCCACCAGAAACGGGATCCTCGTTGAATTGCCTGAAACGTTTGTTTTAACGACGGGGTTGTCGCACTGCCGTCAATTTTGAGCTGTTGGATGCGAGCCTCTGTAACCGACAGACGATTGAGTCGCGCGCGGGAAAGGGTTTCAGTTACAAATTGGTTAAGCGTATTATTGCGATCCCTGCTCTGGCCTGCGGCGGAATCCATTGGCAGCGATTTGAATAAATCAGGAATGCCATTGAGTTGGTCTTTTTGAAAAAGGGTTAGACCGTAATCGAACTCAGTTTTGTTAACTTTTAAAAGGAACCGAATCAAGAAAGAATAGAGTTTAAATAAAAACCGGGGAATTACGTTTGGTTGGGTTTGTTTGGTGCAGTTGTTTGCAAAGGATGACTGGATGGGAAGTTCGTGAATTTTTTCAAGCATCAATCCAAATTGGTTGGCATCGACTGAAACTTCTGGTTCGAGCAACGCGATGACTGGATGGCGAGCGGCGTTGATTGCATCTTTGAGACACGAAACTACTTTTCGCTTCGGTGCTCGCAGATTGGGGCGTGTGAGGGGCGAGTCCCTTTGAGCGATGACAATGACTTCAGCCCGCCAGTGGGATTTTCCAATGGCTTGAACGCAGTCGTCGATCCGCTGTTCAGTGGTGCTGGAATCTTCGGCTAAGATTAATGACAAGCTTGAAAAAGTCGACATAAATTGGTCCGTATACATCCTTGATGTTCGTTCAACCGGCCTCGCGGTGCCGATTTGTTAACTCTCAAGTGTCGATCTCAGCGTTAGTTGCTTGTACGCTCCAGACAGCACCTCCATGAGCCTATCGGAAACGCAAGTTTTGGGTCAATCTCAACCTGTTTGCGAAAGTGGGTAGTCGGCGTGAAAAAACATCGCAAAAGTTACGTCTAATTTAGCGGGCGGATATCCGCCCTTGCTGTTTTCGCAAGATTCAAACTTTGGTTAATTTGTTAAGTTTGAATGGGCTAACGCAAGTTTGAGAGTGTTTTTTGTTGGGTTACTCTCAATACCGATAGGTTAATTAGTAAATGTTCTGTAACATATATGATGTTGCGTTTCGATTGCTTTTCCAACCAACGCTTTTCATTGCTACCCACCCACTTTTATATGGAGTCATCTATGTCATACAGCCTCGCAAGCGGCAAGCGGCGCGCATTCACACTTGTCGAGTTACTTGTCGTGATCGCAATTATTGGGATTTTGGTTGGGATGTTGCTTCCTGCGGTTCAGCAGGTCCGCGAAGCGGCACGTCGGGCGTCTTGTTTGAACAATGTGCGGCAGGTCATGCTGGCTTGTCAAAACTATCAAAGTGCGAACCTGAAATTTCCTGCTGCGGTTTCTAACAACGGTGGAGATTATTCTTGGGTAGTCGCGATTGCGGCGTTCGCGGATCAACAAAACATTGCTGACGGTATCAAAGCGGGTGCCTCTGCGGTGGTCGCAAGTGACGAAAAATTACCGCTGTTAATTTGCCCGTCTGCAACACAAGAGGATGAGTTCCCAACTTTCGGTGGCGGTGATTACACGACCCACTATTACGCGAGTATGGGACCGGCTCAAGTGGATGCTAATTCGCCTTTCGATTACAAGACGGCTTTGGGACGCGTGCCGGGATCAATTGGTTTGTCGGGTGTCTTTTCGCCAAGGGGACAAAACCAAGTCTCTGGTGATAAAAACATCTTCAATGCCTTTCTCTTCAACAGCAAGTACGGAAAAACCTTTGCCGACTGCCGTGATGGTTCTTCTAACACGGTTGCCTTCATGGAAAATTCTCGGACCGAAACGGATAATTACACGCCGTTGAGATCTGGGTGGGCGGTTGGCATGATCAACTACAGTGATGTTGGTCCAGCGTTTTCGGTACCGTCGACGACGGTAGGAGCGAATGCGTCCACCATTAACTCCAACGACAATGCGATTTCGACACTTTGGAACTCAAGGCCGGCATCTAGTAATCACTCAGGTGGTTGTCAGGTTGCGATGATGGATGGTTCGGCCAAGTTCCTTAACGAGAACGTCGACTACGCATCTTTCGTTGCCGCAACGGGAATGAAAGACGGCCGAGATGATGATCTTGAGTAGATCTCTTTTTCGGCGGTGCGACGCAGGTAGGTAGGCACGTAGGAAATTGAATAGTCAAATCAAAACAGCAGGGTTCGTCCCTGCTGTTTTTTTTTTGCGCCGCGTGTCAGCGAATGCTCTCGGCGCACTTTTAAAGTCAGGTCTTTGAAGGTTGAATATTTAACTAAATAGTTCAATTAAGCAGCAAATCGGTTCCTCCACGGCATCTGTTTGTGACGTATGCTTCCGTAGAAGCTGGACAGGTCGTTCGGTGTAATTAAGCGTAGAAAACTCATTTTTTCGCGATGCAGGCGTTTTTTGCCGCGATCTCCGGAGTTTTTACTACCTGATTTAGGTCTTTCTTCGGAGGTGTTTGAATGTCAAAACGTCATTCAGGAAACGAACGGCAGGCGTTCACGCTGGTAGAACTTTTGGTGGTAATTGCCATTATTGGCATTCTTGTTGGAATGTTATTGCCGGCTGTGCAGCAGGTGCGCGAGGCAGCGAGGCGGGCCTCGTGTTTGAATAATTCGCGGCAAGTCGTTCTCGCGAGTCACAATTATCAAAGTGCTAATTTAAAATTCCCAACGGTTGCTCCGTTTATTGTTGGCAAAGGTAATCGAAGCTGGGTCGCGGCAGTTTTGCCGTTTATCGAACAGCAGAATGTTGCTGATCAGGTTCGATTAGGGAATGGCCCTGGGAACTGGTCGGGTAATAACTCGCGAGATTTCAAAATTTCACTGTTGCTCTGCCCTTCTGCAACACAAGAAGATGAGTCGGCGACTAATGATCTGTCTCAGTACACCAATCATTATTCGGCATGCATGGGTGCCATCGGCACATCGCCTAATGGATTTGTGCATAACAAGCAAACCGTCGCTGGATCTGGTGGACTCATCGGAACCAATGGTGTTTTCTCTCCGCGATCGGCAAGCCCAACACAAAGACCTAACAACTTAGATTTCCAATCGAAGTACGGAAAAAACTTTGACGATTGCCGAGATGGTTCGTCCAACACGATTGCCGTATTCGAGTCATCGCGGTCAACGCTAGACGGTCGTTGGAATCCGTTAAGAAGGGGTTGGGCATTTGGCTATCGATTGCAAGGGGGAGGAGTTCGGGAGATATATTCTGGAAACTCAATCGTTTATAACTTGTCCGGTTTTGATAACAACTTGATTAACGCCAACTTAACCGCTCCCGTTTGGAATCAAGTACCAGCGGGTAGTAATCACTCGGGTGGATGCCTGGTCGCCATGATGGATGGGTCCGCTAGGTTCCTCAATGAATCGGTAGATCCCGATGCCTACATGGCGGCAGCCAATATGAAAGATGGTCTACAGGCAGATCTAGAGTAGATACTCAATTCAAATGGACTATAACGAGAAGCAGCAGGTGTTAAACCTGCTGCTTTTTTTATTTGTCTCATGAATGTGAAAGTTTGAAACAATGTCACTCTCGAGTGTTTCAATTTTGCTTGATCAGGAATCTATTCCCAGCGAGGTCGAAAATTTCCTCGTCGACATTGCCAGTGAAGTGGAGAAACATCGAACGAAGGTGCCGTGTGGTTATCGCGGGTTCGTTCCGTGTGATTACCGGAAGTTGTATTCCGTTCTGCGATTGATCGACAAAAATCGTTTGACTTGCGGGATGAAATTTTGCGAGTGGGGCAGCGGCATTGGCGTCGCAACGATGGTCGCTTCGATGATTGGGTTTGATGCCCATGGTATTGAAATCGACCCCGCGATGGTCGAGGCCGCCGAGAACTTAAGTCGAGAGCATGGTCAGCGGGTCAATTTTGCCTGCGGTAGTTTTGTACCCGAGGGAGTGGATGACTTAATTGATTCGGCATTTGCAGAGAACGATGGTTCTATCTCGATGGTGACCGAGGCGGTCGATGCCTATGCAGAGTTGGGGGTCGAGATCGATGAATTTGATATCATCTTTTGTTTTCCGTGGCCGACAGATGAGGCACTGACGGCGGATATTTTTGATCGCTGTGCGTCGACCGGTGCCGTTTTGCTCACCTACGACGAAATGAATGGATATTCGTTGCGTCGCAAAGACTGAAATCTGGATGGAGCCCTAGCTGTCCTGTTAGGGCAGAATAAAACTGAGGTGACTGGCAAAGACTGACTCTGACTCTGTTTTTGGGCAATATGGGCAATCTTCATTGCGTTAAACTGGGGCGTTTCGATTCACTGGGGATTGAAATTGTAGAAAATTTTAGCGAAATGGATTATTCAGCGCATCAAAAC
>JAPKBL010000152.1 GCA_028823415.1 Mariniblastus sp.
AAATCTAATGGCATTCGGCCAGAGGAAGTCGCACCGTTGACATTTTCGGAAAATGAAAAGAGTCTCGACAAGAAAAAACAGACGTTCGATGTGGATCTTGAAAACCACGAACTCCCGCGCTGGTTGCAACCCCTCAACGCTTACAAAAAACATATGACAATCCTCCAAGGATTATCTTGCAAGATGAGTGAAAATGGGCATTGGTCGTACTCCTCGGTGATGGGTGCCTATAAGTCCGGACGCAATTCACTCAGTGGGATCAAGCGTGCAACCATTGATTTTGAATTAGCGAAACTCTACCCCTCGCCCTTTGGGCATGTTGAGTTGTCGCTCACCGGGAATTACAACACCTTTCGCACGGGAATTGTAGCGGGTTACTCGGCACCCGCGCCCCACCAGCGAAATTACTGTTACGCAGATCCACAAACCGCCTTCGATGAGCTATTTAAATCGGTTACCAACCCAGGTGCGGTCGATTCCGACAATGCGATGTTAAAGTTTCTTGAGAACGAGGAATCTTACAAGGCGAAAGCACTCAGCGGTTATGAAAAACTGAAACTGAGCAACCACATTCGCTCGATTGAGTCCATCCAAGATCGCAACCGGAAAGTCTCAAGGAAGTCCGCTGCGATTGCTGACCAAATACCTTCCTTAAGTGAGATACACGCCAACGGGGGATTGAATGCCAACACTCCCGAGAAACAAGAAGCAATGACGGACATCCTGGTCGCTGCTCTGATTACCGGATTGACCAATGTCGTCACGTACACAATCGACGAATTATCGACCCCCATCCGAGGCTTACCCGGAAATGAGGGAGATCGAATTTCTATTCACGAACTTGGCCACAATGGAGGTTACAGCGGTGTCGCAGCCGACAAAATTCGGGAAAAAATTCGAATCAGCCACGTGAATCAGATCGTTAAAATTGTCGACCGGCTCAAGGCCGTTCCCGAAGGCGCCGGTTCCATGTTCGACAACACGATGATCATGTATTTCCCGGAAAATGGCGAAGGGCATCACAGTCATGGCACCGAAGCCCCTCTCATCACACTTGCTGGCGATAACTGCAATCTCGACATCGGCGGTCGCTACGTTCGCTTACCCTATCATGGAACTCAGGGGCACAAGACGATTGGTAATTGGTACACCACACTCCTTAACGCACACGGGAATCAGATCAAACATTACGGGGATCTGGACTTAGAAATGTCGCGAAAAAAACTAGATCAGCTAGGACCGATACAGGCATTACTGCGATCGTAAACCAAGCCAATTGGAATTCATTATCGAAGCTGGCAGCCAGTCAATTTTAAATCAGTGTTCTTTTACGAGGGCAGTGTTTCCTAGCCTACCATTGAGACAGGCTTAGTAAGATTCGCCGGGTCAATTAGAATCGACCGTTCCCTCATGATCGACGTTATGCTGCATCCCACCTATGTCCCAACGCCGTTATCGAACACGCCGTTATCGAACACGCCGTTATCGAACACGCCGTTATCGAACACGCCGTAGCAAGAACCAAATCCAGTAAATTGTCATTCCGGCAACTTTTGGGAACACCAAATTCACGGGCACCCGTGTTTAACGGCTCTTTCGTTTATTTCTTATTTACGACTAAAACCGTCTCCAAAACAGGATGACCCTCTCGCTGAATTTGAACCTGATATTTACCTGGTGCTAAATGGGATTTGTAGTTAATAAAATAGGGAAGGGGACTGTTCGTGGCATCAGTGACCAAGTCCCAACGATATTGGTTGACTCCTCGGCTGCCGTCCTTAAGGAACGTCACGAGCGTTTTTCCGGCTTCGTCTTGGATTGATATTTTCACTTTCGACGCTTGATGAAGCCAAAAGGAAATCGTAGCCTTCTCCCCCTCTTGGAAATTCATGCCGGGTCTTACGTCACTCAGGTAAGGGCGTGTTGCCGCCGGAATATCGAAAAAGAAATCGGCCTCACCCTCCCCCAAGCCGCGCGCAAGCACCTCATGCATCACGTCCAAATCTAATTTAAAAACGCCGCGTCCATGAGTCGCGACAATCAAATCATTTTCGCGTTCCTGAATCACTAGATCAGAGACACTGCATGCTGGTAAATTTCTTCCAAGCATTTGCCATGACTTTCCTCGATTGGCCGAACAGTAAACTCCCCTGAATGTACCTGCGTATAACAAATCCTCATTAACGGTGTCTTCTATAATCACATTAGCGGGCTCATCGAATAGATTCCCGGATATTGAAAACCAGGTTTTTCCTCGATCCTCACTACACATTAGATAAGTATTAAGGTCATCATCGTTTAGGCCTGACATCGCGATGTATACGCGCGTCTGCGAAAACTTGGATGGAACGATACTTCGAATATATCCTCGCGGGAGATCCTGATCACGTTCTTCCCAAGACGTTCCGCTATCCTGGCTAACCCAAAAAGCACCCTTATCGGTTCCGGCATAGATTAGTCCTTCGCTCAGACTAGATTGAGCAATCGAAGCGACTGCCGTAGATTTACGTAGCGGATCTTTCGATTTGGAAAGATCGTGACTGATAACTTCCCACTCATCACCTCGATTAGAACTCTTGAATAAATAATTACCTCCGAGATAAAGCACGTTCGAATCGTGTGGGGAAATAATCATCGGCGCGACGAAGTTAAATTTCAATTCGCCACCATGCTCCTTCGGCAACCCAGGGCGAATCCCTACCGATCGGTTCTGCTTCATATCCTTACGTCGGAACGCACCTTCCTGTGCGCTGAAATAAACGACATTGGAATCATTGGGATCTACCTGAGTGACGCAACCGTCTCCCCCGTTCCATGGATCGATCCACAAGTATTTCCAATTTTGCGTTCTTGACGAATCCCATTCGACCGCCGAACCATAAACAGTGGCATTATCCTGAGCACCCGCGAAGATTTTGTAGGGCTCCGATTGATCAACGGCAACATTATAAAATTCACCAGTCGGTAAATTATTTAGATGCAACCAGGATTTGCCTTTATCGTAGCTTTGATAGAGACCTCCATCATTTCCCAGCACGAGATGATCAGGATTGAGAGGGTTGATCCACAATTCACAATGATCGAGATGCAATCCGTTTGCGGCACTTGGGGTCAAATGACTGACGGTTCCACTCAATAAATTAAAAGACTTACCACCGTCCGTGCTGTGTGCGACACGCACGCCCAATCCAAAGATCTCTTCATCGTCTTGTGGATTGACGTAGATATCGGCGAAGTACCATCCGATGCGAGAAAATATCATCAATTCATCGTCGTGGGTGCGCGACCATGTTTCACCGGCATTGGTACTTTTATAGACCTGAGCCGCGCCTTCCTGTATGCGTCCGCGATGATCCAATAAGGCATAAACTTTATTGGCATCAGTTTGAGAAACCGCAAGTCCAATCCGCCCAATCTCTTCACCTCCCGGCAAACCGCCACCACACTTATTCCATGTCACACCCGAATCTATACTGCGATAAACTCCGCTGCCGACTCCGTTGACGCCCGGGTAGTTTTCCCACATTGAGGCGTATAAAATTTTTGGATTATCCTTCCCCCAAACAATATCGTTGGCACCTATTTGATCATTGAGATAAAGCACGTGCTTCCACGTTTCCCCCCCGTCTTCCGTTCGGTAAATACCACGATTAGTATTCTTGGACCATAAATGGCCGAGCACCGAGACCACTACGATATCCGGATTGGTCGGGTGAATCGCGATCTCACCAATGTGCCAAGAGTCTGAAAGTCCTAGGTGTTGCCAATGCTCACCACCATCGTCCGAGCGATAGATACCGGTGCCAGGTATGGTGAAATTCCTCGCCTTCTTTAAACTCTCGCCCGTCCCTAGATATATTATCTCAGGATTCGAGGGAGCGAGCGCAAAGTCACCGATCCCGTAAGACGGCTGATCATTAAAGATCGGCCGCCACTGAATTCCGTTATTGGTGGTCTTCCAGAGATTTCCAGAACCGAACGCGACGAACATAACGCCCGGTCGCATCGGATCGAGTTGCACCGCCTCGACTCTTGCGGAGTTCACGACAGGACTCACATTGATCCATTCAAAACCGTAATTCGTCGTTTCCCTCAATCGCTGATAGTTGCCGAAACTTTTTACCAAGGGTGACTGTGGCTGTTGCCCATGAGCCACCTGGTTACTCATCATGAATAAAAAAACGACGAAACCAAACTGTATAGTATTTTTAAAATTGATCTTCATGAAACAGAAAAATCCATAACGGTAGGAACGGCAGATAGCGACTTAAATTTTACAGCATTTTTTTTATAGGGGATATCGTTTGTGGAAAAACAAGTATTTCAATTGAAAATACTACCCGACAATGCGACTACTCTGCCCGTAACTCACTTTCCACGCTGCCGTCGGTTGTTTTGGAAATACCACCTCTTCAGCGCAAATCCATCATGGCGGTCCAAGCATTTCGGACAATCATCACGGTGTCGGAATCACTCGAAATTAAAACTCTCGCAGCTTGGTAATTGGCCCCCATCGTTTAATAGCCTCGTCGATCATTTCGGATACCACTAAAACTTGTTTTAACCGCAACAATAGTTAGAATGCGTTCATGACTGGGTTCGTAACTGAGGTTTCGCCGGCCCGGAGATGGTAAATTGTTCCTGCAACACCGATTTGCACTCGGGCAGGTTTGTTGCTTCCTAAATCTTCGACCGTGTTCACAGACAACTCGTCATCTTTTGAAGATTTATTCTACCCCTTCGTTCGACGTACTTTTCGGAAATTCGGGGGAAATTGCTCGTGGGATGGATGATTGGGCTCCCAATGGAAACTCGTTCCGAGTCTGAAAACGAAGACGGCCAGAGTTTCAACTTTCAGATGCTCAATTAAACTTGCCCCATGCCAACTGTTTTTTTCCAATTGCCTAAACCTTACGATTCACTTGCTCGACAGATTTATTATTTGCGAACGCCGCTCGTTGGCCAATCAATTTCACAGCCCCCACAAAAGGCGTTACTACGCCACCATTTCTAATGAATAAAATCTCTTACAAATCTACGTTGCTCAGTCTTCTAATTTTTCTTGGCTGGTCGAGTTCGCTACTCCAAGCGCAAACACCGCTGAAGGTCTTTGTTTTGGTTGGGCAGTCCAATATGGAGGGGCACGCAAAAATAAGCACCCTCCCACACATTGGAATGGATCCAAGTGGGAAATCCATGATGGCTGAAATGCTTGCGGACGACGGTACTCCAAAAATTGTCGACGATGTCTGGATTTCCTACCTTTCTCCCAATGGTGTGAAGGCCGGGCGATTAACCACTGGTTTCGGTGCTGACGAAAACAAAATTGGTCCAGAGCTCACGTTTGGCATTTACATGCAGAAACGTTTGAAACAGCCAGTCTTAATTATTAAGGCGGCTTGGGGGGGGAAAAGTATCAACACCGATTTCCGATCACCAAGCGCCGGCCCCTATCCATTCGATCAGGAAGCACTCGAGCGTCTGCATGAACAGGGGAAGGACATCGACGCCGTTAAGAATGCAAAAATTGAATCGACGGGCTATTACTACCGGCAGACCATCGATCACGTTAAATCTGTTCTCAAGGATATTAAATCCGTTTATCCAAACTATGATCCCTCCAACGGGTACCAACTTTCCGGAATCGTATGGTTTCAAGGATGGAACGATATGGTCGATCGATCAACCTATCCCGCGCGGGACCAAGCGGGTGGGTATGACGCCTACAGTTCGGTATTGGCAAATTTCATTCGAGATATTCGAAAAGACCTCTCGGCACCGGATTGTCCCTTTATCATTGGCGTGATGGGAGCCGGCGGCCCCGTTAGCAAATACACAAAAGAGCAGCAACGATACGCCGGAATCCATCAAAATTTCCGAGACGCAATGGCAGCACCGGCATCTCAGGCCGAATTTAAAGATCAGGTCATCGCAGTGTTAACCGAGAATTCATGGGATCTTGAATTAGCGGCTATTCTAAAACGAGACGATGCCCTCCGCAGCCGTATCAATCAAGCCAAGAAAAATGGGTCGCTGCTCGAAATCGCAAAACAGCTAAATCAGAACAAAGAATTTAGCGATAAGGATCGAGAGGAATTTAATAGCCTGCAGAAGCAAAACAAACTCGACGCAATCCTCCTAGAAAGTCTAAGGACGAAGACGTTTACGACCCGTGAATATTCAATTTTAAAAATAGGGAAATCAAATGCTGAATATCACTATCTCGGAAGTGGTAAAATTCTCGCGCAAATTGGCAAATCGTTTGCGGACGCAATCCCACTAAAATCAACCAATAAAAGGTAGACTGCGAATCCGTCAACTATCAAGCAGACAACAAAACGACATTGAGAAAATCGATCAACGATCACGCAATGCATCGATCTCCACAATTCGTTGTCGATTTTTCGCCGGTTCTTTGCCGGCTTTGCCCGACTCATAAACCAACCATCCACCATATTGAGCCTCATCAAGCGAGGCTGCGAGTTTGGCTAAGTCGATTTCCCCATCGCCAACCACAGCTGCACCGCATGGTTTGATATGGACTTGGCAAAAATGTTGGCGACCATGCTTTGAGATAGTTTCATAGATATTTTCAAGCGGAAAAAGATTGCCTGTGTCGTAATATATTTTGAGATATTTGGGATACTTGAGTCGAGAAAGTAACTCAAGCACCCGCTTTGTCGTCACCGGCGCCTCAATCCCAATCACAACCTGCTTCGACTTTGCGTAGGGTAACAACTCCTCCATGAATTTGGCAACGCCGCTAATCGTCTCTTCACCTGTTTGAAATTTCGAAGGGCCAAAAAACGGAAACAGCATTATCTTTACATCGAGTGCGTGGCAAGCATCAATGGTCTGTTTGGCGATCCTCATCGCTAACTCTCGATCCCTACCCCAAATTTCACATTTATTTAAGCTCCCGGCACACAGGGAAATGATTTTTACATTGTGCTCGGACGACGCGTCCTTCCACTGCTGGATTAAGTTTTTTTTGGTCGCTAGATCTAGACTATAGGCTGAATCAATTTTCTTTATCTTCTTCCCGACAGGCATTCCAGAATGCATTTGAATCGCGCTGTAGCCCGCCTTCCGAGCATCTTCGAAACTCGACACATCCGCACGCTTGTTAAACGCAGTTTCCATCACTGCTATTTTTGACTCATTCTTGTTCGGATGAATAATGGGCGTTAGTGTGATATTGCGATAGGCAACCGCGGTATGATCGCCTTGTAAATAAATCGGGCCCGCCACACTTTCATCGGCGGTCAGCGCTCCATTGGTACAACCATCGATGGGTTGATTATCGATGACCTTATGTTCATTCAAGATTACCGTTACATGACGGTCCACAAGCGTAATGTCGTAAGTGTTCCATTCGCCTCCCGCTTTACCGCAATTTTCTGAAGCCGAAATTCTACCGAAAATCGAACCGACTCCCTGAATTCCTTGCATCTTACTGTCGCGATCGAGCACTTGAGCTTCGTAAACGCCACGTAAATAAATCCCACTGTTTCCACCTGCAGGAACTTTAAAGTCGATTTTCAAGTTAAAGTCCATAAACTTTCGAGTCGTTTGTAGATTGCCAAACGTTGAATAGGGTGAGAAATCGAGCTTCGGTGTCGTATTGCGAAGCTCGCCTTCGACCGCTTTCCAACCATTATTTTGCTTTGGATTTACGAGTTCCCAGCCCTTGAGATCTTCGCCGTTAAATAACTCAATCGGCTTTCCGAATTTAATGGAATCCACGTCGGGGCGCGGCGGCAACGGAGCGATTCGAGTTCCTTGGTACTCGGTCACTTTGCCGTCAGCTAAAAGCATCTTGATAAATATCCGGTCTCCGGCGACGGTCGCAACATGATTGCATTTCACTCGATCGCCAGTCGGCGGGCCACCTGAAAACTCAGGCGCGCCGATGCGAATTAAACGGCTAAACGTACATCGATTGTCACCTATCGATAACTGCAATAGTTTTTTTCCACCTCCAACCGTCCACAACTGACCCTGCGGCGTTCCGGCATCCGAATTTAACGTTAACCATCCTGCCGCCCCATTGGGCATCCTAAGTGCCCAGTTGCCACAAACTCCTTCCTGAGATCCATCGCTACTGACAAATTTTGATTCTTCGATCGCGTTCGTCGCCTGCCCCACCAACAGCAGTACAACCATAAACAGTAATAGGAATCTACTTTGCATGAAAATCTCTTTGTCAACCAATATGTCTACCAGATAAAAATCCCAAATTCGGGCGAGTGTTTGATTTTAACACACCCGATATTTATGAAGCAAAAAAAACGGTTCATACTATTTGATCGGCTGCATTCGCTCGCTATTCTCAGTCCAGGCTTGCAATAATTCTGCAACTTTTAAATGCTCCCCCTGCGCGCCGTTTCCGTTTCCTACGTGAGTCTGAAAAAAATCGCTAATCACATCGCCCGTTCAAAATACCAATTCGCTCATTACTCATTCAGCTAAACGAATAGATCAATGCGTAGTTGGCTCATCATCAATTGCGCGAACTCGCCTGCCCTGGCCACTTTTCGACCCGATTGACGGCCTGGTGAATTAGCGGATCGATCAAAGAAGACAAACGCTTACCGTTACTTCCGTCCCTCGTGTTAAAAAGAACCGCCCAGTTAAAGCCATCGTGCCGCCGCACCAATAAGCTCGACGTACCAGGCAGCGAGCCATTGTGCCATGTGTTTACTTTTTCGGTTTTCCCCACACGACGCACAAGCCATCCGTAGCCGTAGAACACATCTTTTCCGTCAGCGGTGGGTTCGGCAAAAATCTCCGAGACGATAGGCGTCGTTAGAAATTCGCAAGCGTCAGGCTTGTTAAAAGAGTCTGCGAAA
This sequence comes from Mariniblastus sp., assembly GCA_028823415.1. Lineage (GTDB taxonomy): Bacteria > Planctomycetota > Planctomycetia > Pirellulales > Pirellulaceae > Mariniblastus. The sequence continues at coordinate 8,853 of JAPKBL010000152.1, forward strand.
GCGACAAGGTCCTCAGCCGATGCAATCCAACCGCCATGCGAGTCCAAGTTTTCGATGCTCCAGCCGCCATATTGGGTGGGCACTCGCTTGCCTAGAACCCCCGCCACGACTCCAGTCACCAATCTGTTGGACGGCACGAAATATTTGGTTTCATTGGGCATCGTGGTTAACGTTTCCCCCAAATCCAGCGACGTGGCACCTAAGGCTTTCCCAATGTTTAATTTTACATAGTCGCCATAGGATTGTTTCGAAACACTCTCAATTACGCGCCCCAATAGGCAGTAACCAAAATTGGAATAGGCGTATTTGGTGCCTGGTTCAAAATCCGGAGCACGCTGCAATACGAATCGAATCAATTCGGCCTGAGTTGCTGGGCGTTCCAACTGGAGGGCGTTGCCTATTTTAATCGTTTCAAACATCGGATCCGAAGAGACCGAGCGATCCCATCCACCACGATGTTGGAGGAGTTGTTTGATGGTAACGGATCGGATTTGCGGGTGAACCTGAGCTCGCTCGGATGGAGAAAGAAAAGAAATAAAAGCATCATCAAAGGACAACTTTCCAGATTTTACCAGAGAGGCTATCGCCGCCGAGGTAATAGGTTTTGAAACACTCGCAATGCGGAACCGCGTCGACGGCAAAACAGGTCTCGTTTTTTCAACATCCCGCGTTCCAAAACCGCGAGAGTAAACGAGAACTCCATTTTTTGACACAGCGAGACTAGCACCTGGCACGTTGTACTCACGCATGAACGATCCCATCATTTCGTCCAGCGGCAACAACTCCGGATGCTCAACCCCCGTGACGCTCATGCCACCGGCACCCACAACAGATTCTTGGGATTGTGCGGCCGATGGCCATCCCAACAGCGAAACTGAGGTGAGCAATAATAGGATCAGGCACCAGCGACGCATTTGGCTTGCAATCTTTCCCATCGTTATCCCAATCTTTTATCCCAATCT
>JAPKBL010000045.1 GCA_028823415.1 Mariniblastus sp.
GTGTTGGCGAGCCACTGGGATGACGCCATGGCTTGGTCGATCTCAACGAGGCCTTGCTGAAATGCGTCGAGATCGAGTTCGGTTTCGTGGGCGAAATAGGGAGTTCCCAGTCCACCGCCAAGATCGAGAGTCGCCAATGGCGATTCAATTTGTTGGGCAACGGCGTTGGCAATCGAGATGCCGCGGTGGTACTGCGCGAGCAGAATTTCAGCATCGAGAATTTGGGTGCCCATATACAAATGGACGCCGGTAATTTCTGTGCTCTTATGCTGTTGTATTTCAGCGACGACTGATTCGAGGGTCTCTTCATCAATTCCAAAGGGTGATGGTTTGCCTCCCATCTGCATTGCGCCGCCGGCGGTGTCGACTGGATTGACCCGAAGTGAAATTGACTCGACCGATCCTTTTTGGCTGGCGAGCTGATTGATCCACCTCGCCTCTTCGATCGACTCGACATGAATTTCCCCGATCTTGGCATCGAGTGCGGCTGCCAGTTCCGATTTGGTTTTGCCCGGCCCGGCAAACAGGATTTGGCCGGGCTCACAGCCGGCGGCAATCGCCTGTTGTAATTCTCCGTTGGAGGCAATCTCAAGGCCGCATCCCTCTGCAAGAACGGTTCGCAGGATGGCCGCATTGGGATTGGCTTTGATCGAATAGTACAGTTGAAAACGATCGGGAAGACGCGATTGTAAATCTTTGATCGTGTCGGTGATCGTTTCTCGATGGTAGATAAATACCGGCGTGCCAAAGGTATCCGTTAATTCCTGAATCGGAATCTCACCGACGCATAGTTGGTGGTCGCGGACACTGAAATGTTTTTTCGTGACCCTCGCTGCGTGATTCAATGGAAGTCGTTCCGGTTTCATCGGTGAGCTATTGGTTAAAAGCGAACGAAAACGTCAGGCCCCACGGGAGACGAGTTAATCAAACGGTTCTAATTCTCTATCGAATCAGGGCGCCTGTCGACGGGGTGTTGGCGAGTGCGGTTAGTTGGAAGAAAGTTGTTCTCGGAGCGCCGGGTAATTAACTTTGCCGCTAGACGTCATTGGTAGTTCGTCGACGAAGTGAATTTGCTTAGGCACCATATGGCGGGGCATTTTTGCGGTGCAGTCGGCGAGGACCTCAATGGCATTGAGGTCGCCCGCGTTTTCTTCGGGGATCGCGAAGGCAATCAGGTGTTGACCGAGAATAGGATCGGGGACGCCAACGACGGCCGCTTGGCGGAGTGGCGCGACTTCGCACAACACGTCTTCGACTTCGGTAGGGCTGATCCGGAATCCAGCAGATTTAATTTGATTATCCCGCCGCCCGATAAAATATAAAAACCCTTCTTCGTCCTGACGTACCAGATCGCCTGAATAACAGACCAGAATATGATTGGGATGGCTGGGCGGTGGATCGGGATGCGGGCGCAACACATTCGCCGTCAAATCAGGATGTCCCCAATAGCCGAGAGAGACCGTGGGTCCATGATGAACCAATTCTCCAATTTCACCAGGAGCGCATCGTTTTCCGGATTCATTGATGACTAGGATTTCTGTATTGGGAATTGGTTTTCCCATCGACGTGGGCCGTGCTTCGAGTTCGTCGGCCGGTAGATAGGTAGATCGGAATGCTTCGGTGAGTCCGTACATCAGCACGATATCGGTTGACGGGAGTTGTTCCTGCAATTGACGCAGTACCGTTTGCGGCATCGCGCCTCCGGTATTAGTGATATACCGCAAATGCGGGATCGGTTGTTTCCCAAGGCCCGAACTCGGTTGGGCGAGTAGGCTCCAGAGCGACGGGACACCCGCGAGTCCGGTAATTTTTTCCTCGACCAATTGGGTTACGATTTCTCGCCCAAAGCGGAATGAGAGCATGACGGTTGTTGCACCTTGCAGCACAGCCGTCGTTAACTGGTTGAGTCCGGCATCAAAGCTAAGGGGGAGCGCCGCCAATAAACGGTCGGCGCTGGAGAGGTGGAGGTAATCGGAGACAATTTCCGCTCCGGCCAACACGTTGGCATGGCTCAGCATGACACCTTTGGGGCGGCCCGTTGATCCTGAGGTGTAAAGAATGGCAGCCAGATCTTTTTCAATGCACAGATCGATCGGCGATGGCTGATGATTGCAAAGCGATTTCCAAGAATAGGTCTTGAGGGCATCGGGGGCATCGGGGGTATCGTCAGGTGAGTCGACGATAGTGAATTTGAGTGTCGAGATTTCTGGGAGGATATTTTGAATTTGAACCAAACGCATGGCATCGGTAATCAAAGCGACGGCGCCGCAGTCGTTGAGAATGTGCGAAACCTGATCGGGGAACATGCCATGATGGATGGGGACAAAGACGGCCGATGCTTGAGCGGTAGCAAAAATCGCCAGTGGGAGAGTCACGTCCGGAGGAAGAAAGATTGCGATTCGATCGCCGCGGTTGATCCCCAGTTCTCTGAGACTGCCAGCAACACTCGCGACCTGTTCGGCCATGTCCTGATAAGAGAGGCGGTTGTTTTTCGCCACTAACGCTTCGCTGTGCGGGTGTTTCGCGGCGCTTTGAGAGAGCAGGTGATGGATGAGGTACTGCATGCTCAACTGGATTCAGCTTGCGGGTGAATCGGAATTGATTTTTTGGCCACGAGTTTCGCAATGGATCGCGCGGTCTCAAAATACTCCGGCGTCATTTCTTCATCGGTAACAATCAGTTCAAATTCAGATTCAAGAAAGTGCACGACTTCCAGGGTCCCCAGTGAATCGACAATGCCGCTCTCTAAAAGGGAGTCATCGACGCCGATCTCCCGCTGTTGCGCTAAGGGAAAGGTTAGAATTAACCATTCAAGGATTCGAGTTGTCGTTTCGTCTGCAGGTCTCATGCGGAGCTTCTTAAGCTGGCGGTCCTAATTTTAAGAAACCTAATTGTATCTCAAGAATCTGGTTTTACCGAGGTGCCCAGCGGCCTTCCCCTATTGCGGAAGAACTTCATTCGCAGAGAGTTGACGAAGTCGAAGAAGACTCATTTGATTCGTCCAAATAATGAGACAACGGAGAGTTTTTAGCCCATCTCGTCAGAGGTTCCGTAGATGCTGGTGGTGCCGTGGCTCGGCGACGGGGCTATCGTCTTGGGGTTAGCAAAGGAAATCGAATTTACGATTAACGGGAAACGCGTCTACCATCAACGATTTTGTGGCAGGTGCACTCTTTTCCATAGAGGCCGATTTGGTGCAAATATCGTTTTGCATATTCTCGTGGTTTGTCACGAAGAAAGCTCATCCACCCCGTCCCAAAGTTATTAACACTAATAGAGGGTGAAAGTGAGCGGACGTAATGCCAACAACCTCGGGGGATAAACATCATATCACCGGGGTCAAGGAAGGCGTATTGTGCTTGGACCTTTGAGAAATTGGGATAGCGATTGCTATCGAAATCATCCGCGTTGACGGAACTCATTAGCGTGTTGGAGTCGTATTTCTGACTTGGGTACATGTACGAACTTTGATCCCATGAAACCAATTTGACAAATTTTTGGCCGACTACTTGTGCGAATATGTTATCGGCCCAATCGATGTGATATCCGGTTACTGTTCCTCCCGGACCGATCCAGCCAGTCAAATGGTTACGGACTTTGTGGTTGGACATGATGCTAAAGTCCACGTCATCAATCAGATGTGGGAATTGTTTAAACAGTTCAAACACTGACAAGTATGGGATTTTGCCTTCTGCAGATGTTGGAGATTGTATTTGGTTAATGTACTCCTGAAAGCTGACAGTGCGAAATGAGGTGGTTTCCTGCATTACATTGCCCTCTTCCAGAGTGATCGAACAATCGCTTTCGAAACTTCGGAAGTAATCGAAAGACCATCTCTGCAAGGCTTTCCAATTTCGAGCACCTTGATTGATGATGACTGGCGTTGAAGTTTTTAAGAAGTCATTGAGGAATTGTTTCTCTGTAATCGAGTCAATCCGTTGAACTTCGGTCAGCGTTCCTTCGGGATGTTCACCGTTGAGTATATTTGCTTGGTTGTGGTCAATTTGAATCATTGTAAGCTCGTTGTCTTAATGAATGCGAAATTACGTTTTAAGTAGATCAAACTCAGTTTGCTAAATTGGGTTTTCTAAATTGGGATTGTCCCGGTGTCGCCACCAGTGAGAGACAGCTTTGGGCGTTGCATGCCAGTAGTCTCCGATGTCTCGAACATGTTCTAAGAAGTTGACATAGATTTCTGTTTCGCGATGTCCAGTAAGGTAGTCCGGATGCGTCAGCATCATTGCCATCCCCTGATGCTTCCGAATGTAGTTCAATTTGTCCATCCAGATTTTTCCGGTGCGTTCGCCGAGTTTGACGAACAGCGTATGATCTTGAGGCATGGTGTATGGGAGTTCGATAAATTTGCCGGCAACAAAAGGCCAGATCATCCCCACACCGCCAGGCGAAGCTTGAAAGGGATCAATGTCGAAACAAGAGCTGTCATATTCGATGTTCAAATCCTGTAACCAATTCAAATTTCGGTGGACCATGGGCGAGCGGAAGCCAACGGCTTGGTATTTGTCAATCGCTTGATTAATTGCGGATGCTCGTTTTTTGAATACACGTTTGGATGAGTACAATTGGCCGTCATGGTTGTAGCCGTGGATTCCAATTTCGAAACCGCGAGATTGTAAATCGCTGACAAGTCCCGCATCAATTTTGTACTTGTAAGGCACCAGGTTCCAGCTTGAGCGAAAACCAAGTTCTTCTTCTGCGTCGGCGATTCGGGCAATATGTTGCATTCCTTCTGAGGTTTCGACGTCATGCGTGAGTACGAACGCATAATTGGCGGATTCAGGCCAAACGCCAACTGGCGCCGCTTGGTTGGAACCGCTGCGTCCTTGTTGAATCTGATCCATCAGACTCAGCGGCATATACCATTGCTCATTCACATCGTGCGACTGCGATTTTTGAAGCCATTGTCGGACTCTAATCGGCATCACGGGTCGAAGGAACCGGTAGTAAAACCGAAATTTCTTGCTCAGTGAAAACTGACAGGCGTCCACCTTGACACGTTCGCGAGCAAGTTGGACCGACTGAGGGTCGTTAAATAAAAAGCTTAGTTCCATTGGTTTTGCATCATTGGCTGTATTTGTAGAGTACTCTGCCGAGTGTTTTGCAGACGATTGTCGGCGTCCGCTTGATCACTTCCCCTGCTACGCGAACCACCGCGGAGGGATCGGTATCGACTTCAGGCGATCCGGCAAGATAATTGTGGAAAACATCGCTTTCGACAGCTCCCCATTTTTTTTTAAATCTGCGGAGTCCTTCTTGTGATTTTTCAGAAATTCCAAAATCAAAATATTTATGTCCGGTATCGACTGCCATTTTGATGCAATGGTAAACAAGCCAGTCGTTGGGTCGGTCGGCTAGTGCAGTGGGATTTGAAGCCGCGTACTTGTAGATTAATCGTCGATTGGAAGACAGTAAAACTCCAGCGGCGATAGGGCGATTCTGTTTGGTGACAATGCCGATATTCCCCATCCCCCTTTCGATGATTTCTGTTTGCAGACGCTCAAAATAACTCCAAGGTTGCACCGGCACGCCCAGTTTCCGGCGAGTTAGCGTGTGGAGTTGGAAAAATGTATCCATTGCGTTGCGGTCGGTATGGATTTGGAAATCCAACCCGCGGCGCTTTGCTTTTCTAAGATTAATTTTGATAGGGTTGGCAAAATCGGCTTCGACTTCCTCGAGTGGTCGGTCTGTCCGTAAAACGTGCACGACTTGGTGGCTTTGGTTTTCGGCAGAAGGGATTGGACAATCTGTTTTAAGAATGATGGAGTGGTACTTGTTGCCGAAGTGAGTCTGTGTTTTTCGAGCGAGTTCGTCTAAGTAGGAAGGGGCTTTTGATAGAATGGGCAGATAATCTGTGAACGGTAATGAGATTAATTTCCGTTTTCCACTCAGGCTGCGGGTTTGAAAAAGGGGGAGTGCGGCGAGTATTTCGTCAGCTTTGACTAAGGCTGGAATATGCAGTGTGAACCCGTACTGATTTTGGATCAATTCGATCCATCGCCGGTGGTGAAAACTTGAACTTCTCTCAAACGTTTCAACGAATGCTTGCCATTGCTCGATCGTAAGCCAGTTGAGGTTGTGGGTTGATTCTGAATGGTGGGGGATAGATGCGATTGACATTTGGAAATTATTTTTAGAGGGTCTCTTTGGTTTAGCCCGTTCGAAAACGCCCCGCTGCTTTTTGCATGAATTGAGTGCGCGCTAGATGTGACCCGATTCGTGAGTACAGAGAGTGAAGGAGAGGATTAGTGAAAAAGCAAAAGGCAGTAGGGAGAATTGTGACTTTACCGCCTAGTCGAATTTTGTACTGGGTGGGTCCATCGAGTGATGAGTAATCAATCTGTTTGGATTGAACGATTGACTCGGCATCCGCTCTGCTAATCCCTTCAAGATCGTAAAACTCGTACCCCTGTTGTTTAGCCCATTGAATCGTAAACCAATCGAGTGCTTCGTTGGGGTGCCGTTTGGGGTGAGCGCCGGACCAGCCAATTTGTTTTGCGATAATGGTGTTTCCGCGATTGATGCAGAATTGGGCCGCGACTGGTTCGCCTTGATATTCAGCGATGAATAATTGCATGGAATTAGTGGGTGAGAATGTATCCCACATGTGCTCAAAATAATCTAAATCGAATATTGTAAAACCGCGTCGACGAGCCGTTTGTGTTAGAAGTTGATGAAATGCGGGAAGGTCCGCTTTCTCGCCCTGGCGACACTGGATACCTCTGGTCTGACCTCGGCGAATCTTGTTTCTCATTCCTTTGGACATTTTGGCGAGAATGTCATCAAGCTCACTTCGTATATCGAGAATCACCGTGGCGGTGGGGGATGTCTCGATCGGGCAATTTCGAAATCCGTGGTTGATCAGTGTTTCAGTCATGATTCCGGGTTCGAATGGCTGGACGATTAGCCCATTAATACGCTCAGTCTTCGCCAGTTTTTTTAATTGCTGAATTAGCGAATCGGCAATCTGCGGATTGTCTTTCTGATAGATCGGGCCTTTGGGGACGTAGCCAATATTGCCGAAGTAGCGGATGTTTCGAATCAGGATTTGAGCGCCACCAACGATCGATTGAGGATTGGCAATCGTGATTCGTTTGGATTTCCAGCCGTTAGCTTTTTTAACGGTTGACCAGAGACTGGATTGCAGATGATGATTGGGGCCCAGTTCGTTTAAAAAAGACTCCCAGGCCGGATCTTGGTCGTGACTGGAAATCGTGGTTTTGAGTTTGGAAATAACTTGGCGGGTTGGTGGTTGGGAGAGTTTCATTAATTTCAAATTGACCGAACCCTATGCCCCGACTCTCAATGGTTTTAGAGGCGCATCTTTTTCTGTGTCGGTGAGGTAAATGTCTTCAGCGGTTTTTAGTTCGTCGGTGTCCTGCAGGCGAAAAATCTCTTGGACGGATATTATCTGGCTTTCCGTTTCTTCGATCGATTCTTGCTCATAAATGAGCGATGCTGTTTTTTGCATCGCGGTGATTGCCGATCTCATGATTTGGTTTGCCCAAATAGCAATACTGAATTGGCTCTCTTTGAAAACAGAGGTTGGCGTAGAATGATACATGGTGGGAACAATGATGAGCGGACATCGGTTTTGCCATTCGAACTGAAAATCAATGACTTGATCCGCGGTATTTTTTTTGCTGTGGATCAGAATGGCATCCGCACCCGCTTCAAAATATATTTCAGCTCGTCGCAAGGCTTCGCTAAGTCCCCAGCCAGCAATGAGAGACTCCACGCGTGCAACGACGCAAAAGTCAGGGTCCTTTTGCGTATCTTTCGCTGCTTTTATTTTTCCAGCAAACTCATACGGGTCAGCGAGAGTCTGTTGTTCGCCATTGATAAACGAGTTGGTCTTTGGGAATAATTTGTCTTCAATGCACATTCCAGCGACGTCAATTTGCTCTAACTTTTTTACAAGGCGTCGCACATTGTTGAAATTTCCAAATCCCGTATCGGCATCAAGTAGAATCGGGATTGAGGTGGCATCGCTCATGAATTCGGCGGTCCGAAGGATTTGGGTCCAGCTCATTTCATTACAGTCACGAACGCCGTTTGACGCTGAAATCGATAACCCACTTCCCCAAATACCTTGAAACCCGGTCTCCTGGACAATTTTTGCACTGATACCGTTGTGAGCTTCCATCAAGAATTCGAGTTGATCGGAGTTTATTAACTTTTTCAATTGCGCCGCTTTAGAAATCATCGGAAGGTCGTTTTCGTTAGGAGGTAGGGTGGTAGGAGGGGAGGCAGTGCTCATCAGATCACAGATGACGATCCAATTTTTGGAGGCTGAGCAAAGCAATGATTGGAAGGGGAATCCAGGGTAGCGATGATTCGATCGCCGATTTCTCGCATGGTGTCTACTGTAGTTGCACCTATATGAGGAGTCAAAATAACATTGGAGAGTTTTGCCAAAGGTGAAATTGCGCCCCCACCTTCATGCTGGTGGACATCGAGTGCCGCACCGATGGGGCCGCCTTCGCTTTGCAGTGCATCATAAAGTGCTTTTTCGTCGAGCACTCCGCCTCTCGCTAAATTCACCAGAAAAGAACCTGGCCTCATCCAGGAGATAACCTCTCGGTTGATTAGATTCAGAGTAGATTTCGTTTTTGGAACATGGATAGTCAGGAAATCCGCACTTGAAACGACCTCTTTGAGGTCGGCAAGTCGAATGCCACAGCCTTTGAGGTGCTCGGCGTCGGCTTGATCGGCGTGTTGAACACAGCCTACTGCCTGCATTCCCCAGGCGGTTGCCATTTCACCGACTCGCGAACCAATGTTGCCTGCGCCAACAATCCCAAGAGTCTTTTTGTGGAGCGTGTATCCTGTCGTTTGTTGTTTTGCCCAATGCCCACGTCTCAATTCACTATCAACGAATCGGATTTCGCGAGCGAGATTCAGCATCAATCCAAATGCAAGTTCGGCAACCGCCTGAGCTCCCGGCTCGGGAATGCGAACGAGGTCAATTCCAAGTTCAGTGGCGAAGGGAAGGTCGAGATTGTCCAAACCCGAACCTGCCCGAATCAGTAATTTTAGCTTGGTGGCGTTAGTCAGCACGGTTCGATTGATCTGAACTCCACTGCGAAAAATGAGTACGTCACGGTCCGAGATTATTTCGCATAATTCAAGTTCAGATGCATTGATACGCTCCTTTACATCATGAGTCAGTCTGAGTTCGGCCACCGTATCAGGGTGAATTTTACTTGCAATCAAAATCTTCATCTTTAATTTCTTAATAAATTCCTAGCCGTCGAAGGCTTAAGTGGGTGAGGTGGTAAAGTTTCCTCGCGGGAACACGAAAGGCATTCTTAAGCTTGCTTTTGGAACGAACAGTTCGTGGGATAAAAGGTTTAGGTATCCTGATCAAATCGGCGTCAAACTGAGTTTTGACTCTTTCCACAAACTGCTCAAATAACTCATTGGTTGGATGACAGTATTCTGGAGAATGGCAGATGATGATCTGGCTTGGTGGCACGGTAAAATCCCGATCAAAGAACAGTTGAATCCGCTGGGTGATGGACGCAATGGAATATTCTTTTGCAGCAAAAAAATCCCAGTCAATATCAAGGATTTCACCAGGTTGGACCTGTCCCCATTGATTGGCGAGGCAGGTTTCCAGTCGGTAAGAAGTTGGTGGAGTTCTATTAAGTAAATGGAGTAGGCGGTGAATGATTGCTGAACAATCGGTATGGTACTTGAGTGTTTTGATGTCATGCCGCCTGCCGCCTGGGACATCGTGAACCCACCGGACTGAATTAATGATCCCTTCGACGATGGCATGTTTCAGAAAGTTTCCTTCGTCAACTTTTTGAAACCTTGTCCAAATCGGGTAAGCCAGATTTTTCTTGCGATTTACTAAGAGGCCGCGCTGGTCGCAATGGAAATCAATATGGAGCAACTTGGCATTGGTCAATTGTTGTTTGCGCCAAATGTCGAGTGCCTGATCGTGGGAATCGATAACGTATAGCTTAAGCGTCACGAGAGTTCTTTTTTATTAGCTTGGGTTTGCATATCAGTTTGAGTGCAAGTTCGGTCGGTGGTGAAAGTGAAATTTGCAAAATTGAGCTGCGCAAGTGCTGTAGAGTGCGTATGGATTGCAGTTCATCGACAGGCTTTGCCAGCGATAGCACATCTAGGCAAATGGCTTTTTTGAGCAGTGCTTATCGAGAATTTGGTTAATCTCATCAACGATGTCGTTGATGGACTGAGTGCAGTCGATCACGAAGAAGTTGTGAGAATAGGCTTTTCTTTTTTTTAACTTGATTCGGTCGTCTTCGAGATGTTCCACCGGGATTTCTTGTTTGCGGGCGAAGAGCGTTTGAGAGGGGGCGTCGAGTAGGATTGCGATGTCTGGTCGCGGATATAAATTTTTGAGAAACCAAAAATGTATTCGATCGGTTAGGCGATGGGCGGATAGGCGATGTTCTGAAAAATCATCCGGCGGAGGGCAGGCATCAAATAAAAAATGCCGATCGTACAAAACCACATTCCCCAAACCTTGGTAACCCCAAGAAATTAGTTGCCGGTAGATTTCTTCAGAGACGCGCCGCAGGAGTCGAATTCCTCCGCCGAGTTTGCCGCGTTTGTCAACTCGGTGTTCGGCACCGTGAAGAGTGATTTGTTCTGGGATCGCAGCGCCCTGTTTTTGGAGTGATTTTTTGTGTTGACGCACTTTCCAACGGTGGGCAAGCCGCGATGTGAATAGCGCGTGATTGCTGGACTCGATACTGGTTCCCATATACAGGTATTTTAGTGGCAGAACGGACTGTGACATTAAAGCCGCGGCAACGGTTGATTTACCCGAACCGTCTGGGCCGATAAGTGCAATCGTTGAACAACGTGGCTTGGTCATGTCTGGTAAGTTACTGCGTCGTCGGGGTGGGGAGGGTTTTTTTACACAAGAAAACGTGTTCGTTTTCCAGGATGCCGAATTTATTTTGAATCGAACGAGGGATGTTCTCGGCTCGATTTAATGCAACTTCGAAGCCTGCGGATGTGAGTCGATCAATAAAATCGTTTCCGTATATTCGCCAGTGTTGTTCTTCTCCAAAGTGAATTTTTCGCTCTTGGGGTGTCTGGATCGAGGGGTCTTCATGGGTTTTTTGTTGTAGGTCGATGGGGACGGTGATCAACGCCCATCCGCCCTGCTTGAGAACCCGATGCAATTCATTAATCGCCGTCCGGTCATCCATGACATGCTCTAAAACATGGATACAAATAATCGCGTCGAACTTGCTTGATTCGAATGGTAGATCGCAGACATCAATAGGGTGTTCGGCAAAGGGTCGACCCTCAAGATCAATTCCAGTGAACTCGATATTGGCCATCTTTGTGAAACGTCGTGCCAATGCGTATTTCGGTGACACGTGGAGCAATCGAGTGGGTGCTTGAAATAAATCCGTATGCTCTTTAAGAAATAGCCAATTCCGTCGATGGCGGGACTTCGAATTGCAGCGGGGGCAATATCCTTTTTCTCGCGTTTTTAATGATGTGTTTCCTTGGGTGAAAGCACGAAGTTTCCAATTACAGCAGGGGCAGCGGACGCGCCAGCCAGTGAATAAAATTGCGCGGCCAGCCAGGATCGTTTCGATCCAAAAACGATGACTCTGTTTTTGTGCTGATTGGAAAAAAAAACTAATCATGAGTGGTTGGCTTAATTTGCCGTTTTTTTCTTCGTGCCGAGGATCCAATCAAGCTGATGGCTCGCCAACAATCATAGATAAACGGAAAAGGGTCTCGCCATGAGGCGACCGCATATGCTTTTTTACCTCGCACAGATTTTAGCCAGTCAACAAGGTTTAGCTCGCCTCGCCGCCAGTATGCAACCGAAGACTGCAAGTCTTTGCGTAGGTGGATCCACTTAACTCCGCCGTAACTTTGAGTTCTGTTTTCAGGCAGAGAAAGGCCGAGCGCGTCGCAATAGGCGGTGTACAGAATCTCTACTCCCCCCGCTTCGGCAATCGTTCCCCGTCCGGTTGGGCGGCCAATGTTTGGTTCAACAATAAAAAATTGATCCGCCGTTGGGTCGTGTTTCATCTCCAGATAGCCGAGGCCGTGATAATTGACCTTTTGGAATAATTGAATGGCGGTTTCCAAAACGGTGTCGTTCCGGACTTCTTCTCCCAGGCAACTGACTCCGGTCTCAGGTGGCCATTGGCGAATTTTTCTCGCAATAAACGTCGCCAACGGCTCCGATTTTTTATTAAAGTAACCGTTAAAGGAATAGAGATCTGAATCCTTGCCCTCGATCCATTGCTGAGCGATGAAGCAATCGGAGTACGATTTGTAATCCCGATACAAATTTTTCAAAGACTCTGAATCCTCTACTTTGAATGCTTTGTGAATGGTTTTGTTTTCCCAGCGATGAGCGGCACTGTCCCGAGGTTTGAAAACACATGGGTAAGCGAGTTCACGAGCTGCGATTTCCAATTGGTCATCGGATGAGATGTAAAATGTTTTTGGCACGGGAAGCGAGTTTCTCTCTGCGTAGGAGTAGAAACTGACTTTATCCATTAACATTTCGACCGTCGCTGAGTCGGGAAGTAGAATATGGAAAAATGGCTCAAGCCGATTTCGGTGCTGGGAAATCAGGAGAACATTGGTGTCTTCGCATGGGAAGAGTACGGATTTTTCTGGCAAGCTTTTGCCCAGCTCAATTAGATGATCAATCAGACTTGGCTCGGCAGTCGGAGCGAATCTGATTTCACGACAGACATTAGTTTTAGTCTGAGAATTGTGCGGGTGAGCGGCGATACCAATCACTGGAATGCCATGTCTTGCGAGAACACGCGCAGCCGGAAGCCCTTGCATGCTGTCAAGCCCGACCAGTACGGCTGGTGGCAATTGAGTTTTTACGGGAAGTGCCTTTTGTTTGCCCTGAGAAGATTGGATCACTTTGAGGCCAACTCGGCAGGAGAAGAAGTGTCTGAGGGAAGTGGATTTAAGGGGGAGGTTTTTCTTGCTCCTACGAAGCCAATGTTTGAATACGCTTTTAAAAGTTGGTTTTCTTGGTGATGCCATGCGAATTTTTCAATCATTCTTTGGCGCCCAATTGCCCCCATCGTGTTTTGGAGTTCTGGATTTCCGATGAGGTCAACAATTGTTTTTGCAAAGTCGTGAATGTCATTGCGAATCGAGTAGAGTGCAGCTTGACCTGCCGATGCTCGGTGTTCGGTAAGATCAAATGCAACAATCGGTTTGGCCATCGCCATGTAGTCCATCATCTTTACCATTGTCGAACGGTCGTTGTAGGGGTTGTAAGGATCCGGATCGACGCAAATGTCACACGCTGAAATATAGCGAGGCAAGTCGTTGTAGGGGATCGATCCAGTGAATGAAATGTATGGATCGAGTTCAAGTTTGGTGGTCAGTTTTTTGAGACTTGGAACTGCGGATCCGCTTCCCATGATTACCGCATGGATATCCGTGATGCCGAGTTCTTTCACGATGTATTCGAGCGCGCGAATCAGATAGTCGACGCCGTCTTGTTGCCCAATGACTCCTAAATAACCCAACATAATGGATGCTTTGGCTCTTACCTTGGGATCTGGGGCGACAGGTTTCATTTTGGAAATGTCGGGGCCGTTCCGAACAATCGAGATTTTACTGGCGGGGATGCCGGCTCTTTCAATTTCGACCTTTTTGTATGATTCATTGGTGGCAATGATCTGGTGAGCCATGCGGCACGACAATATTTCAAAAAATTTCAGTGCATGGTAGACGATTCGATTACCCTGATTGTCGAATCGAGCGTAATACATTTCTGGTGAAAGATCGTGGTGGTCGAAAATGAATTTTTTCCCAACGATTCGAAAGCACATTGCAATTAATACGAATAGGTCCGGTGGATTGTGCGCGTGGATCACATCAAAGCCACGACGGAAAAAGACCCAGAGTGTCAAGAAGAAACTAAAGAACAATGCCCAACTATATTCCACGAGATAGCTGAAACAGCCTTCCCCCGCAGGTGGGTTTGGGTAGCGATAAACATGAACGCCAAGAATGTTTTCATAGTAGGATTGGGACCGAGTGCCGGGGGCAATCACCGTAACCTGAAATCCATTGGAGACAAGAGAGTTTGCTTCCTGGCGCACACGAAGATCACTTGGATACGGGTTGTTTTCCAATAGCATTAATACGCGGCAGTTAGTTTTAGATTTCATCGGATTCTAAAATTAGATTCTAGGTTTTTGCTTAGGTAGTTGAGGTTGCAGTTGAGGTTGCAGTTCGGCCAGATTTCTTTTGGCTCCAAGTTGTTCGTAAATGTTGGCTACCGATCTTGCAAAAGAACTGACGCTCATCTCGGTTGCTGAATTGCGACCGTTGGATCGTTTCCCAGTTCTTAGTATTTCAGCAATGGAATCCGCAATGGCTTCCGGTTTGGCATCGACGATTGCACAATTGTCGGTTGTGCCAATCACGCTGGAAACATCACCGACATCCACTGAGACGATTGGTAGGTTACAGGCCATCGCTTCGCGAACGGCAACAGGAGCGCCTTCTGATTTGGATGTCATGAGCAAGACATCACAAGCGTTCATGTAAAGAGGGATATGTTCATAAGGTCGGTCGTGAATTGCGATTAACTGAATGTTAGGGAATTCAAGTATTAGTATTTCAACGGCTGCTGTGGCGAGAGAGTACCGCTTAATTTTCCTTGACGGGTCGTAAGGAAACAGCAGGATTGGGGCGTCGCCAGCGAGGGATAGTTTTTGCCGAGATTGATCGCGAGCCAGTGGCTGAAATCGATCCAGATCAATTCCATAGGGGATGATCTCGGCTGATTTTCTGCCTAGGACGGTTTTCATTTGCTGAGACATGACGATTAAGCGGTTGGCCAGTTTTGCGGCCCAGCGACTGACAGGCAGTTCACGATGGTAAAGGATGTCAGATCCACGAAAGGTGATGATGGTGGGTCGGGCAAATTGCAGGCAAGCGATTAGCCCGCAGTATTGACCGTAGTGGGCGTGGACAATGTCGTATCGACGGCAGATTTGGATTTTCCAAAAGATCCGCCACGCAGATTTTAGATAGTTTAATCGACTTTTTTGGCTGTCAATGTAGAGCAGATCTATTTCATAGCCGAGACGTTCCAACGCCTCGCGCTGTTGCGCAATGCAGGGGCTGTCGCCGGGGTTTTCGGGTGTGGGATAACGGTTGGTGACGAATAGAATTTTCATTTTGAAAACGAGCGTGTGATCCTAAACAGCGTTTGCGGCATGAGAGATGGGACCGTTAGAACTAATAACGCTGGACTCGCGATCTGCTTTGATTTGACTCAGGAGGTGGTAGAGAATCATCGAAAGATTCCGTGGGTAGGATCTGCGATCTTTGAGAAATTGGTAGTTGTACTTAGAGAAAAAGCGAAACCCGCCATCGGCGCGTTGATAACTTAGTGCTCGCTGATAGGCTCTTTGGATCTCTTCTGGGCAAGTCGTGAACGCCATTTTTTGGCTGTGACTCAGTGCTCGCGCCAGGGAAAATGTATAGTAGTTAACCTCGGGGGTGACTTGCTGGCAGTTGTATCGACAGGCTCCCTGTTTAGTGAAACCCTTTTTTAAGTAGCCCGCGAGTCGTTCGATGATTGAAAGAACGGCTTGGTCGTTAGTCCGATGATGGTAATGAGCGAGATCCAAGTACTCAAATGCATTGTATTGGTAACAGAGGAAATGAACCCTGTCTTTGTCTGCGGTTTTGCCAAGTGCATAAGGGAGTTCTCCCGAGGGCAGTTGGACGTGTTCGAGCCAGTTAATCATGGGTTGGCAATGTTCTAGATACTCTTGCCTGCCAGTCGCATCAAAAAGTTCCCCCAGCATCCACAGTAGCAAGGTTGAATTGTTGGGAACTCCACCGCCATCTCCGGGTGTTCCTGCGAAATAATTAATGGCCAGCATTGAGGGGTCGGGTTGTTTGCGAAACCCAATGTGGTTCAACATGAATTGATAGAACTTATCGGCACCTTCGAGGTAGGTCTCCTGACCAGTTCGGCGATAGCTTTCCACTAAAGCAAGGGAACCGATACATCCCTCTACCGTTGCGATTCGGTCTTTCCATTCCGGGTTAGGGTATTTCCAGTATCCGTCTTGCGTCTGTTGAGCCTTTACATAGTCAGTTCCTTGAATCGCCAAGGCTTCGAATTGAGGATCGCCAGTGAGGTCGTGCATTAGCCAGTTGCTGAGAATCCAATAGGCTTGCGATTGGATGTAAGCATAGTTGTCAGACCACGGCAGGAAATTCAAATAACCTTTGATGAATCGGCCAATTCGAGCATTGAAACGAACTCCTGAATCAGGGCCGTAAACCGCGCCGTCTTGCCAGTGTTGTTGTAGCAAATACGCATGCAACCGTTCGGCTGAATCGAGCTTCGACTCAGATGTCAGCGGTGCGGTTGTGGTTATTCGTGACTTTGGTTTAGACATCAGGGAAACACAGTGAGTGAAGTGGGATGGTCACACTTGGCCGACCTAATCCATCGGCGGGGTTCCGTTGAATGGTGTTGATCTGTTGAGCGCCAAGAAAGACATCGGTTTGCTGGCTATCGTTGACGTAAAAAGTGCTTCCTTGAAGTTCTTCGATGGAAGGAATTCGTTTACCTTCGATGGAGTCATCGAATCCATGGAGTTTGATTTGCGTGCGTTCATCACGTTGAACTTGCGTGGCCTGGATTGACTGGTGGGCAATCCTGTATTTCAGTATCGCTGTGTTCATTTTTTTGCGGCCCATCGATTCAACCAGTCAGAGTAATTTTCTCCGATGCGATCCCACGCAAATTCTGATTCCGCAAGTTCGCGGCCACGGACGCCCATTTCCGTTTTTTCTGACAGGCTTAATTGGGCGGCGTTGTCGAGCGTGGTCACCCAGGATTGAACGGTTGGTTCGGCCACTAATCCACAATTGTGCTGGCGAATTAAATCAGCAGTTTCGTCTACATTTGAGACGACTACCGGTTTTCCAAGCGCGAGATACTCAGCAAATTTGGTCGGTAATGCCACTCGAAGGGCTGGATGTGATTGGCGCGGAATCGCTAATACATCGGCGTTTGCCAGCGTCTTCACTAAATTTTCCTGACTCATTCGATTGAATAATTGGAGGCGATCTCCCAGCTGGGATTTGAATTTGGAAGCGAGATTCTGATCCGCTGATTGGAGTCCAATTAAATGGAGTTCGATATTTTTATTGGAGGTTTGAGCGACAGCATCAACGAGATTGCCAACTCCCTGCCAGCCCACGAATCCCCCGGCATAACCGACGATAAATTTCCCATGTGTCGGTAAAGGCAATGGCTGAAAAACGTTTAGGTCAACTCCGTTTCGAATCAACGCGGTGTTATCAAGACTACCTTGGCATCTATGGCTCAGCCAACTCTGCATGGGCCGTGAAACGACGAGAAACTTACCGGTCTTTCTAAATTCAACCCAGTTGGCAATGTAAGCCTGGATCATTTGATGCATCGCTGAAAGACCGGGTCGATGCATCCATTTAAACCGGGCTTCATTAAATGAGTCGCCGTGGACGTCGTGAATGATCTGGGCTGACAGGAAGGGGCTCCACATTTTCGCAACGTAGGCCGCATCGCCACCGGCATGGATGAAGTCTGCTTGTAGCAGTTTTTTTCGGGCTGCAGGGTAATTCAATGGATGCAGCAATATGGGGCGATTAATGCGAGCATCACGAAGGCTGAATTCGTCCGTTTGAAATCCTTTTGCCTCAATGGACAGGCGCAATTGGTCGAGGCGGTGACCGTAGGCGCTTCGCGTTTCCCCACGATTACTTTCGGTAGATAAAAACAATACCTTCACCGTCGTTTCACCGTACCATTTTTAGAGCAATGAGTTAGATTCATTTAAACGTATCGCGCTCGTAGATTTCGAAACCCACCGGCGGTCCAAGATTCAATTAATAAATAAGCGATGGAATAAACGAGCGCTGCGGAAAAGACTAAAAGTACTGGATGCCAGTTGCTGAAGGCTGCCAGATACCCCGCCATGATTAAGCTGGCCAAAGTCGGTTTCCATAATAAACGGATGAGGCTGATTTGTTCCATCAATTGCGAGACGGGTTTCCAATGCTGTGCGAAGTCGATAATTCGCGTCAGTAAAGCTGCCCAAGCAGCGCCAATCAACCCAAAATTACTCGTTAAAATCCAGCCTAATATCAAGGCGGACGCGAGATCGACCAAGACAATTCTTAGCGTTGTAAGTTCGCGGTTTCCCGCTAAGAGTAGCTGACCCATTACTCCGCTCAGCGACGTTAAGAGTACGACAGCTACGATGATTCTTAGAACACTCGCTGAGGCCGTGTAGGCCTCCGAGCCATAAACTAATACTAAGAGTGGATCTGCGAGAATGAACAAACCAATCGAACCGGGAATCACAAGTAGAAAAAGCAACTCCATTAATCGATTTGAAATTTCATGTATGTTGTCTGCGTCATTAGCAAAGCGCCGACACATAATCGGGTAGGACGAGGCCATGACGCACTGAATGAAAATCGCCAGGGGAATCAGCAATTGAATCGCGGCGTTGTAGAATCCGACTTCGACTTCGGTAGTGATTTTTGAGAGCAGGATCAGATTAAGACTGGTCCACCACGCGACCGCAGCATTGATTCCCATGAAAGTCATTGAGCGTTTCGCCATCGACCAAGCGAAATCGAGGGAAAGTGATTTCCATTGGAATCCTCGCAAGCGGATTGCGACGATAGAAAATAAAACTGCGGCGATGATGAACTGAACGCCAGCAAGAATTACAACGACCGCCAACACTCCTCCACCGGCATAAATTACGACGACGGTTGCCACCACTTTGATTAAGTTGGCTGGGATTTGAGCCAATGCAATTAGGTGCATTTTCTCCAAGCCCCGAATTACTGAGTCGCAGATGGAGCCGATCACAAACGGTATAATGCCGAGTGAGATTGCCAGAATCAGGTTGCGGGTTTCCGGAGAGTAATTCAATACGAGTGTCATGGCCATCATGAGGGCCGTCGCGACAGTCGACGTCAGCAACCCGATAGCCAGTGCATTACTGAAATAGCGCTGGCTTTCACCTGAATGTTTGGCGATTTCGCGGGTGATGAATTGTTGCAGGCCAAATGCAGCCACCGTTTGGAAACTGTAAAACAGCGCTAGCGCCAAAGAGAGTTGCCCAAATGCGAGTGTGCCTAGTTGCCGGGACACGGCAATGTAGATCACAAAGGTCGTGCCTCGATTGACAACATCGCTGGAGAGAATCGAAATTAGATTCCCAGCGAATCGACGTGTTTCCGTTTGGTGTTGTGGTTGGTTAATCAAGGAGATTCAATTTCAAGTGAACTCGGCTTGGGTTCCGTTATTCTGTCAATCGCAAAAATGAGTGCGGCGATCAGTAAGAGGAGTTGAACTTGGGAGCGACTATTGAAAATCTCACCCATCATGTGAATTTGCTGACCGCAGATCGCCGCAGTTAATCCCAGAGCAATGGGTGCGAGTAAACGGTCGGGACGACTGAAAGTTCTCCATCCGCTTCGGATAGTCGTCAGGATAAATACGCCAAATGCCAGTAACCCAATGGGGCCAACCTCGGTAAGCACCAACAGGTATTTGTTATGTACGGTGTAAAACCACTCTTCACGAAAATCAGTTAAATCCGCGTAATGTTTGCCGGCAACCGCCCAATTGTTTGCACCGACCCCGAACGGGTAGTCGGAAATAATATGGGTTGAAATTTGCATGAGGGAAATTCTAGATTGGGCAGAACCGTTGTCATCACCGAAGATTCGTTCTGCGAGTAGCGGAAAACAAACGGCAATCAGCAATAGGGATCCCAGTGAGAATTTTATAAACAGTGCCGGCGGCAACCATCCTTTTTGCAGTGCCACGGCAACGCACATCCCAATCGAAAGTGTAGTTCCGATCCAGCCACCTCGGGATTGAGTCAACACAAGCCCGAGTCCGCCAAACAAAAGAGCAACGGCCGAGAGTTGGCGGAGGCGTTGGGTGGTCGACGAGAAAAACAAGGAGAAGCAAAGCGGCATCAGGAGGTTGAAAAAGCTGGCAGCGATATTGGCCGCTCCCAAGGATCCACTAGCCCGACCGGTTGCGTTGTTGAAATCAAAATAGATCGGGCCCAGAGAGAGAGTACGTTGGAGAGCCTTTGTGAGTATCATCATCATGCCTTCACCGGCTAAGCAAAACGTTAAGCAGAGGATGATGAACACTACGTCTTTTTTTTCAGTGACCGTATTAACGATATAGACAAACAAGAGAAACGATTGTCCCAGGAGAAATGTCTCATACAGGGCGAGAGAGGGTTGAAGGGCCCAAATGGTCGATGCCGCTACGATCGCGGTGTAGATCGTCAATGCGAAGTTACCTCGCAGTGGACGTGATTCAATCACCAGTCGTGGGAGCCATTGGGCGTACAATAAAATCAGGCAGATGGTTGACAATGAAACAATGAACCCGCTCAGTGCTCCGGTCAGTGCCTGGTCCAAGTCATGAAAGTAATATTTGTCGACCTGCAATGGAAGTTCAACGATGATGATTCCCAGCAAAACGCGCCGCCACCAATAGGCCAGTGGATTGTGGTGGGAGAATGTCTGTGCGCGCATCAGTTCAGATGAGTTTTCACCGGTTGGGAGAGTGCCGTCACCGCCCGTCAATTGAACTGTGGGGTTTTGCATTACTACGGGTCTTGCATTACTTTACTGAAGCGTCGAATGATTGGATGGCGTCACTGACACGTTGAATTTGAGATGACGTAATGCCGGGGAACATGGGAAGTGAAAATATTTGGTCGGCAAGTTCAGTGCAGACGGGCAAACCGTGCGGCGCAGATTGGATGTTTAAATACGGCGTCGCCTGGTTGAGTGGACTGGGGTAATGAATTCCGCAGGAAATTTGTTGTTTATTCAGGTAGTCCATCAGCTGTTTTCGACGCGGGTGTTTGACGACGAACAGGTGATAAACGTGTCGTGAACCTTCATTCTCAGTAGGCAAAACCAAATCCGAATCGGCAAGCTGCCGGTGGTATTGGGCAGCAGCTTTTCGGCGTTGATTATTCCAGTCGTCGAGGTATGGGAGTTTGACCAGTAATATTGCGGCCTGCAATGTGTCGAGGCGGCTATTGAATGCGAGCATGCTGTGGACGTTTTTCTCGCGCTGCCCATAATTTCGGAGAAGCCTGAGACGTTCAGCGATTTCCGGATCCTTGGTCACTACCGCCCCACCGTCCCCGAAAGCTCCTAGGTTTTTTCCTGGATAAAAACTGAAGCAACCTGCGTCGCCTAATCCTCCGGCTCGCTTGCCAAAGTATTCCGAACCGTGTGCCTGACAGGCGTCTTCGACAATTTTTAGACCATGTTTTTCAGCGATTTCCTGAATTGCTTTCATGTTGCCTGGTTGGCCATAAAGGTGAACCGGGACAATTGCCTTGGTTCGAGGCGAGATTGCCTGTTCTATCAAATCGACATTGAGGTTGTGATCTGATTCGTTGATGTCGACTAAAACAGGCGTTGCTCCCGTGTGTGAGATTGCAAAAGTCGTTGCGACAAATGAGTTTCCTGCCGTGATGACTTCATCTCCCGGACCCACTCCCACCGCCCGCAGAGCCAGGTGAATCGCATCGGTTCCACTGGCAACACTGACGCAATAGCTGGAATCGCAGTAGTCAGCGAATTTCTCTTCGAACTCGTCAACCTCCGCGCCCAAAATAAAGGCTGCGCGGCGAATAACGTCTTCAATCGCAGGCATTATCTCAGGGGTCAGCTCCTGGCATTGCGTTTTAAGATCAACAAAAGGAACTGGGTCAGTTAACGCTTTCATAGGTTTAACGCTTTCATAGGTTTAACGCTTTCATAGGTGTCATTTCCAAGGTGTGTATCTTGAGTGCGTCGATTAATCATGCAGCATGAAATCGGAGGTCGCCGCGTTGCAATTCGGACAGGTTGATCCGGTCGTGGGATGGATTTTTCGACCGCAATAGCAAACGGTGCCAACGCGTCTCGCCGGGGCACCGGCCATCAGGGCGTGGGGTTGAACATCTCGTGTGACAATCGAGCCGGCTGCAATCATGCTATAGGCACCGAGGGTGATACCGGGCATGATGGTGGAGTTGGCACCGATGGAACTCCCTCGTTTGACAACGGTTGATTCAAGCCAGTTTTCTTTTTGTTGATATCGGCTTGATGCCATCCCCATTCTTGGTGAGCGAGGATATTTGTCATTCGTAAAAACGACATGGGGGCCAAGGAATACATCGTCTTCAATGGCAATGCCTTCCCAGATGCAGACATGGTTTTTGATCGTGACGTTGTTACCAACGATGCTGCCAGTTTCGAGAAAGGCGTGATCACCAACGTTGCAGTCTTTTCCCAGCGACGCGCCTTTCATCACGTGCGCGAATGCCCAGACGCGTGAACCTTCGCCAATGGTCTCGCATTCGACGATTGCTTGAGGATGCACTTGTTCCGAGCGAATCATCTAACCAGTTTCATTTCTTTTACGGTGTCCGCTCGTAGTAATGAGGCGAGTGGAACGTCCCCCAGTTTTTGATTCAGAGATCGCTCGGCGGCCTCGAGTACCTGAACGACATCCCGCCCATTATGGCCATCGGTTTTGGGCTGTTTGTTTTCGATGATACAGTCGATGAAATCTTTTAGTTCGGCTTTCAATGGCTCGACTTCATTGATTCGCGGGGAGTGTATGTCACCGTAGCGGTAGCTCACCCGAAAGTCGGCGTACGTGGTGCTGTCTTGATGGGATAGATCCTCGAATTCAACGCCGTTATCGTAAATTTTAATTTTTTCCAACGACTCAATATCGTTATAGATCGCCATTTTTTTACTGCCGACAATGGTCATTTCCCGCTTTTTATGAGGGTCCAGCCAACTGACGTGAATGATTCCCATACGGTTGTTTTCGAAGTGAATATTGAGGGTGCACACGTCATGATTCAACGGGTTCAGATAGGCGAGTCCGGAGCAGTTAACGGCGACGGGGGAGGATTCCATTAGTTCGAGCATGATCGAAATGTCATGAGGCGCCAAATCCCAGAGAGCACTCACGTCGTGTCGTACTGGCCCAAGGTTTAAGCGAGTCGAGCTCATGTAGTAGATTTCACCGAATTCATCGTTCAGTACCATTTCTTTGAGTTTTTCAACGGGGGCTGAGTGAAGAAAAACATGACCGACAAACAATTTCAGGTTGTTGGCATCAGCAAGGTTGATCAAGGCATCACATTCAGCCGTCGAGGTGGCGAGCGGTTTTTCGACGAACGTGTGAATCCCATTGGTCAGGGCAAGTTGAGCCAAGTGAAAGTGGGTTTTCGTAGGTGTTGAAATAATGATTGCATCGACATGTTCCGTTGTCATGATTTCGGCTGCGTCGATACTGGTGTGTGCCATCGGATATTTTTGAGCGAACGACTGAAGTCGTTCTGGATCACGATCACAGAGAACTGTCACAACACAATCTTCAAGGCTGTTCAAGACACGAGCCAGATTCGGGCCCCAATATCCAAGGCCAACGATACCGATTCTAAGTTTTTTGGGAGCGTGGGGGTGGATCATAAATTAAGCCTTCGGTGAGTGTCAGTTTCACGAGTTGGGTTGGGTCTCAGAGGAATTCTCTAGTACCAGCTGAATGATGGAGGGGATCGTCAGTAAAATAATTTTTGTGTCCAGCCACAGAGAACGTCGCTGAACATAATCGGCGTCTAACCGGTTCATTTCATTGAACGTTGTGTTGTTTTTTCCGCTCACCTGCCAGAGGCCGGTAAGGCCGGGGTGGACAATGAACCGGATCCGTTGCCATTCACGGTATTGATTGATTGGAATGACATCCGGACGGGGGCCGACCAAGCTCATTTCTCCTTTAATGACATTGATTAATTGCGGCAATTCGTCCATGGCGGTGCATCGCAACCATTTGCCTAAAAAAATCAACTGGGCATCGTTGTTCAGCTTGTTCAATTGAACATCATCGTTGGTCAGTTCCAGAACGTGCTGCTGATGTACATCCGGGTTCGTGTGAATATGCATGGAGCGGAATTTCCAAACAAAAATCGGTTGGCCGAGGTAGCCAAATCTTTGATGCTTAAAAAATACCGGGCCACTTGAGAAAATTTTGACATGAACAGCAATCGCGATTAGCAGCGGAGAAAGAACCACAAGTCCCAACGTGGCACCGACTAAATCGACAGTTCGCTTCCAAACCGGAATGGGTTTTAATTGGGTCGGTATTGTTATTGACTTAGATGGCATTGAATCTTTGTGCTGCGCGGACTCCGTCCCTTTGGGTGACAGGTCACTTTCTGCTCTCGCGGTTTTTAAAAATTGTGTCTGCTAACGGAATCTTCGTTGAGACCCCTGGGTGCAAGTGTTGCGACTTGGGTCGGATCAATGCGTTGGCTGCCGAGAAAATCGCTTTCGGCATCGGTTTAGCACAAGTCCAGTAAGACTCCCGCCTTGTTGCTGGATCATCTGCAAACTTCGCCTTGTCGCCTGGTCGGTGGTTCGTTCCGCTTGAATCACAAATAGACTTCCGTCGAGTGTCGCAAGATTTACCTTGTTCTTGGGTTGGGAAAGGATTGGGGGTAAATCAACAATGACGATGTCGAATTCGGATTGAACGGTTTCGAGGAAGTCGTGGTGGTCGCTCGATGCCTGAATTGATTTTGGATCGCGTTCTCCCGCGGGCAAGATGGAAAGCCTGAGAGGCGATTCATCGCGGCCTTTCCAGGGCGGGTGAGTGGTATCGGTTGAGAGGCGTTTGATTCTTCGTCGCAATGCACGTGGACGAGTACGGTATTCAAAGTTTTCCAGATCGTGAATGCACTCAGACTCCATCGCGGTTTCACACAGAAGATCGGAAAGGCCAGGGTTTGGGTCGACTCCGAAAATTCGATGTAGGTGCGGCGAAGAGTGATTGGCATCGACAAGAATCACGCGACAATCGGTAAAAAAAGCCAAGTGTAACGCGAGGTTGGAGGCAATCGTGGTCACGCCTTCGCCGGAAACGGCGCTGGTAACCCCAAGGGTTTTTTTGCCGTCTCTACCCAATCCCCACTCGTTTAGCCGGTCGAGGATCGTGACGTACTGCTTGCTGGCAATCTGGTCACGATCTTTAATCGCAAGCGATCGAGACGGGGTTTCGGTTTGAGGAATCGACGGAACCAACATCAAGTCACCTCCACAATTTCACGGCGGTCTTGTGGGATTGAGGCCATGACGGGAATTGAGAGTGATTGCTCGACCTGCTCGGGTGTTGCGTAGGAGCGGTCAAAGTACTCGCAGGTAAATATGAAGAAGATCGCTGAGAAAATTCCCAATGCTATTCCCATGAGAAGTTTTTTCAGTCGACCCATTCCGGCCGATTGTGAGCTGTAGCTCGCCTTTTGTAACAGGCTGACGCTGGAGATATTCGCGAGCTCGAGACCTTCAAGAAGCGCGGACTGTTCGCGACTGGCCACGCTGGCGAGGTAAATTGTCTCCAGACTTAGGCTTTGCCGTTCCAATTCTAGTATTTTAATTTCGTTGGCATTGAGTTGTTCTATTTCTTGAAGATTGGCGACCGCCTGTTGTTTCAAAGTCTCTGCTTCGGCTCTTATTGCAAACGACAATGCTTGTTCATTAAGCTGTGACTGCCGAAATAGGATGTGGGTCGGATTAGGGCTGCTCGTGGATTCCGAAGTTACCTGGTTCATTTTTTCGAGGATTTTTTCCAGAGCCTTCCGTTGTTCCGTAATGGCGATGACCTCGGGGTGTAGGTCCGACTTATTGGCTTTTAACCCACTCTCGGTGTTTTCTAGATCGAAAAGCCTGTTTCGAAGTTCATACCAGCCATTAGGAATTGCAGTTTTTTCGTCGTTTTCAATTCGTTCAGGTTCGGTCTCCAAGATTGACTCAAGTGACTTTAGTTTGGCCTCGGTTGAAGCCAGCGCCGCGAGGCTGGTTGAAAGACGAGTCTTTATCGAGTTGGCCTGGTCCTCAAGAATCTTTCCCTGACCCTCGATGGAAACCAATCCAGACTGAGATTTGGCGTCCCGCAGCTCGCGCTGGACATTGTTCAACCGCAGTTTGTTATTTTCGACTTGATCGGAAAAAAACGTAAACGAACCATTGGTTCGAGTGACTCGGAGGTGTTCCTCCACAAAAGCAGACGCCCATGACGCCGAGATTTTTCTGGCGAGTTCCGGGTGCCCGGCCTGGCAAATTATATTCAGGACGTTGGATTCTTTAGGAGCGCTGAAACTAGATCGCTCTCGAAGCAGTTTGATCGCAGTTTCCGTTTTGGTCGCCGAAAACTCATTGGTGATGATCGAGCTCTTTAGGTCTGAAATCCACTTCCTTAAACTCCAACTCGGCGATTCGTTTTTGGCGGGTGCTCCATTAGAAGAAATGGAGTTGGCCAAAATAACGTCCGGGCCAATGTCGTTGACAACTCGCTTGACCGTTTCGTGACTGCCGAGAATCTGAAGCATTGAGTTGATCTCAGAGTCCAGCGATTTTTGGATGTTGACGGTTTTCCCTGTCGTTGCAGATGGATCAAGTGTGCTACTCTCGCGACCAATGCGGACGTAAATCTTTGCAACAGATTCGTATTTTTTTGGAGTCAATAGAATCCACGCGATCGTTGCGGCAACGATTAACGAAAACACGATAAGAGCTTTGAAGGCATGGCGAGCCAAAACGCGAAACACGTCGGCCGGGCCAAGCACTGAGCGTTCCTCAAACATGGAAATGTTTCTGGGCTAGAGAAAATAGTAGTGGAAATGGCGAAATGCCGTTGATCAGAAGTAGAGAATCCATACTAGTTAGGGCGTTGTGAACGGGGTGACTATTGCGTGGGGAAATTTGGTTTTATCGATTGAAAGGTTATGCTGTTCATAAATGTCGTCTGGCTTGTAGCGATTGTGCCGGATATAGGACTTGGCTCGGTGCGATGCCAATTCTCAATCATGATTGTTGCTCTTACTCTGGTTCTTTTAGGGTGTGCGGGGTTCGTTGGTCCGCGCGAAAAAGCCTTGGGATTTCTTGCGATGTCACGGGAAATCGTCAGAGTGACCACGGTCCCCAACTAGGATCGGAGCAGGCAGTTCGAACTACGTCGAAAGGTGATTTAGCGCTGGGCCGTGTGTTTGTTTGCGGGCCTTTTGGGGCGACCGGAGCGGGTCGCCATTTGCCTTTGGCAAACGTAAGGAAATAATTCGTTTATGGCAGAAAAATCAGGTCCAATCGAAGCTCGAAGGCGATTCACGACCTGAGGCGACGCCAGATTGAATTGTCGTTTTGGCCGAGTTGAGTTTGGTTGAGCGATCCGCTCCTCGGAAATGCTATCGTTTTTAGATTGCCGAAAATGTCGGTTAGGAAAAAAAACGGGATCGTGTGAGGTGAATTTGACCGACTTAGTCCGACTTTGCAAATAATACCGCCTCGCGGCCATTTGAATTCCGATACTGAAATAAGACGCCCGCCGAAAATGTCTTTGCGTTAATAATTATTATGAGACTCGACTCGTCCAAAATCTCCAGCACGCCCCGTCGCGGGATCACTTTGATCTTTGTAGTGACGATGATCGTGTTGTTTCTATTAATGGGAACGACGTTTGTGCTGGTTTCCAATGATTATTTTCGAGCGGCACGCAAGCGAGCTTCCAAGCATATTTATGACAAAGATCGCCAAGCGATAATGGAGCGGGCTTTTTACGATCTGGTTCGAGGACCCGCGTTAACCGACTCCAGTTCGCCGCTTCGGGGGCACAGTTTGCTTGCCGACATGTACGGCTATGGGATCTCAGCGACTGTCGCCACAGCCGCAGCTGATAGTAGTGAGCACTTCGTTGTGTTGACGTTGAGCGGTGATGCGACTCGTTTGATCGATGGGGAGACGTTTGTCCCGGAGCCTGTAAGTGGATCGATGACGGGGTTGCTGATGGGAGTGGTCTCAGGACCTGCCCGAGGTTTGACCGCGCGAATTATCGATCATCAAGTCGCTGACGGTGAGCACACTTTTATTGTTTTACCAAGTCAAATTGATTCTCGGTTCAATGTGACCGACGCTAAGTCCCAGTTGGTAAGCCACCGAGTTGTCATTAATGGTCGCCCATTTTCAGGGACGGGAGCTGGTCAATTTAAATCATATGTTGGTGTTGGTGCTCCGGCCATTGGAGACAACGCGCTGGAGCCAAATCAAGTCGGTCGCTCTCGTGCTCAACTAGTGGGTGAAACCGGAGGCGGTTATTTGGCGACTCAAGACAATCGATCTGCGGGCTGGGATGCGAACTCCATGGCTCCCAATGAACCGTATGATACATTCGATTTTCAAAACATGTTTCTCGCTGGCGTCAATCCTGATGGGTCGCTTAAGCATTCCAGTTTCCATCGTCCGGGTTTATTGTCCCGTGCCCGAGGTGATTTTCGAGCCCTGAAAAAGGGCGGCCCCAGCGGAGATGGTATCTCAGTTGATAATAACAACGATGGCGAGGTGGATGGTATTTGGATGGATATCGGATTGCCAAAACAGGCCCGAAGCGACGGCGTTCTGGTCAAGCCTTTGGTTTCCTATTTGGTGGTCGATCTGGATGGACGGATCAACCTCAACGCACATGGAAACCTGACGCAACTCCCCGGAAGGGAGCAAATGCGGTCGATTCCGTTATTGCCCGACATGACCGAAGCGAAACGGGGTCAGGGTTACGGCCCTCCTGAGGTTCGTATCGATAACCTTATTTCCAATGCCGAAGGGGTTATGCTAGATCGCTACGGAAACGATGGCCTGCCGGGCGATGCAAACAGTCGCGATCGTTGGTCAGAGTACAAGTTGTTTGGGTATCCTAATGTGGGATTCGGTGCGGAAGTGCCAGGAACGGTCAGCGGGCATTTTGGTTCGGCGATGGATGTTTTTGGAAGGTTCTCGGTGGGCTATCCGGAAATCCGTGATGTCTCAGATCCAGAGGTTGCGATTGGTTTACCCGTTTCCGATGTGGCATTTTCGTTTCTGAAGACGGAGGTGATGGATTCACCCTATGAGATGTCTTTTGCTGCAAGTGATTCCACAGGAGCTAAGACGGGCAGTGCTGATTTTCCTTATTCGGCGAAAGACCTCGAGAGGTTGTTGCGCCCGTTCGACGTCGATTCGAAAACTTTATCACCTCGGTTAATCGATCTTGGTTTGTCCGTGAACGGCAGGCACCGCCATTCGGTAGGAACTCACAGTTACGAGGTTCCGACGAGTTTCGAGAATCTACCCATCAAACTCGCAAAGATTCTTGGCGATGATGGCCAGTTATCATTGATGCTCCCCCCGGAGGTATTTCGCGGATTGCCAATGAATGTTAACCGGCCCTTCGGAGATGGCATTGATAACAACGGCAATGGCGTGACCGACGAGATGGGCGAAGTCGATTCCTTGGTGCATCCTAATGGGGCGACGTATCTGTTTGATCATGATAACGACTCTGTTGTCAAAGGTGATCCCGACAGCCTGTTTGCCAGGATTCAATTTGCACGGCACTTGTATATTGTCACATTGTTGAACACCGAGAAAATCGACCGCAACGGGGATGGATTCTCCAATCTTTCTGATTGGTACGACTTCAATGAGGACGGCAAAAGGGATGCAAATGATCTGACGGAATTTAGAAAAGTCATTGCTCAATGGGTTGCCAACGTTGTTGATTTCCGTGACCGGGATTCGATCATGACCCCTTTTGTTTTCGATTTGAATCCCTGGGATGGATGGGACGTCGATGGAAGTATTTTCGAACCGGACAATGGAATTGCGCCAAACATGCGATTTGTAGTTTGGGGAGCCGAGCGTCCTGAGTTATTGATTACCGAAACGCTTGCCACTCATGATCGCAGGACACAGAATCTAGAGCAGGAGGATGTCGTTGATGGAGAGACGGCGGCCTACACTCAGGATCAGCCGGGTGAGGATTTTGATAGCCATTTGGTTCCAAAAGTATCTGCGTTTTTCGAGCTTTATAATCCGTGGGTCATGAACGATGCGAACCAAGTTCGACCACGTGAACTTTACGACGCGGGCTTGAACGGTGTCGATCTGCAAAAAACGTCTCCAGACGGCACCAGTCCTGTTTGGCGACTGGTTGTCACTGAGACGGACGAGGAAACACTCGATCCTGATGACGCATCACGCAACCCGAACGGTAAATCCATCACTCCCGTGCGAAGGATTTATTTCGCCCGGCCATCGTTTACGGTTGATTTTGGGCCGGAAGTATATTTCCCGGACGACGATATTAAAGCGGGTTTTGTAGGCCCCGGTCGTTATGCGGTCGTCGGGACTGCAGGGCAAAAAGTAGGGCAACGGTTTGATAATTACATCGGCAGGAGACTGACGCCAGGGGCATTGGATGCAGATGAGCTTCAGAACTTGACCCGCCGAATTAGCTTAGATCCGTCGAACGAGCAGATTGAGATTGTGCAATGGGATCCCGACACCTCCAAAATGAAAAAGTTCAATCGTTCGGCGGTCAATTTGCCGATCGGTTTAAACGATGGTGGTTGGGAGCGGGAGCTTGGTGTTAGCGACCCCATCGAAGGATACGCAGGACTGACGGGAGTCGGGACGATTGCCGGCGGATTGCCTATTGGTCTCGAGCCAGTCGCTGACGGGCTTAAATTTACCGAGAATGTGACGACGCCTGGAACTCCGGTTGATTATGCTTTTGATGAGCCCATTGATAAACGGATCAATCCGGATCATTACGAAAAGTATTTGCAACACGATGGTCTTGCGGACGCGGATGCTGATGAACGGAAGCCCTATCGCGTTGTGCACTTGCAGCGATTGGCGAATCCCCTGCTTGCTTTTGATGAAACATCAAATCCCTACCGGACGATCGATACTTGTTCGATTGATTTATTTGCGTTTAATGGCGTGAATGTTAATTCGGCCAACGTGGATCCGAATATGAATGAAGGTCTCGGTGCGATGCGGTTTGGAACTCACGAGCGGAGGGGAAGTGCGGGCGATTACGGACAGGGCTCTGATCGCAATCGACTGCTGTTCAAAAGCGATCACCACGGGTTGCAGGGGCTTGATGATTATCCAAAGCCCGAGGATTGCGATAACTTTTTTGAGCTACTCGACAGTCACGTGCTGAGTTGGAATCTGATTGAATCACTCGGTGGATTGAATGGCGCCTATCGAGTTGCGGACGGATTCGAATTTGAAAAAGACAAAGAGCCTTTTTGCTGGTTGACATGGAACAATCGCCCCTATGTAAGTCAGCTCGAATTGGCCAACGTACCGTTTACATCGAGCTATTGGATGACGCGGGTTTTTGATATGCCAGCAGACGCGTTTGACGGGAATCGGCGGGATGTTTTTAAGCCAATGAAACTGGATGATTTTAAGTCTGACTACCCAAATGTTGAATGTCAGAGTTATGCTTCTCAGTATTCGCATTTGTTGAATTTCTATACGGACCAAGTGGAAGGAACTTCTTTCGGCCCCGGTCTCCATCGAGTCTTTGATTTTCTGGAGGTTCCATCTCGGTTTACGGGAACCGAAACCTATGTGAACCCGGAAACATTCAACGATGATGATCACGAAATCTCATTCGGGTTTGCCGCGCCATTCGATAAGATTTCAAATTATCGCTATCCCGGGAAAGTAAACATTAACACAGTGTTAGACCCGGAAGTTTGGAATAGTGTGATGGGAGGGTATTCCACTGATCTCAAATTTAAAGATTGGGTGAGGTCGCGAGATGGCGGGGCAACGGATCAGTTTCGAAATCCTTATCGACCCGCGGTTGCCGCGAATCGGGCACCCAATGGGTACGAGGTTATGCCAAGTCAATGTGGTCTGTTTCGTTTGCCAAGTGGTGAATATTCAAATTCTGATTCGGAACTGCCTGTGTTTGATTTTTTCAATTCTAATTTTGATGAGCGATCCGCCTATTTTAGAAACGATATGCGGCAACGATTGGGTAACCTTGTCACGACAAGATCGAGTGTGTTCGCTATCTGGATCACGGTCGGTTATTTTGAGACCGACGCCAAGGGTGATCTTAAATTAAACAAAGGTAGGGGCGTCGAAGCGGGAAGTCAGGCTGGTGATGTTTATCGATCTCGAGGGTTTTTCCTGCTCGACCGATCGATCCCTGTCTCTTTTGAGCCCGGCAAAAATCACAATGTCGATCGGGCGGTACTGCTGAAAAGTTTCATTGAGTAGCTGAGCTTGAGTAGGTTAGTAGTAGGTTGGTAATACTGAGTATTCGCTGGCTGTGAAACTTAGCCGTCGATTCCTCCGACCGCCGCGAACGCTTTGAGTGCTTGTACTGTTTTCCCTACCTCGTGAACGCGAACAATTTGGATTTTCTTACGCGCTAACATGAGCGTAATAGCCAGCGTTGCGGAGTCACGGTTTGCCTCTGGGTCGCCCAGTATTTTCCCAATCATGCCCTTTCGCGAATGGCCGATGAGGATCGGGCAGCCAAGGTCCAGGTACTGCTCGCAGTGTTGAAGAAGTTCAAGGTTGTGAGTATGGGATTTGCCGAATCCGATCCCGGGATCCAGACAGATTTTTTCAACTGGAATACCAGCATCGAGTAAATGAAGTTTTCGCTTGACGAGATAGGCGTGAATTTCTCGAACTACGTCCTGATAACATGGGTTGTCCTGCATTGTTTGCGGCGTTCCCTGCATGTGCATCGCACACACCCCTGCCCCGGTGCTGAGAGCGACGTCGATCATTTTGGCGTCGCCTTGGAGTCCTGTCACGTCATTAATGATTTGAGCACCCTCGTCCATTGCCGCCCTCGCGACATGGGCCTTGGTCGTGTCGATCGAAATTGGAATATCCGTTTGTTTGGCTAGGCCACGAATAACGGGAATCACTCGTTTTAGCTCATCCTCTTGATGGACTGATTGGCCGTAGGGGCGCGTGCTTTCCCCGCCAATATCGAGGATTCCTGCCCCTTCGGAAGCCAATTTTAAAGCATGGTCGATCGCTCGATCCGTTTCAATGAACAATCCACCATCTGAAAAACTGTCGGGAGTCACATTCACGATGCCCATAACAGTCGGAGTTTGGGCGAAGCGAATCGTGGTTGATTTTAGAGACCAGATTTGGGCGAGCGAAGTGTCTGATGGCGGGTGCATAGAATTCCAAAGGGTGTCTCAAGCGTCTTTATTTGTCTTCCGAGTTTAGCTCGATGGGATTAAACAAGGGAAGGTGCCGATAATAAACTTCCAGTGTGCAAACGGCTAGAGCGGTCGTGTAGATGCGCCCGCCCTTGGTGCCCCATTCGAATTTCCCGGGCTCCCAGCTCCCCGCGTTTGAGCCGCGAGTGTGTTGTGTCGAGATTAGAAGCTCGCGCATTTTCCGATTCCACAGCTCCCATGAATTGCCACCGTAGTGATGCATCACCTGGGTGCCGTAATACCAGTAGTAAAGGTTGGGATTTTGCTTGTTGGGGAAGTGATCATCGATAAGCCATTTCACAGCGACGGAAAGTCTGGGGTCGTCTTTTTTCCAACCGAGATACATGCGGCAGAGAATAGCCTCGGCGGTCATTGCGGGGGTCGCGGGCCTGCCAGGCAGATAGGCATAGGCGGACCCAGTTGGCAATTGCTTGTTCCGGCGCCGAGCGAAACTGGCGGGCGTTGATACCTGATCGAGAAAATAGTCAGCGAGTTTGAGGGTGGAGGGATCGATTTCAAGCTGGATGTTAGGCGTTTGAGCACTTTGAAGCGCCATCATCTGCCACCCGAATACGCTGGTGTCTCCCGGTTGTCCCGGCTGATACCGCCAACCCCCTTTGCTATGCTGGGCGGATTCGATAAACCGAATGGCGTTCTGGGCAGGTTGTTGAAAGGCCTGATCTCCGGTCATCGCATAGGCTTCGCAAAGCACGATCGCGGCTTGTCCGTGGGCGTACATACCCGCGTTACCAGAAAACCCCGCCCGCAGGTCGCCGTTAGTTTTTTGACGCTTGATAAGCCACGCCAGCCCTGCCGCTACGTTTGATTTGTAAGCGCCAAATTCATGCGTCTGACCGGCGCCCAGCAGCGGCAGTAAAGCCAAGGAGGTTCCCATTACATCGCTGGAGTTGTTCGGTTTTTTGTGGTTTGCGTAATCTTCTAAGCTCCAGCCCCCATCACTATTTTGTACCGAGACAAGCCATCGAAGGCCCCGCGCGACTGCAGCTTCGGTGAGCGTTGTGCCTCCTTCTTTGCGAACGATTTCTGAGCGAATCCGAGGGTCGCGCGCTTCAAACGACATCCGTTGTTCTGGGTTCGTGGTGATGTTTTGCTTGACACGTTGGATGTCTTTTAATGGCGCAACAGGAAGCGGGTCGACTTGAAGCGATTGAGCGTCTCGGTTTGCTTGCTCTAAGAACTGTCTAAGTTCATTTTCTCCTTTGGTCATTTCGCTGGCCATTTTGAAATCATCCTGTAATTCATTAGCGGGGTTCTGGAATTGAACCTGGCCTCCGACTCGATCATCCGAACTAAGGGAGCTGGATAGCGTTATGGTCGGATGTGGTGGAGCCTGATCGCTAAATACGATCAACCCCATGATCAAAATAATAATCAGGTGCAGAATCAAGCTGACTAACCAAGCGGGGGTGCCGACGAAGCCCCCGCGAACGAAGTTGGCAATGGAGGACGTTCGGCTGAGTGATTCCAGCTCACCCTCGGACCAGTGAGCCACGGGCGCAGATCCGGTGGAGCCCACACGGAGACGGGCCGCGAGCGGTGTGGCCGCAATCGCTTTATTGGCCGGCTTTGGCGTAGAGAGCTGGGCGGGGCGACGGTTCGTGTTGGATTTTTTTGTAAGCTGGTTGACGGCGTGAATTTGTTCTTCGGTGAGCGAGATGCTCGTTTGACAGCGCCAGCAGTCAGCGAGGCCGAGCCAGAGACGAATCGTCATTGGGGCATTGCAGTCGGGGCAACTGCATAGCAGGGCTGAACCTGCCAGCCAGATGTCGCCATCTTTGCATGAAACGCGGTGAGTCAGCGTCGGGGTGATATCTTGATGCAAACCGAGGCGAGGGTCTTCTGTGCTGGGTTTTGCCTCTCGAGTGAGCTTAACATCGGCGTGGAGGTCAAGACGTGGGATTGCGTAATTAAAATCTACGCGCGCGTTTTCGCGGTGATGTCCGGATTCAGATTGGTAACTTTCAATCTGATCGAATCGGTGAAGAATACTCTCGTTTAAAATACGGAGATTCATTTTCGGCTTAGGCATAAGGAATCCGGTCTTTGGGCGAACCACGGTATCCCATTGTTGGTAGGTGACTATCGAGTCGTCAAGTTTATACCGGCAAAGCCCCAATTCTTAGATCGAGAAAGTAATTAATAAACCGTGGTTTTTTTCGGGCTGAAATCAACTTGGGCGCGTTGCGAAAAGTGGTCAATTTTGGTAGGATTTGGTTGGTAGAAACGCCGCGAGAAAAAGCGGTGAAAACAGCGGTTTTTGAGGGGTTTTCCTCATTTTTTTGCTGATCGTTTAATGTTGGTTTTTGCGGTTGGAATCTGGTTTTCACAGGTTTCAACCATCCGGTGGAACGGAGACGCCAAGCGACCCGAAAAGTTGCCTGAGTTTCATTTTTTTATTCTGCTTGATGAAGCAATCATCTGCGTGGCTTAAACAGTTTGAAAGGCGGAAAAATTGTCGACTGACTCACGGGAGCCGGATGAAGACGGCGGTGGCAGCGGTTTGAATAGCAATGAGTCGTTTCTTGAAATGCCAATTGAGGACGAGCTTAAGTCTAGTTATTTGACCTATGCGATGAGTGTCATTGTCTCGCGAGCATTGCCAGACGTGCGCGACGGATTAAAGCCGTCTCAGCGACGTATCCTCGTGGCTATGAATGACCTCAGCTTGACGCCTGGTTCTTCGCGCGTGAAGTGCGCGAAGATTTCTGGCGACACCAGCGGGAACTATCATCCGCACGGTGAGTCTATCGTGTATCCAACACTGGTGCGGATGGCTCAAGAGTGGAATATGCGGCATGTTTTGGTGGATAAGCAGGGGAACTTCGGTTCCATTGCTGGTCTTCCGCCGGCGGCGATGCGATATACCGAAGCGAGAATGTCGCCTGTGGCCGCATTGATGCTCGAAGATCTAAAGCTGGACACAGTTGATTTTACGCCAACCTATGATGAGCGGCGAATGGAGCCCTCGGTGTTGCCGAGTAAATTCCCAAATTTGCTGGTCAATGGTTCCAGTGGGATCGCGGTCAGCATGGCGACATCGATTCCGCCTCATAATTTGGGTGAGGTTTGTGAAGCGCTTAAAATTGTAATTGCTAACCCGGAATGTACGGTTAGCGAAATAATGGGTGTTTTGCCTGGGCCAGACTTTCCCACCGGTGGTACGATTTGCGGAACGGCGGGGGTCATTAAGGCTTATCGGACCGGTCGCAGTACGATTGTGATTCGAGCTGTGTGTGATATTCTTCCGGTTTCGAATAAGAAGAACCGTTCTAAAATCGTCGTCTCCGAATTGCCATTTCAGCAGACTCGCGACGGAGTTGTGGAAAAGATTGCGACGCTTGTCAAAACCGACAAAGTCAAAGGCATTTCCGGAATTAAAGATCTGAGTGATCTGAAAGAGCCGGTTAAGCTTGAAATTGAGATCAAGAGCGATGCTGATCCTGAAGTAGTTCTGAATCAGCTGTATCAGTTTTCTCCGTTGCAAACATCTTTTTCCATGAACTTCATGGCGCTGGTGGATGGCAAACCGAGAGAGCTATCCATTAAGGATTTTCTGACTGAATTTTTGCGACATCGCGTTCAGGTTATTCGTCGCCGTACTCAGTTCTTACTTAGTCGTGCCCGCCGCCAAAAGCACACGATTGAAGGATTGTTGTTGGCGTTGGCAGACATCGATCAGATCATCAAGATCATTCGAAGCTCAAAGACCCAGGCGGAAGCCAAGGCGGGGTTGATGGGGATCGAGTGTCCAGCATCGATGATGCAGAGAGCGTTGGGGGAGGATGGATTTAATGTGTTCCAGGAGGAGCGTGGCGAATCCGATGTTTATCACCTGACGGGAATTCAGGCGGATGCGATTCTCAAGATGACACTTGGGCAGTTGGTCAATCTTGAGCAGGAGAAGCTTGGCGGTCAGCACGCAAAATTGCTTGAAGAGATCAAGGAATATCTAAGGATTTTATCAGACGATGCAAATGTTTATCTGATCATCAGTGAGGATCTCGAGGAGATCCAGCGCAAGCATGCCGACAAACGACGAACCGTGCTGTCGTATGAGGAAGTGCGTAATATCGATCTTGAAGATCTGATTGAAGAAGAGAATATGGTCGTTTCGATAAGCCACCGCGGTTATATCAAACGGACTCCGGTGAGTACTTACCGGGCCCAGCGACGAGGTGGTAAAGGAATCAAGGGAGCCAAGAGCGAAGACGAAGATCCGATCGAACATATATTTGCCGCCAGTACTCACGATTATCTTCTGTTCTTTACGACCAAAGGAATTGTTCATTGGCGAAAAGTTCATCAACTGCCTCAGTTAAGTCGAGAAAGCCGCGGGCGGGCGATTGTGAATATTGTGCAACTCGATGAAGGTGAAGCGATTGCTTCCTGTCGGGCAATTCGAGATTTTGATGCGGCTGAACATTATCTCGTCATGGCAACCAAGAATGGACTCGTAAAGAAAACCCCACTCTCGGCGTACGGACGGCCAAGAAATGGTGGCATTATCGCCGTCAAGCTCAGAGAAGATGACGAAATTATCGACGTGCTCGTTGCGAAATCCGGCGATGAAATCGTGCTCTCGACTGAAACTGGAATGGCTATTCGGTTCCGAGAATCTGATGCACGGCCCATGGGACGCAACACGAGTGGTGTGAAGGGGATTTCGTTGGCGGCTGGCGACAAGGTTGTTGGAATGGTGGTCGCCGATCCCGAAGCAACCCTCCTGACAGCGTGTGAAAAGGGGTATGGCAAGCGCACCAAATTTGGTGCGAATTCCAAGAGCGGCGAAGAAGCCGACGAGGCGGATGGCGATTCAGTCAGCGGAGGCTCGCGATATCGCACCCAGAAGCGAGGCGGAAAAGGGCTAAGGGATATTAAAACAACGGATCGAAATGGGCAGGTGATCGGTGTTAAATCCGTCAATGACGACGACGAGCTGTTGTTAATGACGTCGCGTGGGAAAATCCAAAGAATTAAATGTGCGGATGTAAGTACCATCGGTCGAAACACGCAAGGTGTCCGAATTATGGGTCTCGATGAGGAAGATTCGCTGGCGGTAATTGCGGTAGTCCCTCGCGATGAATTGGGTGACGAACCCGAGAGTGAAGGTCCGGATTCAAGTTCTCCTCCGCCCGTTGGTGACGAGGATTCCGTGTCTTCAGAGTCTGAGAATAGCTTGGAAGAA
>JAPKBL010000153.1 GCA_028823415.1 Mariniblastus sp.
CAAGCGTTGATTGAGGGCAAGCGTTGATTGAGGGCAAGCGTTTGCCAGCGATTTTTGCAAACGGGCTCGCTTTAAATGCGGGTGAGTTTGGTGATTCTTCCGGTCTGAACCCATTCCGCGACAAAGATATTTCCCTCTCGGTCAAAACAGGCATCGTGTGGATGGACGAATTGCCCATCAATCCAAAGCTCTGGTTTTCGTCGTAAGTCTTTTACGGAATTAACTCGCTCGACGGCTTCGCCGAGCCGCCCGACAATTTTGTTGTTTTCATCGAGTAGCGTAATCCGTGCTTTTAATTCAGGGATCATCATAATGTTTTGATAGATATCGATATTGGCGGGAAGGCCGTAGTCCGTCAGGGTTTCGATGTATTCCCCATCCATGGTCAGGTATTGAAGCGTGTTATGACTTCGGTCGGTCACGATGATCGAAGGCTCCCTCCCTTTTCGTTGATCGACCCACAGTCCATGGCATAAATTAAATTTCCCCTCGCCCGTGCCCGTTCCGCCAAACATTCTGATCCACTTTCCGTCTTTGTCAAAATGGTGGATGCAATGGGCGCCATATCCATCTGCCAAGAGAAAGCCGCCGTCGTTGAGAAAAGCAAAATTAGTGGGAAGGAATCCTTTGCGAGTCCAGTTGGCTTGCGTCGAAGTGTTTTCTCCTGGTTGGTAAACGCCTGATTCCATAGGAGCCTTTTGATACCAAACGGTTTCTCCAGTGAGTGTCATTTTTGAAAAACACTTAACTTGCTGATAAGCCGCAACGTAAAGGAACTCCTCGTTTCCTTCTTGACGAATCTCAATTCCATGACCGCCTCCCTGGAACTGGCAGCCAAACGCTCGAATGAATTTCCCTTGTGGGTCGAAAACAAAAATGGAAGGATGGTCCTTTAAGTTCGCCCGACCCTCATGAATGACGTACAAATTATTGGCAGAGTCGACCGCGACGTTATGGGTTGTTTGCCAATGGTATTTTTCCGGAAGTTTGGCAAACTGATGGTCTACCCGATATTGGAATTCTCCCTCGCCCGTCACAACGTCTCTTACACGATTCTTGGAAACCCTAGTCGAGGCAACGCCGCTCAGCGGGCTTAGCGAGGCGGTTGTCGCGACCGAAGCCAGGGAGGTGGTTAAGAAATTGCGGCGCGTTTGCGTAGTCTTCAATTGAGTCGCTCCCATGAATTGAACTGAGGATTCGTCAGCGGTGATTGTGACTCCTAAGGGACGACCGTGCAATGAAAATAAGGAAAGCGTTTTCAGCATTGATTTAAACGCAGTATTTTCGACGCTATCTTTTGTGATCCCCGGCCCCGTTGGGTTGTAAGTGTTGGGAAGACTCCGCTTCCGAGGCGTCCCTAACGCTTGAGGATAGACGCGCAGGTTGTTGCAATTCGAACGGGGAAGCAAGCAATCTATTCGTGTCTTAAGGCTTCGATCGGATCGAGTTTTGCAGCGCGAATCGCTGGATAGGTTCCAAAAATCAACCCGACGATCAAGGCGATTAGAAAGGCTAATGGGATCGAGGGGAGCACGATAATGGGGGTCATCTCGCGAACAGCATCGGGGAGGCTTTGGATGGTCGTTGGAAACCACAGGATTAGAAATTCTCGAACCCAAATAACGACCCAGGGACAGGCAAGGCCTCCCAAGATCCCTGTCAAACCACCGACGGTCGAAAGGACGACCGTTTCAACGAGGAATTGTAAGATAATGTCAGCGCGATTGGCGCCCAAAGCGCGTCGAATGCCAATTTCCCGCGTTCGTTCGGTGACCGTTGCCAACATGATATTCATTATCCCGATACCTCCCACAACCAGCGAGATTGCAGCGATGAGCCCCATGAATGCCATGAACATTAGCCGCGTGGTTCGCGCTTGTTCGAGTAACTCGAGCGGTGTGACGA
The DNA here is from genome assembly GCA_028823415.1 of Mariniblastus sp. Classification (GTDB taxonomy): domain Bacteria; phylum Planctomycetota; class Planctomycetia; order Pirellulales; family Pirellulaceae; genus Mariniblastus. Next base: position 1,906 of record JAPKBL010000153.1, read on the forward strand.
TGGCGAAATCTTCTTCGTCGTGACGATCCTTCATGATTGATTGAATCGCTAATGAAGTCTTAAGTACATTCTTAATATCTTTCACACGAAAGGTGACTTGGCTGATTTGAACGACTTCGTTTACCCGGGAACCGGCACTTCGCTCCATCGTCCAATCGCCGATTCGACGCCAGAAGGTTGTCAGCGGGGCATAGACGTCATCGGTGAAATCCTGCGCTTCCAACGAACTGCCAATCGCGGCCATCATGCCTCTCGGTTTTGTGACCCCCACGACACGATAAGGCGAACTGCGGATGAGAATGATGATCCCAAGGCAAGAATTAAGTGGCCTCAGTGATTTTGCAACCTCGTAGGAAAGCACGCATACATTGTCGTCATTGGCAATGTCCGGCGCTTCGAGAAACCTTCCTTCATGAAGTTTGAGGTTCATGACATTGTCGTACTCGGGTGTGCAGCCGATGAAGTGGACGGCTCGGTCGGTTTCGCCGTAATATAGTTCCCGCTGCGCATCGCGTATCCGAAGTGCCTGATCGATCGACGGAAGCGTGCTGGAGAGCACGTCAAAATCTTCGCGTGTAATCCCGTAAACCGCCATCGAATCTTGCGAGAGTTCCTCGGTGACAGGTTTTACGCTGCGGAGGATGATATTGTTGGTTCCCAGCTCTTCAATTTGCTGTTGTACCTTTTGACTGATTCCCTCTCCGATCGCGAGAAGCCAAATTACACTGGCTATTCCAATGAAAATGCCAAGCACGGTCAGGCCACTTCTCATCGGATGCAACGCGAGGCTCTTGGTGCCGATTTTCCAGATTGTCGGTCGCAGTAATTTCATGACGCAAACAATTGGGAATCGAAAAAAAGGAAACGCGGCTGTGCAATGGTGTTGGAAAGAGCCAAACGAGTTTACGGGGCTATTGGGAAATCAATCGCGTCACCATAGTTGTCTGCATCGACCAGAATTTCTTCACCCGCACTGAGCCCCTTGGTGATGACCGCAAATTTGTCATTGTTGGAGCCAATGCTCACGATTCTGGGTTCGATCGTACCTGCCGACGTTTTGACAATGACGAAGTAGGTTTCTTTCCCCTTGAGCAAGAGGCTGGAGACGGGAGCCATGACGACATTCTCTTGTCGCTCTACAAAAATTTCGACCTTTCCCCGCAAGCCTCCCCGAATCAATGGGCTTGTTTCGGTGATGTCGACAAAGACCTCGTATTCAATTGGGGCTTGGTAATAGCGTCGAGGCAATGGGAACGAACTCACTCGGCGAACCACTCCCGCGACGGGTGTTTCTGGGGAGGTATCGACGCGAACCTCAACCCGCTGGCCGACTTTGACTTTGTTTATTTTTGAGTCATTAACTTTCGCATTAACTTGCATTTTTGAAGGATCGGGCAGATAGAAGATTTCCTGACCATCTCGAATTGATGCGCCTTCTTCAATAACAATCGAAGAATCTCGTCGATCGGAATCGTTGGCGTAAACCACCGTCCCTGCTTGGGGCGCGGTTATTCGGCAACTCTCGACTTGACGATTGTACTCAGTCTCGCGTTGCTTGCTTAGGTCTAGGCGATACTGGGAGGCTTCCAGTTGAGCCGTTTGTTGTTTAATTTCGGAATTCAATTCGGCAACAATCCGATCTCGACTGAATTCCCGGTAAATTCTCAAGTCCTCTTGGGCCAGTTGGAGTTCCTCTTTGGCCGTCGCCGCCGCAAACTCATCGGCGTCTTTTCGAGTGTTGGTCAGATAGCCTTTGCGGTTCAGAAGCAGACTGTGTTGCAAGGAGTCAGCGGCCCGTTTTTGATTTTCTTTCGCGATATTAATCGCCGCATTAAATTTCGCAATTTCCTGGTGGTAATTTCCATTTTCGAATTCGCGAAGCTTCCCTTTTGCTGCTTCGAGTTGGCTTTGTGCTTTAAGAACATCTGATTTGTCTTTGGCAACGACAATTTTTCTTTCGGTTAACTCTTCTCTTAATAGCGAATCGTCTAACTGACAAAGGAAATCCCCTTGTTCTACGATTGTGCCTTCGGGAATCAATTCGAGGATCGCCACGCCTTCTCTTCCCCGTGACTTAACACGGGAGCGAATTTCGACGTTACTCGAGCTTTCGATTTCACCGACCTCATTGACGGATGATATGAATTCACCAGTAAACGCCGTAAACGTAATTGCATCGGCACCGACGGTCGCCTGATTGTCACCGTAATTTCGCATCAAGAGCGATCCAACAGCAACGGTGCTGCAAAGCAGCAGGGCGACCAAAAGAATGAGTTTTACAATTCCTGTTCGCTGGTTCATGGGGGCATTCATTACTTGCGGTATCAAAGTAGTTGTTTTTTACTAATACCGAATTTACAGAGTATTTATTTTAATTTTTTTCCGACTTCAAGATGTCCGACTGCCTCTGTTTATTTACTCGGGAATCCAGTTAATTCCTATATTTCGAGGGAAAGTTCGGTGCGGCGGTTTTTTAAAATTTAAGTTTTGGTTCGCAGGTGACTTCTTGCGATTCTACTCCAAAAAACCGCCGTTTATCCGATACTTTGGTGAAATCTTCTCTAGGAAGTTGATTTTTCGATCCCCGACTTGCCTAATCCGATTCTTCCGATTCCCTCCGTGAGTGGCGGGTGTATTCGCTTGGGCAGTAAATTCAGGCTGGTTTTTGCGACTTGCTCCTAGCGACTACTCGGACAAGGTCGCTTTTTGTATGATGACACAATGACAGAAGAAAACGAAAAGAATCTGGCAATTCCGGTCCGCGTCTTGTTGGTCGATAACGATAAAGACCATGCAAAAGCGATGCATGAGAGTCTCGAACGGATTGGCTTGGAGTGCAGTTATGCAACTTCAGGTCCCGAGGGGGCGCGTATGCTCAATGAGAACACCTACGAAGTGGTGGTCACCGACCTGATGATGAACGATGTCGACGGCATGGCGATCTTGAAGAAAGCTAAAGATATCCAGCCTGACTGCGAAGTGATTTTGGTGACGGGGCATGCGACAGTTTCACGGGCGGTCGAAGCGATGCGTGAACGGGCGTTTAACTTTCTCGAGAAACCCATTACTCCCAAACGCCTGCAGGCGGTGGCTTCGAAGGCTGCAGAGTCGGTGCGGATTAGATTGCAAAATACCCACCTGCAGTCTCGCTTGGACGAACGTTACGGTTTTGAAAATCTCATATTCGCCAGCGAGAGCATGAAGAATGTTGTGGAGCGTCTAAAACGGATTGCTCCTACTGATGTTGGCGTTTTGATTACCGGCGAGACAGGAACCGGCAAAGATGTCGTTGCGCAAGCGATCCACCAGAACAGTCCTCGCAAGAAAAAACCATTTGTGGCAATCAATACTGCTGCGGTGGCTGAACATTTGGTTGAGAGTGAGCTCTTTGGTCACGTCAAAGGTGCCTTTACGGATGCGATTTCCGATCGGCAGGGGAAATTTGAATACGCCAACGGGGGGACGTTGTTTCTTGACGAAGTAGGCGACATGCCAATGCCGACTCAAATCAAGTTGCTAAGGGTCTTGGAGGAGCGAGAAATTACTCGGGTTGGCGACAATAAATCAATTCCTGTCAACGTGCGCGTTTTGGCAGCGACCAATAAAGATTTAGAAAAAGAAATTGAAGAAGGTCGCTTTCGAAGCGATCTTTATTTTCGTCTCAAGATCGTTTCGGTCCATTTGGATCCTCTCAATCAGCGGCGAGAGGACATCCTTCCGTTGGCGGATTTTTTTCGTCGCCAGGCAAATAAAAAGAACGGCCGAAAAACAAAAGGTTTTTCCCCGGCTTTGCGACGCTGGATGGTGGGGTACATCTGGAAAGGTAACGTTCGACAACTGAAAAATGTAGTCGAAAGCCTCGTGGTGATGGATCTCGATGAGATGCTTGACATGGATGATCTGTCGCCTGATTTGCTCGGCGATGTGGGTGGGGCGAAGGCCAGTGCGTTCACGTCCGGAGCGGAACTCGCGGTTAGTTTTTTAGACGAGGGGGCATCAGAGTTGATCGGCAAGTCAATGAAAGAAATTGAGCGTTGGGCGACGGAGCAAACGCTGAAAATGGCGAACCAAAATCGTAAAGAGACCGCACGGATTTTGGGGATTAGCGAACGCAACCTCTACCGTTTGATTCAAAAATACGGCCTGAAGCAAAGTGACGAAAAAAATTCCGAATCGACTGCGGATCCTTCCTCGGAAGATGGAACCGAGGAAATTCGTGTAGATCCCGTTTAATCGTAGGCGAAGTTTTCTATCCAATCCCAGCCAATCAAAATTAACTCTGTCTAGGAGTTTTTTTGTTGGACCGCATCGCCACCAACATCTCGCTGAACTCGAGTAAACCATGAGTCAATTGCAATTAAATCCAATCCGGCAACTATCGGCGAGCGTGATCAACAAAATCGCAGCTGGCGAGGTTATTGAACGGCCTGCGAGTGTAGTCAAGGAACTGTTAGAAAATTCTGTGGATGCTGGAGCAACGCGAATCGAGTTGACGATCGAACAGGGCGGGACGGAGTTGATACGTGTCACGGACAACGGGTCGGGAATTCCGCAGGAGCAACTGCCGTTGGCGGTTACGAGTCACGCGACAAGTAAAATCGTAGATGCTGACGATCTATTTCAAGTGGCGACGATGGGATTTCGAGGAGAAGCCTTGGCTTCTATTGCGGAAGTCAGCCAGACCACCATTCGTTCCCGAACGGCCTCTCAAGATTGTGGGTTTGAGATGCTGATCAATGGTGGGCATCGCGAACCGGTACAGCCGTGTGGATGCCCTCAGGGAACTACGATTGAAGTCCGGCAGTTGTTTTACAACACCCCGGTTCGTCAGAAGTTCATGAAGACAGCGCAAACCGAACGCGGGCATATTGTCGAAGCATTTACCCGAGTCGCGCTGGCACATCCGGAAATTCAAATGACTTGCGTGAACGGAAGTAAGACAACTTACAAGCTGCCGGCCGCGGAAGCATGGTCCGATCGGATTGAAGCTTTTTTTGGGACAGAGATTTCCAGTAACTTGATCGCGTTGGACAATGCTCATGGTGAAATTCGAATCCGTGGCTTTGTCGTCGACCCGGCGGTGAGTCGCGCGAATAATCGAATGCAGTATTTGTTTTTAAATGGGCGGTACATTCGCGACCGATCCTTGCAGCATGCCCTTAGTGAGGCGTATCGAGGGTTGTTAATGACGGGGCGTTACCCCGCCTGTTTTTTAACCTTGGAAATTCCATTCGAGTTGGTGGATGTCAACGTGCATCCGGCCAAACTGGAGGTGCGTTTTCAAAATGGCGGGCAAATCTACAGCCAGCTTTTGAGTACCGTCCGCCATCGTTTCCTCTCGACCGATTTAACGGCTCATGCTCAGCTATCGAAAAAACCGGATGAACCATTTCGCCCGTTTCCGAAAGGTGTTTTGGGGGATGCGTTGGTGAGTCCCGATTCGTCAATCCATGGAAATCAGGAAACGATCGCCTTCAACAATACAGCTCCGGCGTTCGACTGGACCCAGACGCCGCGGCAACCCCAATTGGCAGCTGGAGTTGGTTCAAGTGAATCGACCGGAAGTGTTGGAGGATTTTCGATGGAGGGGCACGATGATCTTGGCAATCCCAGTCCGTATCCCAGTCCGTATCCCAACCCAATCGGTACCGGAGTTGCGCCGTCTCAGACGCCCACGGCGTTACAGGTTCACAACACTTATCTGGTTTCGGAAACTCCCGAAGGGATGATCGTAATCGACCAGCATGCTCTTCACGAGCGAGTTATTTATGAGCAAATTCGCGGTAAAGTGGTCGATGGAAAATTGGAATCCCAACGGCTGCTGGTTCCTGAACCAGTTTCACTTCCGCCGGCCGAGGCAGCCGCAGTATTGGAACAAACCGAATTATTAGAACAGCTCGGGATTTCGATAAGCCCATTTGGGGGTGGGACCGTTTTGGTTTCTTCTTATCCTGCGATGCTGAACAAGCAAAATCCTGCTGAAATGCTACGAAGTGTGGTGGATCAAATTGTCGAGGATGGGAAAACGCTAGATCAGCGGGATTTAGTGGATGAATTGCTTCACATGATTTCTTGCAAAGCGGCCGTCAAAGCGGGGGATCGACTTTCCGCCGAAGAGATCACAGCGCTCCTGGAGCACCGGGAATTGTGTCAGGACGCTCATCATTGTCCGCATGGTCGGCCAACTTCGCTAGTTTTTTCGCGAGATGAGCTTGATCGACGATTTAAACGCATCTAAACGTGGATTCTGTGCCAGAATTGTAAGATAACTGTATTTTGGAGCACCGCGTTGGCAGTGTGCCGAGTGGGCTCGTTACATTAGCTCTGGAAGACGAAGGTTCTTTTTTTCAAATGATTTGTGTAAGCGTTGGACGAGGTCGACACCGAATGATGATGGCCGAGCATCGGCACCTTGCAGAGCAAGGCGTCGAATTGGTTGAATTGCGCCTCGATTACATCAGAAGAGCAGTCAATTTAAAGCGGCTTTTAAAAGATCGGCAGTGCCCTGTGGTTGCGACGTGCCGTCGCAAAAACGAAGGGGGGCGTTGGGAAGGATCGGAAGGCGATCGTCAAATGCTGCTTCGTACCGCAATTGCTGATGGTGCCGACTATGTCGATCTGGAAATGGATGTCGCCCACAAAATACCTCGCTATGGAAACACGCAAAGAATCATCAGTTATCACAACTTTGATGAAACGCCAAAAAATCTCGAGGAAATTCACCACCGAATTTCGAAACTCGATCCAGATATTATTAAAATCGCAACGATGGCTAATAATCCCATCGACAACATCAAGGCGTTGCGTCTTTGTCGAGATTCCGAGATTCCGACGGCTGCTTTTTGCATGGGAGAGATGGGCCTTCCATCGAGGATTCTATGCGGTCGCGCTGGCGCTCCATTGACGTACGCGACGTTTAGCGAAGATCGAAAGATGGCGCCGGGGCAACTGACCTATAAGCAAATGAAGGAAGATTTTGGCTATAACGAAATCTCCGATCAAACTCAGATTTTGGGAGTCATCGCCGACCCCGTTACTCACAGCCTGAGTCCCATTGTCCATAACGCTTGCCTCCGTGAGCAAAAAATGGATATGCTTTACCTGCCATTTCGAGTTCCTGCGGAATACCTCGCCGAGTTCATAGAAATTTGCCCTGAGATGGGTGTGAGCGGTCTAAGTGTTACGATTCCACACAAAGAAAAATGCTTGAAGTGTATTAATGTTTTGGATGACAACGTGGCTGGTATTCGTGCCGCTAACACGATTATTTTTCGGGATGTCAACGCTTACGGGTACAACACTGACTGCACTGCGGCGATGACGAGTCTTTCTAAAACGATGGAAATTAGATTTCCCGAAGAAGAGGTCTTCAAGAATCGCAAGTTCCTGGTTCTTGGAGCCGGCGGAGTTGCTCGGGCGATTGCCTTTGGGTTGGTTCGGAGGGAAGCAGATGTTTATATCTGTGCGAGGGATTATCGAAAGTCGGATACATTGGCTCGAAGTCTCGATTGCAAATCACTTGATTGGGCAGCACGTGCTAATTTCGAAACCTCGGTTTTGGTGAACTGCACGCCTGTAGGAATGTATCCTAATATGGATGAGACCCCTTTCGAGCCGGATTGGTATGATCGAAAGATGGTCGTTTTCGATACGGTCTATAACCCTGAGCAGACGTTGTTGATTAAACAGGCTCGCGAGGCGGGCTGCACCGCGATAACAGGTGTGGATATGTTTGTGCGTCAGGCAGCTGAGCAGTTCAAACTGTTTACCGGCAAGTCTCCGAAAATGGATACCGTTCGCTATGAATTAAAACGGGCCACCAGTGCGGCTCGCTACTAACGAGTCGCTACTAACGGCTCGCTACTAACG
>JAPKBL010000242.1 GCA_028823415.1 Mariniblastus sp.
CATGCGAGAATTCTAAGCCTCTTCAATCATTCCGCCACCCGTTTCTTGCTGTGGACCAGAAGAGTAGTTTGAGCCAGGGCCAAAGGCATGCTTAGCCAGCGCGTCAGCTTCGTTGCCTAGCCCTGTGCTTGCTTCGGCCATGGCAATGCCGAATAATCATAACGAGCCATCTCGGTGATTCCGTTCTCCCACGAGGTTGATCGATGCGTTTGCCAATCAGTCGTTGTTGCTGTGCATTCATTATCCTAGTCCCTAAACAAGCGTGGGTTTAGTATAGAAATATGTTTTAGCGGCGCGCAGCGGGGGGCGGTTGGCAGGTGGCTGTTCGAGTTTTATTTCGACGCAATACGTTCGATCTTTCCGGGGCTCGGCGTGGCGGCGGTACCGAAGCGTCCTGACTTCGGCTGCGTGGGAATTGGCCGTCAATGCAACAGGGGACGCGACACGCTGTCATACACGCGGAACAGAGTCTGCACCGCAGGCGTCCACGTCAACAACCGGTAGATCAGGCGGCGACCGCTGCTCAAAATCTGGGCCGGAATCTGAATCAGGCTCTGGCAGAATGTGCGAAAGTCCATGCCGATCAAGCGTTGTTTGTCGGCGCGGCGTTGCTGTTTCGCTACTGGCGGGCAGGTCTCGGTGATCGACAGGCCCAGCCAACTCTTCAGGTTCCAGGCCAGAGTCGCCATGACCATGTACGCCTCATTGCTGACCAAGTCGTGCAGTGGAGCCGACAGCGCGCCCATCGCTTTCAACTGAGCGATGATGTTTTCCTGATCGCAGCGATCGTTGGAATGCTTCACGATCGCGCGGGCGGGAGAAGTCTTCTTCGGCAGGTTGGTGATGTAGAAGAAGTGCGGAGATTCATCGAACAGTTTCAACTGTCCTTGAGAAACACTCACCTGTTTCTTCAGCACGACCATCCGATACTCACGGCCGCAGGCGGTCGGCTGATAGTCGAACTCGGCCACGAACTCTTGCTCCAGCCGCTTGTTCTTATACTCCTTGTCGATCACGAATTGCTCTTTGGAATTCGCGCGTTTCGTTCTGGTCTGCGAAGTCTTCGGCCGCGTTTTCGGTTCGCGTTTGAGTTCTTGCCACGCGGAATCCGGCAGGTTTCCCGCAAGTCCCACAAGATTCGGCATGGCATCCATACCGAACACGAACTCCACGCCGTCGGCATGCCAGCGGTCCAGTTGAGTCGTCTGGGAGAAGTCCGTATCGCCTCGCAGCAGCACGCGACGGAAACCGGCGTCACGGCATAACTTGATCGACCGGTCGAAGTACACCGCCGCGTTCTCATGCGACGGTCGGTTGCCCGAGCGGTTCGCCAAGTAGAGCACCTCACGCGTATTGGCGAGCGTTACTACTAACGGATGATAGCCCCACTGACCCTTGTAATTCAGCCCGCTGCCGGCCTTCTTCTCGCCACAGGTTTCGACCAGCGTGCCGTCGGCTTCAATGACGGCCTGATCGAAAAACGAGTCGGGCTGCTGTTGCCAAACTTTCAGACGTGACTCGTGAAACGCTTCCTGCAACATGAACACATCGAGCTTCGAAAATCGCCGACAGAAATCGCCTGCTGTCGTGGGATCTGGAATCCGTTGAGCACCCAGGGCATTCAAATACGCTTCGTCATTGCGTCGCAGTTCCAGATGCTCCAGACACTGACCACCAGCAAGCAAATTGAAGGCGATGTTGAGCACGTGATCGGCTTCGCTGTAGGGCAGATGAAACCGCAGGATCGGGCACCGCCGATTGATGCTGTGAGCGACATCGAGTTGCCGGACCAGTTGCTGCACGACTCACATGCCACCAGCGGAAATCGCCTGCGTCCGCTCGGCAAATTCATACTGAACCGCCCGAGTCGCCAGCATGGGAGATTGCCCATTCCAGTTAACTTTATCAATACGATTCGTCGCCCGACGCTGTCGAGCTTTGAGTCTTCGTCCTATATTATTATTACGCTTCACCTGAAAACCTCCTTGAGACCGCGATGTTTGTAGCTTCAACAAACCACAAACACCGCAAATCACAGGAGGTTTTCTTTTTTTCTGATTTCTATCAAATCCAACTACGCTGGTTTAAGGTCTAGTTAGTGCCAGCTCCATTGTTTGGAGCGACACGGTCGAATTGCTGTCCGGCAAAACGCTTGTCGGGACCATCAAGGCATATCGTGGTGCAGACGTAGTACTCGAAATCAAAGTTGGAGCCCGCAACTTCCAGCAAAGGTTTCCCAAGTCAAAAGTGCACGCGATCACGATTGGGACGAAGCGAACCGAACTCAACGCGAAGCCCCAACAAGGAAATCCATCAACGCGACGTGTCGA
>JAPKBL010000046.1 GCA_028823415.1 Mariniblastus sp.
GACGCATTTGGCTTGCAATCTTTCCCATCGTTATCCCAATCTTTTATCCCAATCTAATTAGTGAGACCAAAATCTTCATTTTGAACCAGGTTGTGCGGCATCACCGTGAACGCAATTTGAACAAGCACGATTAACACCGCGGTACGTAACAAATTCATTGTCGATCCAATCAAGGAAATTCACTTTAGCAGATTTTAGTTTCCCGGTTTGGGGTAGGGTCTGATTCCAAGGAGAATCTCCGCCCGCTCTGAAAGCGGGCTGTCAACTAAAGCTTTGTCCGTATGCTCAGAGAGGTGCTTGGCGACTTGCTTAAAAACCGATTGTCGGTCCACGCTCGTGTCGATTTCAACGCACTTGTCTTGGCTTCTAAAAAGTTCCACAGTCGGAAGAGTCTCCGCCTTGAAGGTCTCAATTCTCAATTTCATGCTCTCAAGATTATCGTCGCTCCTTCCGGTATACTTTGCCCGTCCCATAATTCGCTTTTCAAGCACTTCGTAAGGGCAATCCATATACAGCATTTTCGGGAGTTCAGCTTCGCGACCAAAAATTTCGTACCATCCGTCAAGATTGGTTAACGAACGAGGAAATCCATCCAGCAAGAAATTTTTCTTTCCAGTGGTCCTGATCTTTCGCTCAATCGCCTGTTGCAGAAGTGTGACGACAATCTCATTGGGAACTAATTGGCCATCTGCCAAACAACGTTCGATGACTTTCGCATTCGCACCGCCTGCCATTAACTCTGATCTGAGTAAAACGCCGGTGGAAAGATGGGTCCAGCCTAGTTGGAGTTCCGCCAACTCACACATCGTACCTTTTCCAGTACCCGGACCACCAAGAACAAATACAACATTGGCGCGAGGGCAGGGCAGGCGTGGATCAGAGTAATGAAGAACGATTTCTGGTGCCGGCGGAATGCCTTTTTTGTATACATGCCAGACCCTGTCGACCGGTGGCAGTTCATCCTCGCAAACCAAATCATAGGCTAGATGACCATCGAGCCGTGAAATTCGCCAAGATCGATAAGTATTGGAGTAGGAGATCGAGGGGCTCCGAGAGGATTTTCCGTCAGCACGGTCCCAAGCCATTTTACCATTCCAATACCCTAGACTCGATTCGGTTCCCGACTCCGATTTAATAGGCGGCGAAGTAGATGGCACAAACAGTCCATCGACTTCCGGTATCCCCGACTTTGAAACTTCAATAAAAAAAGTGTTCGGCTTGAGTTCGTTCGCGTGATGCATAGGATCGCCAACAGAAAATTTGGGTCTTAAACAGTTTGTTTTATATTGACCTAACTCGCTACGGGAGGGGTGTGGTCATTTTTTGAACCCAATATTGCAGTAACTACCAATCCGCAGAACATCATTCCAAGTTAGACCAGCAAATCAGAACTCGCAGCCTATTCTGGAACAAAAGGATCGGTACAGTAAAGATTGCACCAACCTTAAAAAACACCGCAACGGCAACTCTTTTAGAAACTCGTAGGCATCCTCTTATCGCTGAGGAAATTTTTTTGCCACAAATTTAATCTTAGGATCTCCATCGCTTTAACTTCCGAAACACCAAAAATGCGATGGGGGCGATGACCAATAACATTCCCCATAATTCAATTGGAATTATGAAAGTAAATACTGGGCCTCTCAACCCCACTACCTCAGCGGGCTCCAAGAATCCATGATCGAAGCCCACACTCGAATCATCATCCGCTGTTGGTGCTGTGATTCCATTTGGAATTACTGGCGTCCATGTCATTGATTCTTTATTTAAATAAACTCGAACCTTCGTTCCAACTCCAGGAATGGGGGCATGGCCCCCAATGAAATACCATCCACAGCACTCCGACGTGACTTTGATCGGAAGCATCGAAAAATCACCTCCGGTCCCTGTAACTCGCCCTTCTCCACACGAATAATTGAGAGCGTCAAATAAATGCCCCAGTCGTAATTCCCAAAAGCTGTTTCAATAAAGGACCGCTCCGTCTCGATCCGGATTCGTTAGATGGTTCCAACAACAATTATTTCCGCCGCGTTCAACTGTTCCAGACTTTGCGGCGGAATGTCCGCTGGCAAATTGGCAGGAAAAACAGAGAACATTATACAAACGGACAATGCCGGCAGGACAGCGTCTACCTTCAACAACTTTAACCTTCTTAACAACGCGACCACGGCGGTTAGAGCCAGATATCCACCTCGTTCAGACCGCCGCTTGAGGGGTTCGGTCCACCACATTGCGTATTCATTAGGATTAGTGATTGGTTCATTATCCGGCAAACGCGTTCATTTGACAATTTGGAAATCCGAGGATGCTACCGATCCAGCGTGGTTAACGTTGACAAACCACGCCGTGGTCTCCGGCGGCAAGGAAACGGTCACCACTGCACGGCCTTTACCTTGAATAAATTCCGCGGGGGATTCAACCCACTTTCGCGATCCTGTAAAACCCAAATCAGTGGTGGTCACCAAACTAGCCTTCGAAACAGGCTTGATTGTATCAAAACTTAATCGCCCACTCATCCCATCCGCGCCATCCAGAAGCACACCGTGCTGTACGCACCATGGCTCTCCCGAATTGACGATCGATTCAGCGAAGGCATAACTATCGGGAGGGTTCCAACCGGCGCCGTGGCCATGATTCATACCCGGAATCATCGCCACCATGTGAGGCCCTTTAGCCTTGTCATAACAGTTCTTAAGAGAATCCATTGGAAAGTGTAGATCGCTGGGCCATGTGAGCCAAAGAACTGGAATCGACACTTTATCCATTCGAACCATCGGATCCCATACCTTGCGATAAACCTGATTCTCCCCCAACGCCCTTCCATATTGATTTGCTGACTCGGCGAGGTCTCCACATCCATAAGTAGGCACTGCAAACGAAAATCGTTGATCGATACCGATTACCGTACTTGCAATGACGCCTCCCCATGAAATTCCAACGACGCCAACTTTCTCGGAGTCCACTTGGGGCAAAGATCGAAGCAGCGAATGCGCGAGAATCGTGTCGGCTACGCTGTGGTACATCCATTGTTCTTTTAAGGGCAAATCACTGTCCCCATAAATCCCCTGCCTCTCCGGACCGCCCCACTGGTGGCGCGCCCATTTTTTGCCCTCTTGATCACGACGATCCGTTTGTCCCTCTACCGCGATACTGATCGCCGCAAAACCTTTATCATTCCATTTTTTTACCCAGGGAAGAAACGCGGTACCGCCACCGCCATGGACTAATACCACCCCCGGGACCCGCGCCGCGTCTGACTGTCCAGATGGTTTGTTTGGAAGACCGAGCAAAGCAAACACGCGCGTCTTCTTTCCTCGCCACGGCAATCCTTCAAAATAGATCGGCCTGACTCCATCCAAACCACGCGCATCAGGACTCTCATAAATCTTTGGAGCAGATTTCAGCTCCGCTAATCCTAATACTTGCTCACGCATCGATGCGAGAGAATCATCGTCCTGTGCAGTCACAGGCCCCAACCCAGAACTCCAAGGATGTCCAGATCCCCGTTTAGAATTCAGCGAATCAGCACCCAACGGATGATCAATGCAAAACAGACAGACACACAAACAACAAACCGGAACCGACAATGGAACAAAGGGACTCATAAACAGAGCTAAACTCCTCAATGAAAATAAACTAGGACTCCAGCCCACGACGAAAAACCATCGAAGTCTCAATACAAGGTATTGCCAACTCCACGAACCTTGCAAAGTTAAATCGGTCGAAAAAGTCAAGGCAACTAAGGTGGCTTGTTTGGAATCTCGACTACTCAAACTTTTTCGAGCTTGGTTTATTCGCAGTCGGGAAATTTTCAGGGACAGGAATGGTTACTTTTCCCGTTGCCGCCCACTCGGTACCGCGCAGAAAGAGGGTTTGAAACCCGACACACTCGAACGAATAATCTGCATGCCCAAGTGTCGTGTGAAACACGCGACCTTTTCCAAAGTCAATCGTCATCATGGTTGGCTCATGCCGCCCTGACCCCTTTTTTGCAGGCGCCGCAAAGGCGGTCGCCAAAATGTTCATATTGATCGCTGGACCGCGTAGTCGCTCATACAGTTCATCCTTGGTGTGCATAAATTGAGTCGGGACACCGGCGGTGATTGGATGCTCTTCGTCGCGGATAACGATAGAAAATTCATGCTGGGGGCCGTGACCGCCTCCCCGACCATCTGCCTCATCTCTCACCATTTTCCCGCTGTCGTCATAATAGACATAAGGTCCACTTTTCTGATCGCGTCCACCCCAGCCGCCAAGTCCTATCATCTCGTTATACTCGCGCCACTGTGGAAATGAATTATCCGCTGCATGGATCGATACAAATCCACCACCGGATTTGACGAACTCGACGAACGCTTTTTGTGTCGGCATTGGCCAATCGGCGGCACCGTATCCAAAATTTGAAATCACCACGTCGTAATCCGAAAACTTCGGTGCAAAATCTGGGTCTGCTTTTGGCTGGGCAAGATCCTCATACTTCTTGCCGTCATTTAGCGAATAATCTTTCCCGTATTTGGCCCCCTTCCACGTAAATTGGGTGCGCGCCACGTCAACCGAAAACTTACCGGTCCCCTCTAAATATTTTTTCATCATCAACGTAGATTTAGGCCAAGCGTCATGGTTATTTTGCCCATCGATAATTAGTACTTTAATAGGGGCGTTCGCCGAGCGATCAACTTCAGCCGTCGCGTAGGACGCCACGGCGACGCTGAACGCGAGAACAAGAATTCCGAGACGATTTAACATTTCAATTACCTATTTAAAAATAAACGGAACAAACATCCGAACTGCCAATCCCAATCTCCTCGTCGACAGCACGGGACAACCCGACGGGAACTACTCGCTCGGTGGGGAACGAGAATGATAACGAAAAAACACCTGTCCCGAAACAATTCTCTATCTCTAACGTCGAAACGGTCGGAAGTCGGCATAACCGGACAAGAGATGAAAAACCGTTAGTCAACTGTCTCGAAATTGAATAAACGGCCTATAAAATAGTGTTTAGGGTCCCATTTGATTGGACTCAAACGCAAATTTCTTATTTGTTGGGAGGTTTATCCGGAAAACGCGCTACGAATATTAGCGCCGTTTTTGTATTTTTTGGAAGCTGATGTTTGTCCATTGGCTCGATAAAGATAAAATCGAGTTACGCGACCGGGTTGATCCGATCAGCGATTATTTGGAAACGGAGAATAGCATGAAGAGCAAAAAATACTCAATTATCATCAGTGCCGGCATCGGCTTTGCATTGCTGATCGGCTTAACAACCGGAATCGGAGTCTACGTCGGGAATCGTCTTGCTCAAGATCGCCAGTTGGCTCAACTCCCGCCGCTGGACTTGATGGCAGGCACAGCCGCTAGAACGAAGTCGCTGTCCATGGCAACGGGTCTGATCGATAACAATGTGGAAGCACTGTTTGTTCTTGATCACCTCACCGGAAATCTACAGTGCTGGCTCCTAAATACGAAGACCGGAAACGTTGGCGGCATCTACCGAGCCAGTGCGGCAACAGATCTCGCGGTCGCCGGAAAATCCGGAACACCGGAATATATTATGACTACCGGCAACTTCTTTTTCAGAGGTGGCTCTTCCGGAGGCAATAAACCCGCAAATTCGGTCTGCTATATCGGCGACGCCAACACGGGCAACGTCGTAGGTTATTCACTGACATACAACGAGCAAGCACTCAATCGTGGCGTTGCCGTGAACGGTGCGCTCAAGCTGATTTGTAAAGGCGCCGCGAGAACCGCAATCGTCACCCGCGATCAGTAATCGATCGGAAATTGGAATTGTAGCGTCGGTTTAATTTTTAACACGGAGTCGGCAATGGCGTGGCGATTGTGCGGATTTGTATTTACGATTACCTTCGCGTTCCTCGGATCGGCAGCAGCCGATGACTGGAACCAATGGCTAGGTCCCAACCGAGACAGTGTCTGGAGTGAATCTGGCATCATCACTTCGATTCCAGACGACGGTTTGAAAGCAATGTGGCGAACACCCATTTCTCAGGGGTTTTCAGGGCCAGCGGTCGCTGGCGATCGGGTGTTTGTAACTGACTATGTTGTCGAAAAAGGTGACCAAGCGTTCGATTCAGGCAAACGCAATGTGCTCACTGGAACCGAAAGAGTTCACTGTCTGGATCTTAAAACCGGAAAGATCATTTGGACCCACGCCTATCCCTGCCAGTACAGCATCTCGTATGGGCTAGGCCCCCGGGCAACACCGACCGTCGATGGAGATAACGTTTATACACTCGGAGCCGAGGGGCACCTTTACTGCCTCAACGTTGCCGATGGGCGGGTTAAGTGGATGAAAAATTTGAAGCAGGATTATGGAGTCAAGGAAGCACCAATGTGGGGATACGCCGCTCATCCTTTAGTAGCAGGCGATAAATTGTTTTGCCTTGCAGGTGGCAAAGGGAGCGTCGCCGTTGCCTTTGATAAAGAATCTGGGGAAGAAATCTGGCGGGCACTCGATGAAGAAAATATCGGCTACTGTCCTCCAACGATGATTCAGGCAGGGGGAAAGGAACAGTTACTAATCTGGCACGCGACTGCCCTCAATAGCCTCAACCCAGCAACGGGTGACACTTATTGGTCGGTTAAAATTGCGCCCGCTTATTTCATGTCAATCGTTGCTCCCATCCAACACAAGAACCATCTACTGGTAACCGGTCTGCAAGGATCCTCGACGCTGCTAGAGCTCAACCCTGACGAACCGGGGGTAACGGAAGTCTGGCGGGGCAAGGGAGTACAACCGGATCATAATCCACCTGTCGTTTTTGAAGACCATATCTACGGCGTCGATGTAAAAGGCCACCTTCGCTGCATTGAATTGGTATCCGGCAAACGAGTTTGGGAGAACCTCGCGACCGCCCCCAAAGGCAGACCGGCAGCGAGTACCACAGGTTTTGTCGTGCGTAATGGCAATCACTGGTACCTCACCACAGAACAAGGTGAATTGATCATCGCTAAACTTTCACCCGCCGGCTATCAAGAGCTAGGGCGGACGCAGATGATCGAGCCGACTTCAGAAAATTGGGGGCGTGAAATTGTTTGGAGTCACCCTGCGTTTTCTAACCGCTGCGTATTCGCGAGAAATGATAAAGAAATCGTCTGCTATTCACTGGCCAAATAGCAGCCCATTACCCCCTCTCCCGGCGACCTCTCCCTACCGATTTAGACGGAGAACTCCACCGCGAATGAGCAGGGTTGCCGCAATCTGGCGTCGTTGCGGCGAATTTTGTGTGTCCTCACCCAATAAAACCAGCCGCCTAAACTAGCCCAAGCACAGCGTACCACCAATCGAGAAGAGATTTTCGATTGTGAGTTCCGCTCATCTCTTGACCCAACCCAACGAATCGTTGAGCCACTGCCGTCGTTGGTCTAGCCGACCAGGTAGTGGATGATGAGCTCGTTGATTGATGACCAGTAAAAACGTCCCTACCGCACCGAAATCGTCTCAAAACGAGATTCAATTCTCATTTTGAGACAATCCCACAACTAGCCAATTGAATAAACCTTCATTTTTACGAGGTTTCCAAAAAACAAAACCTTTGGCATAGTAATTGCAATTGTATTTTATCGTGAGCGAAACAACGTCCTATCTCATCTCATCTCTCCGTCGTCTTCAAGGACTCTCGTTCATCCTGCCCTATTCAACAGGCGGCTGGTTTTCTCCAGTCGCCTGTTTTTTTGCGCACATTAAAGGTCTGTTTTGCGACACTCGAAAATTTCTTTTTTAGAAGCCTCCGCGAACTCAGGCTACTTCACCGTTGGTCCAGAATTTCATCAATTCTCTGACGTGCCTCATTAATATTTGGCTTCCACTCTTGGCGATGGGGACCGTGGATAATGTATTGCGGAACCTCCTGATAATGCGCCTTTTGTGTCCGGCGGCCGTTATAGTTTTCCATCGAAAGTGAATTGTATCGAATCGACTGACCTCGATACTCTTCGACAATTTTCATTTCATCCATTTTTTTATTCGTCTTTGAGGAATCATTGAACTTCACAAATCAGCCAAACCCTTCGCCTCAATTCAATTCGGTGCCGAGCAAGACTTCCTATCCGACTACTTTTGGCGAACAGTCTAGGCCGATTGTAATTGCTAATATTCGCCGAGCGCACCAATCACACCGAAAAAACGAGATATTTCTTTGACAAAAATGCAGGAAGCACCGAGTCGTCGCATCCATAAATATTGGATTGCTTTTTTACCGTGTAAACATCGCGTGTAGTGCCAAATGAATCGATTTTTGAATTTGCTTGTCGGAAATGTTTGCTGATTTGTTGAGACTAATGAAGATTGCCCGATTCCAACAAACACTACTGCATCCCTTTCTTTGATACACTAATCTGCAAATCTGTTTGTTAGTGACATCCTGAGAGATACCAATCATGGTCTCGTTTAACCAGCTTTACGTAACCTTGCTACTTGGGACTTTTTTCTTTGGCTTTTTACAAGCCGAGGCTCCAGCTCAGAGCACTACCGAAACCTCGACGGAATCCTCGCTCTCGGCAGCTAATTTTAGTTTCTGGCGAGACTACATCCGCGCAACTGATACGGAGCTCGGCTGGCAGAAACTGCCTTGGCAAATGAGTTTCCATAAAGGGCTTAAAGAGGCGGCCCAATCGAATAAGCCGGTTCTCTTATGGGCCATGAACGGGCATCCCCTCGGATGCACCTGAGGAAATGGAAATGTCGGCCGACAGTCTGTCTGGTCCAATCCAAAAATCCTCAAACTGTTAGACAATTTCGTACTGGCGACCGATGAAGTGTGGCGACTTCAGGGAGGATCTGATTTTAATCAGTATCAAAAATCCGGCGGCCTTGACCCGGAGTGCATTTGCTTTCAAGACATGGCGTCAAAAGGCCATTACGGCGACGGCGGTGGAACCAAGCAAGGAATCTATGTTTGCACATCCCAGGGTGAGTTCCTCGCGTCCATCAACTCTCTATCTGCAGATGCAGTTGCCGCGATGCTCGAGCGCGGCCTCTCCAAATGGAAAAACCGGACTATCGAATCGGTCGCAACCACGGACACGCTACCCGCGCCCCTTCATCGATGGGAATGGAGCTACCCAGATCAAGGACTCGTTTTAAAACAGACAACGCGTTATCTCTCTGACTCGCAGCGCCCGCTGGTTGATCGCGACAATCGTTTCAATTTCGATTTTGTTTGGTTTGACTCTAACGAGGCAAAGTTGTTCCTCCCAACCCATCCGGTTGTTGGGAAGGAATTCGAGTTCCCAAAAATTCTCTTTGAACGGTTCGCTCAATATCATTTAATTGAAACGGCACACGGAGAAAGCGGCATCTACCACAGTAATGAAGTTGCCGGGTCTATCCGAGGGAAAGTCATCGAGGTGGAACCACGGACATTGAAAATTCAAATCACGGGGAACTGCCGTTCTCTGGCCAACCGGACGGAATACCGGGGACTCTCGCCGGCAAAACAGATCCAAATTGCAATTCATGGATCGTTCGTTTTCGATCGCACAGAAAACCAATTCGATCAATTTGAATTGGTCGCCAAAGGTCGAATTTTCAACTCGACGCAACCGGCGGATGCGAAAACGTCCTCACGGTCAATCGGCTGGTATTTCACTCTCGCCGATCCAGCGAAGCCCTCCGAACGACTATTCCCCACGCACCTCCATGCCTACGGTGCTGCCTGGGTTAAACAGCCGGCACTGCCGCTGCACAATTTAAATTTAAAAAAATCTAAATAGAATCCGTTGAATCGAGAGCGGCCGTCCGATTCAATATCGACTGATTTTCGACAGCTAAATTTCACTCGACTTTTAAGTTTAAACGCTAATTCGAAGCTTCCAATGCTTCGTTCGTTTGCCTCGCCGTATTCACAGCTTTCTGCAAAGCCAATTCGTTGAACAATCTGGCATTACCCTGTTCCGAACAGATCAGCGAGTAATGCCGACCGCATTTCAATACCCGTTTCAGAACATTTTCGTCCAACGGTGACGCAACTAAATCAGCAAGAGCGTCGGAGTATTTCAGGCCTGCCAATTCTAGCCAACTCTGCTCTTCTCGGTCGGAATAGTCCCAGAGCTTTTTTCCAACCAAACTCTTTTCGAGTTTGGTTAAGTATCTACCGAAATAATAGAAGGCGTAAACACCCACGATGACCGACGCAGCAATTATTAGTTGACCGCTGATTGTCTCAAACAAAAAAGTCTCCAAGTTTTACTATGGGCGATGATCCACCGCAGATCCACTCAGGTTAATTTAACAAAACCCGATGTAAACCTTGGGAGGACCGCTCTGCCTAGGCGCCCCTAGCAAACAGGTTCGGTCCTGCAATTAATAAGGATAAAGACAACATTGCGTACTCGTTCTTTTTAGTTTGTGACTGTTGTCTTCCCCACGAAGGTTGGTTTGATCCACACTCGGTCCAACTCGTCAGAACAGACAGATCGATTTTCGGCAGTGATTTGTAATGACCATAAGCCTATTAACCGTCTCGAAAGAATGGGTTTCGAATTTAACGAAATCAAACACCCGCGCGTTGTCGGATTTCTCGAAATTCAAAACTAGAAAAAACTATCTGGGATTTGAAAAATCAGATCCAATTGTGATAGAAAACCAGCACTCAAATGGCGTCTTTTAATTTCATTGGCGCGGGCTGGAAGTCCGCCATTGCCCGAATCAACTGCCGCCAATTTGAAGGTCGCCCCGGATTCACTCTCCCGAGGATCCTCTGACAATCAGCGCCTGTAAGCCAAGGCACGTTGGCCGGCATTTGATCGATATGGAGCAATCCCAGCACAGCCGCGACCACGGGCGGTAATGCCACCATCCCGTCGATAACATCGTTCGCTGCAGCGACCTGAGGGCTACCGAGCAATTGTGAAAATTGATTCAAAAATGCCGGCTTAAATCTCATCGGTGCGTCAACTAAAAATCGGCTCTGCGGTCCCGGAGTTGGACTTTCGTCGTGGATCCGAAATTGGTTCGATAATTGAATGGCAGAATCAGGGTCTAGATTTTTGTTTTCGTCGGGTGCGAGTTTTCCGAGGCATTGTTCGGCAATAAACCGGATACCGGTCTTAACTACATTTGAAATTTCACCTGGATTCTGTTCCAGATAATTGGACGTAATTTCGGCGATGTGAGTGGATAATAAAGAAGGGTCATCTCCGCAATGTTCGACACCCGATTGCCACTGTCGTAATAATTCATCGACCAGCAATCCTTCCACATACATTTGATTCCAGCGGGTACTCCAGTCAACGCCGGGAAACTGTTTACCAAAACAATGCTCTAGAAAAGAAACGCCAACGGTTGGATAACGCTGTATCAAGGGAACCTCAGCATCGAGTCCATCAGATGCCGGCAGAAAATAGCTGTGGCAATCGTTACCGACGGAAACCAGAAATCGCGACTGAGATGCGATTTTCGAATTTCGATCGGCAAGCATCATCCAGTAGGGGAGCGATTCCAATGTCTTACCGTTACCACCGACGGCGAGATCTCGCGAGGGGTAGGAATCAATCACACTGACCCCGCATAACTCCGCTAACTTGGCTGCATCACTAAAGGAAGAGTAGCTGATTTTTCCGTCGAAATCACGATCCCACACTCCCGGATCCGATAATGAAACAGCAAGAACCCGATCAACATAGCGCCCCGCCTGACACTTCAGATGCTCGATTACATTCGCTTGGATCTCAGCGAGATCGGAGGCCAACTGGGCAATCGCGCCTACCTCTTTAACGCTCCCTTGGACGACCTCACGACAACCACTCGTGACACTCCCGGGAATAGGAAGCGAAGACTCAACAACATGCTTGATCCGCAGATATTTTCCATTGCCTTGAGTTAAGACCAAAGCACCTTGAACAATGCCGAATTCTTCTGAAACTGACAAACCGGCTGATAAACGATGATTCCTATCATGGATCGCACGATCGATTCTTCCCAAAGCATCTTCCGGATCTTTGCGAGATCGAGTTTGGAAAATAGGGAATTTCATTCGTAACTGCACCAGCCAGACGTTAATGACATCGCGGGTAAACCAAGGCTTCGTTTTTTCAACCAACTTAGTCAATCAACTTAGTCAACCAACAGAGGCCAAAAAAAAAAGGGGGTAGCCTTTTTATCGGCATACCTCCCTTAATGATCTCGCTTGGATACACAGTTTCAGCGAACGACCGCAGAAACGCTAGCACTCCTTTGCATTCCAATCACACCATCTTGTTACGCTGGCAAACTCAAGCGACCAGCCTTAGCATTTGCGGAACTGGCTCGCGAACCAAATCGAGAAATTCTTCGAAGACCCGAACGTCCAGTGCGGACGCGGCTTCATTCTCTGGATGGAATTGAGTCCCTATCGCAATCCAGTCTTCTCTTTCACTTTCGATTGCTTCAATTACCCCGTCAGGACACCTTGCGGTGACGTGAAACCCTGGTGCGACTTCATCGACCGCCATGTGATGGCGACTGCTGACTCGAATTTCCCCGTCTCCATAGACACGCTCCATCAATGAACCTGGCTGAATTTCGAGGCTGTGGCGGTGCCCTGGATCCTGTGGGTCACGGTGAGGAATCGCAGTGGGAAGGTCTTCGGGAATATGAAGAAAAAGATTCCCCCCCATTGTGACATTAATTAACTGCATGCCAACGCCAATACCAAAGACAGGCATTCGACGATCGGCAATCAACTGCATTAACTTGCGATCAAACGCCTCTCGCCGTCGATCCATCGGACGCACCGTTGGATGCAACATGAAACCATCCCGTCGCGGGTCTAAATCGGCTCCACCGATTAACACAAATCCATCTAAACTGTCCAAAACCGCATTGATATCATCTTCTTCTTCCATGGGTGGGACGATTACCGGAATCCCTCCAGCCCGCAATATGCTTTCATAATAACCTGCGGTTACTACGGAAAATGATGGTTGATTACCTTGAGCGGTTCTGAAGTCCGCGTTGATCCCAATTAACGGTTTTGCTTGCATCCTGATATCTCCTGAAGTTAGGTAAAGAACTCGTCATGAGTTCGGTCTGGTCGCATTCAATTAAATGAAAGTTCAATTGAATCCGGTTAAGCAGAAACGGTTAGCGTCAGCGTGTCAGAATTCGAAACAAGCTTGGGATACAGAAATCAAAAATGGTGGTTCAAGAATGACCAGTTTGCGTTCCGTCTTGGGTCGGGCACCATTTGAGGGGGCGAATTGAATCTGGAGCAGTAACTTTAAATTACCCAGATTTTTTTCACCGACGTCTTGCCCATCCTAAGCTCGCGTCGGAAGTTCCTTTCCGTTTTAACCAACTGCCGCAGCTCGTCTGCGACATGGGTGCTATTCTGAGGGGGTCAAAAAAATGGTCAAGCAACTCGCTGGATTTTGGGATTGCCCGCCCTCTGCCGCCAAGATATTGTGCAAGCACTGAATCTTTGCTAGCACAACTGGTATTGCGTGTGATTTACTACAATCAGCTAACGAAGTTTTCAAAGCCGCGACATCACGTCCAAAAAACTCGAATTCCTATTTAAAAACCTTGTTTTTCCACTGTTTCGTTTCAAGACCTAAATAACCATGCACTACACCGACGTCTGCATAGAATCATTTGGCTATACAATTCCCGAGGAAATTTGGAATTCGGCCGATCTAGAGGCAAAACTGGAGCCCATCTATAGCCGCCTTAGGCTCCCCGAAGGACGGCTGGAATTGATGACCGGGATCCGGGAAAGGCGGTTTTGGCCGCCTGAGACCAAGCCCAGCGAACTGAGCCTAAATAGTTGCCAACTCGCTCTCGATGCCGCTGATTTTGATCCGGCTGGGGTCGGCTGCCTTATCCACGGATCCGTCTGCCGCGATTTTCTAGAACCAGCGACCGCCTGCACCGTCCACAACCAACTCGGGCTTCCACGCAAGTGCGTTATTTTTGATGTTTCCAACGCCTGCCTCGGCATCCTCACGGGCATGGTTCAGGCAGCCAACATGATTCAACTCGGCCAAATTCAGTCTGCGTTGGTCGTTGGCTCTGAGGGGGGAAGGCAATTAGTTGAAAACACGATCGACACATTAAATCGAGATACATCCCTCACGCGAAAGTCCATTAAATCGGCCGTGGCTAGTCTGACCATTGGATCGGCGAGCTGCGCGGTGCTTTTAACACACGCTTCGATTAGTCGAACTCAAAATCGCCTCGTTGCTGCTGCCGTCAATGCCAACACTCAGTTTCACGACCTCTGCCAAAGCCACAACGATCAGGCGGGCATCGACATGCAGCCGTTAATGAAAACCGATTCCGAAAAATTAATGAAACACGGTGTCGAGACCGGCGTAGCCACCCTGCCGGATTTCTTAGAGCAGAGTCAATGGAGCATCCCAGACATCGATCGCGTCATTTGTCATCAGGTTGGCGTCGCTCACCAAAAACTGATGCTTCAATCACTCGGCATCGACCCCGAACTCGACTACTCCACTTTTCCTTGGCTTGGGAACACCGGTTCAGCGGCACTTCCTATTACGATGGCGGTCGCCTGTGAAAAAGAGTTTATATTACCCGGGCAACGCGTCGCCATGCTCGGCATTGGTTCAGGCATCAATTGCATGATGCTTGGCGTCGAATGGAATAAAACGTGTATCGGCTCAAGCGTATTCAAGTCCCGATAGCTCACCGACAACACTGAATTTCGTTTCGACAGTTCCCATAGACGCCGGCAGAGCGATGGCTCCCTTTCCAAGCAATCCATCAAGCCCAACACTCACCTTGCGCCGGTTCCAGATCTTCACGGCCCACTGGAGAGTGTCAAAATCCTCGAACTACTGAAGCTTGATAAAGTCAATCGACTTCATTTTCTCGCCACCGTCGGACGTGATCACTGCTGAAATTAATGCAGAGTCTTTCCGTACGACTCTTACGTCAAACCGCCCATCGATAAACATGACTCCATTCTCGCCGAGCTGGCCAAACCGATCTGGGCTAATTTCATCTACCACTAACGCACCTGGCTTGGTCCATTGGACGGCTTCTCCATCGGCACATTCAATTACGAGCGATGTCCAAATAGCTCGGTCGGAGACTTCCTCCAAGACAGGAGCATCCGCCCCTTTGTAAACGCCGATCTTTCCACCAACCACCCTTAAGTTGGTCATCATTCCAGTGGAAACGTTCCCACCCTCCTGTGATGGAAGCCCGCCAAAAACATCCGGCATTTCCTGAGCGACCTTTTGATTTTCGGGGGCATCCCACGGCAATGAAAAATCAAACTGATCATACAATTCCTGTTCACCCAATTCCGGAAGCAGCCCCACTCGCCAATTAAACTGCAACCTCGCCTTACTTTTCGGATCGGAGATCCAACCAGCGGGCGGAAGAAAACCATTTTTGGAATGATAACTTTCTAACGCCTTGGCAATTTTCCGGAGGCTCTCCTGACGATTATTTAGCTTCGATTGACTGATTCCATCTTCGACGAGTGCCGTAATCAATGGGTTTAGGTTTGCCGGCCGCTTCATTTTAAACTTCAACTGATTTGATTCCATCGCCAACGAAACTAAATCAGCATCACTGATTTCCGCTGCTACGGCGGCAAATGGCTTCATCATCGTTGGAACGATCATCGGTTCTCCGCCTGACGGCCTTCCAAAACGACCCAGCCCCGACTCCACCGAACTACCACCCTCATTTGCAGAAAGCATCTTTTCTAATTGTTCATTGAGAATCACTGCGATTTCTTGAACAAATTCCTCATCTTCAAAGGCCCCTGTAATCTCCAACATGTCATCCCCGGAAATCGATGCAGCCAACTCTATCTTCTGCAGTTCCTCGGGCAATCGAGCCATTGGGCCAAGGCTCGGTGCACCAAGGGCACTTGCCATCCCCGTTACCATTTCAAACATGCTCCGATAGGCGGTGACATCAATCACACCTTGGATGTCGCTCTCGGTCTCCATCGCTGCGAGCTCAGTAGCGATCAGCGATCTTTTTTGCTTACCATTGAATTTTCCCACCAACGCTGAACTTCCGATGGCAATACGTTTTGAATCGATTTCACGCACGACAACATCAGGTGGGCTGTCCCCTTTGGCATTCTCACTATCGCCATCTTCAGGAACCATTCGTTCTGCAAGATCGAGCTCGTAATTGTCTGGGATGGCAGACGAATCAGGCGATTGAAAAAATTCCAAAACAACGACCAAAGGCAGACCATCCTGCGTGTTGCCCCCGAGAAACGGGAGTTCTTTATCGAGGAAAACCCAGATGTACTTCAAATTTTTAAGATCCGCATTTTTCTCGCCGATCATTGTCGCGAGCTCTTTCTCGACCGAATCCCATGGCACTTCTGAGAGCGCTGGATCTTCGAGGATTCCCGAAGCATCAACTCTCAACAATCCACTAAAATTGGCTGGAATAAAAGCCAGCTCCGTGGCAAGCTCGGAGCGACTTGCCGCTTCATTGTTTCCAACATTAAATTTGGCAGGGTTAGAAGGCCCTCTGGGTGTTCCGACGACGACATCGCGCCCATCGCAACCGCTAATCACCAATACAAGTGAAAGAATGATCATCGGTTTTGCATGTTTAGCAAGATTGCCAGTCATATTTATCATTACGCCCTTGCGACTTGTTCGGTGTTTATCATCGACTAAGAATAGTACCCTTAATCTTTGCTTCCTGTTTTACCAATTTAGCGATTTTCTCGCACCGGCTAAGCCATCAATTCCTTGGTATTCCTTGAGATCGGTCGATTCTCGATCATGGACTTGAGATCGCTCAGTGCGCGAGACAACTACGGAGAAATCCATTTGGATTTGGCGCCAGCCAGCAGTTCCGTGTCCGGACACCAAAACGATTGCGAGGTTGGTTGAGAGAGGCTCCCGTGAAGTAAATATACTGATGAGCCAATCTCTCCAGAACCCATTAAACTCCGCATTACCAATAATTTATTCAGACTGGCCGATGGTTATCGAGCGTCGCTCAACTCGCTAGCGGACACTACATTGCCAGTGCCAAACTGAAATCAAAAAAGCGAAACTACATTATGGACTGCTTATCAAAAAAACCCGCGTTTTACCGCACAGCATCAATCTTGGCAGCATTTTTTTGATCTGCTACCCTTTAACCTTGCGATCGACAAGCGAGTAACTGATTCGTTTTGAAGATTAGGATTCCAATGTGCACAATGACGTGCCTACAAGCCGATGAATTAAAAGACGGCTTCGGTGCATGGTTGTTTTAGTTGGGAACCAAAAAGAGCGTAGCGATCGACCAAGTCGCTAGGAAATGGATAGGAAGCCAACCACAAACTGAAGAACAGGGCAGTTGTTCAGTTATGACAAAGGACGTCATTTGATGGATTCGAATAATGATTTTGAAATAAACGTGCATATCCGCTGGATGATCCGCAGAGACATGCCAGAAGTCCTCAGTATCGAGAAATCAAGCTTCGAATTCCCATGGTCGGAAGAAGATTTTGTTCGTTGCCTACGACAGCGAAATTGCATCGGCATGGTCGCCGAGTACGACGAACGCGTCGTTGGTTTCATGATTTACGAATTGCATAAAGATCAATTACACGTGCTTAATTTTTCAGTCCGGCCTGACATCCGGCGACGCGGCGTTGGCATGCAGATGGTCAACAAGCTGATTGGAAAGCTATCTCAACAACGGCGCAATCGAATCAATCTTGAGATTCGAGAAACCAACCTCGCGGCTCAGATGTTCTTTAAAAACCTTGATTTTCGAGCGATCTCTTTACTGCGGGACTACTACGACGACACTGTCGAAGATGCCTATCTCATGCAGTATCGCTTCCAAAGCGAAACCTCACAGCCACTCGAACCTGTCAATCGAATTCGACGAATGGCTGGCTAACGGCTTTCTGATTTGGATCATCGATACAAGCTGCCCCGATGGGCAGCTTTTTTATTGCGCCGTGGCCATCTGGACGAATGACCGGCGTATTTTCAACGAGGCGATCTTGAGCGATTCAATGACCTTGCCTGGCTCATCCTTCACCAGGATGGTACAGATCGGCTGTCCCGGTTTAATCCAATCGCCTACCCTTGGAATATCTGCTACTCCAAATCCCCCAAGCACCAGTTCGCCAAGTCTACGCCACTGAGAAACCAGATTTTGGTGTGCATTACTAGTCACTTGAACCGGGACAACTCCATCATAGAAGAGAATTGTTTTTCCGAAACGAGACTCAAGCGCGGCACCCGCCAACTCAGCTGGATTTCTTATTTGATCCACATCGAGATGGCCCTGACAGGCAAGAAAATGTAACTCAATTATGCCTTGGGACGGCGATTCAGATTCTTCTTTTTCAAAATCAAAAATTTCCATCGACGCCGTCAACCGAATATTAAAATCAACCGGAATGACATCCTTCCCATCCACTAAGAAATCAATTCCCCAAACTCCAATGATCCCATACTCCTCACCGACAGACCGACCGATTTCTTCTACTTTCGTTTGGAGATAAGGATCTAAGGCAAGAGGACCGATTGAGCCACAGTAACGAAACTCGCCAGCCGCGCACCACCGACCTCCAATTAGCTGCCGCGTCCAGCCAAGGAGTGCTGTTTTAGACCGGCCAGTTTCCTGACGCACCGAGACAAAGACACCGGAAAAATCTTCGCCGGCCACCCTTTTTTGATAGTAGTGTGTCGTGCTCTCTAAACCGACATCTCCTTCGGTCGCGTGCTGTATGCCCAATCCACCCGATGACTGAAACGACTTCTTTAGCCATTCACCGGGGCGAATCATCGACCCCAAACGGTAACTTGACGCCGGCACCAGAAACCCGTTTTTACCCAACCGAGCCAGAATTTCGACCGAGTCACTCAAGCGTTCATGTTGCAGCGCGTCTGGTCCCAATATTTTAACTAGCGAGGACAACGCCTGAATTAAGGCAGGATGATTTTCCAACCCTCCTGCGAGAATGGCGTAATCGCATTTTGAAATGAGCTCCAAATTGCCCTGTTTTGTTAGATCATTAAATCGTTCTAACCGGCAAACAATCCGACTCAAAGCGACATCCGGTATCGGCTGGGAGTTTATTTGACGCTGGCTTTCTTGCTCGCTCGAGTCCCAATCGTTGAAAAAATCAAACGCGGTTACGCAGAACCCCGCCATTTCCGCACTCTCAATCCAAGGGCGTGCACTCGCGGCAACAATTAGCATTCGTGGATTCAACGGATTACCTAGGAGATTTGGTTACATCATGCACTCGAAGTGGTCGCTTTTGACCACTCCTATTTTTTAACAGGTATTTCATTGGCTAGTTGGCAACCGGCTCGCCGTTTGATAACTTATTGGATTCGAAACGTTCATCGACGTCCTCATTGGTACGCTCGTATAGAAGATTACAATAACCTAAATTTTGAACAGGAGAATCCCATGTCGATGCACATTGGTGAAGCACTCGCGGGAGCAGATAATGAGATTGCGCACATCGATTTGATGATCGGTAGCAAAGACGGCCCCGTTGGCACCGCGTTCGCAAACGCACTTTCAACTCAAAGCGAAGGGCACTCGAACCTCTTGGCTGTCTTGACACCCAACGTAGCGGTCAAGCCGTCCACCGTGATGATTACTAAAGTCACGATTAAAGGCATGAAGCAAGCGGTTCAAATGTTTGGACCAGCACAAGCTGCCGTTGCGAAGGCTGTCGCAGACAGCGTCGCCGATGGCGTTATTCCAAAAGACCAGTGCGAAAATCTCGTCTGTGTTTGTGGCGTGTTCATCCACCCACAAGCCGAAGACGACAAAAAGATTTACGACTACAACTACGAAGCGACAAAAATGGCGATCGCTAGCGCTATGAATGGCTCCCCTTCAGCGGACGAAATGATAGCTCAAAAAGAAGAAGCCGCTCATCCGTTCCGTGGATTCTAAGCGGTACTGTTGAAGCAGAGCCCGCATGAAATAGTGCGGGCTTTTTTTATGGATTCGCGGTCATTATTCTCCGCCGACCATTTAATATATCCCTTTGTGGCGTTTACCTCTGCACCATTTCAGTCATTCCAGTGGAACCATGAGTCAGAAATCAAAGATCCTAATCCAGTTCGATTCCGATCGCCACGCGAGTGTCTTTGATTCCATCGTGGCGATTGATTCGGATATCGACCACTTGCTAACACACGCCAATGTGAATCCCGATGACATCGAATCTCTGGTT
This sequence comes from Mariniblastus sp., assembly GCA_028823415.1. Classification (GTDB taxonomy): domain Bacteria; phylum Planctomycetota; class Planctomycetia; order Pirellulales; family Pirellulaceae; genus Mariniblastus. The sequence goes on from JAPKBL010000046.1 coordinate 20,157, forward strand.
CACGGCGCTATGTTCACTCGCGGCGCTAATGATTTGAAACATACGGCTTTGTTTTTTGGGGGCAACGATGTGACGGCGACCGAACAGCTAGTCGCGGCGGCTAAGAAATGTTTTTTCGGTAACTTAAGCGTGTCACTCTTGTCAGATCCCAACGGCAGTAACACCACCGCAGCAGCAGCCGTTCTTTGCGCTCAAAATGAAATCGAATTGAGCGGGAAGAACATTACGATTCTCGGGGGCACCGGTCCAGTCGGACAGCGTCTCGCTCGACTCCTCGGCGGGATTGCTTCTGAAAATAAACCGCCAGCATCGATTCGACTCGGTTCGCGGACGCTCAAAAAAGCACAAGCCGTCTGTGAGGCACTCGCCGAACGTACAGGGAATCAGTTCTTACCCTCAGAAACCAACTCTCCCGATTCGATTCGCGCGGCGGTTAACGATGCCGATGTGGTGTTTGCAGCGGGAGCAGCAGGAATTGAAATGCTTCCCGAAGGCTGGAATTCAATTGACTCATCGCCCCCTGCAGTGGTGATTGATCTTAACGCGGTTCCACCAGCAGGGATTTTTGGCGTGTTAGCTACCGACCAAGGCGAAAAACGCGACCAGACCGTTTGTTATGGCGCCATCGGTGTCGGCGGACTCAAAATGAAGATTCACAAACAAGCCGTTAGAATGTTGTTCCAATCTAATCAATCCATCCTCGAAACCGAGGAAATGTATCGCATTGGAATTGAACTGAACAAGTGACCGAACGTTTCTTTGCCCTCAGTAAACCTGCCGTCAATCATGTACTCGGTTAGCATGTACTCGGTTAGCATGTACTCGGTTAGCAAACATATTCAGCGAGTAATGGCGACGACTAGGCAGCCCGGCGATCGGCGTCATTCTCCGCCAAACTCGCTTCCGATTCCCGCGCGATCGCAGAGTAGTGAATTGCGTCCGAGTCCGACTGGGGCACTCCATGATTGATTGCCCAGAGCCGCGCCTGCTTATTGAACGTATAAAAAGCAGCAATCCAAGCCGTCTGCACCCCCGCCTTGCCGTCCAAGATTGAGCCTTGAAAAATATACTCGCGAATAAACCGCAGCATCGGGCGAATCATTAATTTGAAATACGTTGTGTCTTTATTTTGCTCGCTCCATTGTTCCGCCTGCAGAGTCGAGTAACGTTGCACTTTTCCGTATAACTGATCGTAATCCCAAACCGAATAATGCGTCATCTTCTCACGCAACTTACCAACCTTTTTGGTAGAAATCTGGACTTCGCCGTGGTCACTCGGCCCCGTATAGCGTCCGCGATCCCGCCGAAACAACCTAATCACGGCATCCGATCTTGCGTCACCAAAATGTAGACGCTTACCCATGAAATGATTTTCACGGTATATCCAGTAACCATCAAATGATGGGCCGCGACTCAACTCCAACACGATTTCCTCACCCAACTCGGGCTTAATCCTTTCGTCAGCGTCAACAATTAAAACCCACTCATGCGCAGCCTGGGGAATCGCCCAATTTTTAAAATCGCCAGAAGTAATGTACTCCCGCTCAATGACCCGTACCTTTTCAAATTCGCGCGCAATTTTCATGGTGTCATCGGAAGACCCCGAATCCGCGATGATTATTTCGTCTGCGATCGAGTAAAAACTCTCGATGCACGCCCGAATGTTCAACTGCTCGTTTTTACAGGGAACGATTACTGATAACGGTTGTTTCATCGGTTTATCTGTTGTCTTTCTCGCCGCAGTTTTCTTAGTGGAGCGGGCGATATAGATAGAAATTTTTGAGTCTGCCGACCCGTTCGATTGATTCGATTTGTGCAAGCTAAAACATTATCAAAACTAAGTCAACGCAATTCGAATCGCACGTCCCGATCTCGCATTCTCATTGGATTCTAAAGCCGCCCCAACCCCCAATTGCAGGAGTATTTTCAAGGTTCTACCCATTTCCTCAAACTCAAACGCGTGTTCGGCCCCCAATCGACATGCTAGCAACCCATCTCGACCGGGACTTCGAGCCGATTCCTAGCATCAACAAACGACATCCATTGAGCGAGAAATGATGGGGCTCAAATTTAGAGGCGGAGATCAATTCGGCGCCGGCGATGGGGTAGAAATAAAATCCAAACTGGTCAGATTTTCTTTACTCCCGGCCCCGATACTTCGCTCCTCCCAGTCGAGCTCGGTAAAATCGAAATCTGCGTTCCGATGCGCTCTTTCAAGGCAGGAATGTGGGAGATGATTCCAATTAACTTCCCTTCTTCCTGGAGTCCCGAGAGCGTTTCTAATGCCGTTTCCAACGCATTTTCATCGAGTGTCCCGAATCCTTCATCAAGAAACAGAGAATCGACACGTACCTTTTGGCTTGCCATTTTTGAAAGCCCTAATGCCAGTGCGAGGCTAACGATAAAACTCTCACCCCCGGAAAGATTTTTCGTCGATCTCACCTCACCTGCTTGATATTGATCAACGACACTCAACTCTAATGGCTGATCCAGATCGCGAACCAATTCATACCGGTCACTCATTTTTGTTAACTGGGAGTTCGCGTGCTTGATCATCAGTTGTAACGTCAAACCTTGGGCGAACGCGCGAAATTTCTTTCCGTCAGCGGACCCAATGAGACTATGAAGTTTTTCCCACCGACCACACTCAGTCGTTTGAATGTCAATTTGAAGTTGCTTCTCCTGGACAGCCTTCTTAGCCTTGTCATGGAGATCCAATTGCATTTTGAGGGCGGCAAACTTTTCAAGGGCTTGCTTTTGGCTATGTTCAACACCATCTAGCTGCGGATTCAAAACGTCCAACAGCTGCTCGGTTTTATCCTTCTCTCTCTCCTCGGCAAGCCGCGCCTCCACGGCAATTCTTTGCCCGTCAGTTCTTAGCAAATCGCCATCCAACTGCTTCGCTCTTTGCGTGAGTTTTGAACATTCATCAGCTGAAAGCCTCGCCGCTAAAAACTCACCCTCGTCGGCAAATCCACTGCACTTACAAATGTCGATAAAGATTGCTCCACTGCTTTCAAGCTCTATCTTGCGTTCTGAGATCTGTTTCGCTAAAAACTCAATCTGATCGCGAGATCCTGTTAAATCTCTTTGCAATCCATCAAACTTTCCAGCATCTAATTTCTTAGTTTTTTCAATTCCATCAATTGCCTCTTTATAGCGAGCCTCTTCTACATCCGGCTGCTTTAACCCGTAGCTCTGAGTTCGTTCTGTCAAAATCAATTCTAACTCCTTCAAACCCTTCTCACACACGATTCGTTTCTTTTCAAGCTCTTGCGTTTGATTCGCAATGACCGCCTCGAGGCTCTTCAGCTTACTTTTCAATTCGTTAATGCACTGGGAAACCTGCTCCTTAGCTTTGATTTGCAATTGCCATTCCTGTAGACGCACTTTTAGCGAATTCAAGATCGAAGAACTGTCTTCAGAAGCAATTTCTAAAATCCCAAGCGGTTGTAGTTGAGACTGAACTTCGTCGGTAAGATCGTTGATTCGTTGCAGCTTCTTTTGTAACTGCTGTTTCAATTCCTTAATGGCCTTCTCGGTCGCCAAATTTTGACTCTCGTTTTGGGAGACCTTTTTTTCTATTTCTGAAAGCTCATGCTGCGTGATGCTTAATGACTCTTTGAGGTCAGTAATTTTCCGTTCGAATTCCTCTGATTTACTTATCAAATTCGTGAGCAACTCAATTTCCTGTTCGGTCGCATCTGGAACTGGAACATTTCCTTCGGCGTAGGGATGTTCTTTTGAGCCGCACAAAGAACATTCTTTCCCATCAACTAAATTTTTGCGCTGCTCCTCTAACTCTCCGATACTTCTAATGAGTGCAAGTTTCCGAAGCAGTGTCTCTTTCCGACCGCGATGTTCTCCAATCGACTCATTTCCGAGTAGATCGACCTGCTTTTTTGTCTCGTCCTTGAGTCTTTTTTCGAAGTCAGAAAACTCCTTTTTCTTAACTTTGAAGAGCGTTTTACTGGCCTCCTCATTTTCAATTCCAAGTTTGTTTTCGCTTTCGTTTTCCGTCAATCGAACTTTTTGCTGATCAACCTCCTGCTGTAATTCACCTAATAGCTGCAACTTAACTTCGAGTCCGCCCAACCCACTCACTAACCACTCATCAGTGACGTGCTCTTTCAAATATTTTTGTACTTGGTCATAGTCCTTGTCGACGGCGGCCAGTTCGTCCTGGAACCGAACGACCTTCTCTTGCTGTTGGTCAAGTTCTTTTTCCGATCCACCGATGATGGCTTTGTTGGACTCAGTTTCTTTTCGTTTACCTTCGATCTTTTGGTCCAGCTCGCGAATGGCTCGAATTATGGGTACGGCCGCGGCCTGCTCTTCTTTAGCATGCTCCAATTGTTTTCCAACGCCTGTCAAAACAACCTCTTGCCGCTTCACTTCGGCCTCTAACTTGGGAAGTCGCTTTTCGTTAATGTCGCAAGTTTCTATATCTTTGACTTGCTGATTTCGCAAACCGGCAAACGTGACATACTGAGCTTCGATGCCGGCTGCAATGCTCGACCGTTCCATCCTACGTCGATCGTCTTTGAATTCTTCATTCGCTCGAGCTAAATTCGCGAGGTCTTGGAGAACCTTTTCAAATTCTTTTTCCAGCGTACGGACACCCTTTAGCCACTGGATATCGCTACGAAGTTTTGTAAGATCTCCCTCGATCTTCTTATTCAGAACTTGACTCTCCGATAGATGGCGTTTCGTTTCCTTTTCCTGCTCGGTTTCCAAAAGATTTGGATCATTGGTCGAGGCGCGAAGAAGGTCGATTTTATGCCGCTCGCTTTTTTGACGTTCGTGAACCAGTTTTGAGATGTCGGTGTAGATTGCCGATCCCGTTATTTGCTCGAGTGTTTTAGATTTTTGCTCTACATCGGCTTTCAAAAATTTATCGAATCCTCCTTGAGCCAAAAGTATCGAGCGGGTGAACCGCTCGAAATCCATTCCGGTCTGAGCCTCGACCACCCCTTTTACTAGACTAAGTTTGGATTCGATCAAATCTCCACTTGAGGCATTAGAAATCTGATGCTCGGGGCTTTGCAGGGCTCCCCCCGGTTTTCTCTTTGCTCTTCTCTGATCCCAACGGCATCGATAACTCCCCGTTTGAGTCTCAAAGACAACCTCCGCATAACAATCTCCCGCCTGTCGAGAGATAATATCATTTGAGCTTTTTGTAATTTTCCCTAAGCGCGGCGTGGTTCCATAAAGGGCAAGGCAGATGGCGTCGAGAATAGTCGACTTGCCCGCACCGGTTGGGCCCGTCAAAGCAAAAATCCCGTTAGACACGTACTCAGGGTCTGTAAAATCAATAAACCACTCACCATAGAGCGAGTTAAGATTTTTGAATCTTAATTCTTTAATTTTCATTGCTCAGCTCCCCGCTCCAAATCATCTCCTTGCTCTATTTCGTACAAAACCTCTTGAAAGGTTGTCTTCAACTCAGATCGTTCTTCTGACGGAATTTCAAACGAATCGAGACACTTCTCAAACACATCCAGTGGTGTCAGTTCATCGAGCGTTTCATCCTCGGCGTTGGCGTCGATGATACGATCTTTAAATCTTCGATTTTTTATTCGCCTGACCTCCAGGTTGCTATTTTCAATTTGCTCATCAATCATGATTCTCAAATCTGGAATCACCTCTCGACCTGTGTATTCGATTTCAAGCCACGCCTCACTATTCTCAAGTTTCAATTTGGCAATACTTGAAAGAATTTCATCCAGCGCACCCTCGATCCGAACCAGCAATTGAAAACAGGGCACTACCGTTTCGAGAATCGAGAGTTTCTCGTCCAACAATTCGATGATAACGACCTGTTTTGTTTGACTCGCCTCACCGTAACCCATTGGAATCGGTGAACCGCTATATCGGATGTGATCGAATCCTCCAACTTTTTGGGGGACATGAAGATGCCCCAATGCCAAATAATCCATGGACGAAGGAAATACTTCAGGTCCAACGTGGGCGAGGTCGCCGACGTAAAGATCCCTGACACCGTCACCCTCAACGGTCTGTCCACCCGCGGTAAAGAGGTGCCCCATCCCAAAGATGGAAACTCGCTTGCCAGAGGATTCTAAAAACTCAGCTTGCATTCGTTCAGCGACTCGACCCACTCTAAAATAATGGTCTCTCACGCCATCGATCAACTTCTTGTTCTTATCATCAATCGTCTCACCAGGTGCGACTTTTCGAATATCTTTATCACGGAGGTAGGGGACGGCACAAACGATTAATTCTGGCTCGGAATCTACGTCATTTAACACGACTACTTCCGCGACTGGATCGTCAGTCACGCCTCCGACGACATGGACATTGAGCGATTTAAGAATTTGCTTAGAGGCGTCTAGAAAAGAGGGGGAATCATGATTACCCGCAATGACCACAATATGCCGACAGCAGGAATTGGAAACTTGCGAAAGAAATTGATAGTACTGCGTCTGTGAAAAATTACTCGGAGTTCGCGTGTCAAAAATGTCACCTGCCACTAATAAGCAATCAATCGTCTCAGATTCGATCGTTTCGATCAGCCAAAACAAAAATTCTTCAAATTCATGGTTTCGCTTCCGCCCATAAAGCGTGCGTCCTAGATGCCAATCAGCAGTATGGAGGATTTTCATTAGTAATTCTTTTCCAAACGAAACCGAGAAAACACAATTAGATTTTTTGCCACAAGAATCTCTTGTGAACAACCCCCGCTTATTGCCTCGACCTTAACAAATCTCGATGCCACTGAACATCGCCCGAGCACCATCCTCCAATCCTCGTCAGCAGCGAAAAACAAGTTAGATCTCCGAATCTGACCAAGACCCGATAAGCCCCATGCGTTGACTTGTTACTGAGATAAACATAGTGACAATAAATCGTCAGACCGTTACCATAGAAACAAGTTGGCAATTACCAAACCGTCCCCTGTTAGCTTTGCAATGAATTCTGAAACTCCCGTACAATCGACTCGCTACCCACGATTGATGCTGACGTTAACAGGCATCGTTACCCTGGGACTCCTGTTGATCCATTGGCAAGCGTATTACTTAAATGAACAGTACGGACTAGATCCGGCAATCGCCTGGCTCTTGACGATGTTATTTGGATTATTAGGAATTCTGGGTTGGTGCCTATGGGCGTTCATTTCAGCTAAAAATTGGAAACTTGGTTTATTAATATTTGCGGTTCCGACAATATTTTTCACGCTCTACTATCCGAATCTCGGTGGTGACGTTGCCTTTCGGGGGTTCAAGCCTAGATTCTGGTCAGACGCCGGCGATTATGTTGAACCAGCGGTTAACTCTGTCCCTGCGATCGATCTCAAAACAACCGCCAAAAGCGACTTCCCTCAATTCATGGGGCCGGATCGTAGTGGCCGGATTGCCGAAACTAATCTGTCGGATGACTGGATCGATCCACCCCTCGAACTATGGAAAATCGACGTCGGCGAAGGGTGGTCTGGATTCGCAATCGTCAACGGGTTTGCAATCACCCAAGAACAACGTGGCGACGAGGAGTGCGTGACCTGTTACGACATTAACAATGGTGAATTGAAATGGATAAATCGAGCCAAGCGTCGCCACGAAGACCTCGCGGCAATGGGTAAGGCAGGACCGAGAGCAACTCCGACAATCGATCAGGGGAGAGTTTATATTACCAGCGGAACCGGTGTTCTCGATTGCCTCAACGGTGGCACCGGCGAGCTCATATGGTCTGCCGATGTTCCAGGCTTGGTAGGAATTGAACAACTCAAGTCAAAAAACAGTATGGGACTGAACTACACGACCGAGAACTCGAGATTACTTTGGGGGCGCAGTGGTTCTCCATTGATAGTCGACGACCTTGTCATTGTACCCGCCGGCGGAGCGGACGGTGATCTTGAATCAACCTGCACGCTCATTGCGTTTGACAAACAAACCGGTCAAGAAAAATGGCGCGGTGGAAATCGGATGCCTTCCTACGGCTCGCCTTCGGTGGCTGTCATCGGAGGGAAAAGACAAATACTATTTATGGCCGAGAATTGTGCGGTCGGCCATGACATTCAAACCGGCAAAGAACTGTGGAACTTTCAACGACCTGGCAATAGCAATTCGGATGCCAACTGTTCTCAGGTCACCGTCGTCGACGGCGACCGCCTTATATTATCCAAGGGATACAGTCTCGGCGGCGAGCTGATTCAAATTCAAAATGACGGCGAAAAATGGGTCGCTAATCCGATCCACAAAAACCCTCGAGTTTTGAAAACCAAATTGACGAACCCCATCGTCCACGATGGGCACGTTTACACGCTCTCGGATGGCTACCTCGAGTGCACCGAAGTTGACTCATTTGAGCGTCGCTGGAAACAGCGCGGCCGCTTCGGGAATGGGCAGATTTTCTTGGTCGGCGATAAGCTACTCGTTCACTCAGAAACCGGAACTTTACATCTGGTATTAGCGACACCTCAAGGGTATGAGGAACTTGGGACGAGAAAAACCATCGGCGGGATTTGCTGGAACACCATCGCCGTATCCGGCAATTTAATTCTGCTCCGGAGCGAACGTGAAGCAGCTTGCTTTCGGTTACCAGAGGAACCTCAATGAACGCAGATAACTCCATTCCGATTGCTTCATTAGCTGGAAAAACTGCGATGGTTACGGGCTCCTCATCCGGCATCGGTCGCGCCATCGCAGTTTCACTTGCCCAGCACGGAGTCAACACGGTGATCCATTGTCGACGCGAATCAGAAAAGATTCGCGCCGTCCAATCTGAAATTAAAAAACTGGGTGTCGACTGTCACGTTGTCTTTCAAGACTTTTTCGATGCACCGGACTGGGACGCTATGGTAGCCGATGCATGGAATTGGAAAGGAAGCGTTGATTTTTGGATTAACAACGCGGGGGGCGATGTGTTAACGGGAACCTGGCCAGCGCAAAGTTTCGAAGACAAGCTCAAGTTTCTGTGGCAGGTCGATGTGAATTCTACTCTGATGCTATCCCGTCGCGCCGGCTCAAAAATGTCTGAACATTTTAGTGAGGCGGGGCAGGGGGTCATCTTGAATATGGGTTGGGATCAGGCCTGGCAGGGCATGGAAGGCGACAGTGGAGAGCTCTTCTCGACGACCAAAGGCGCAATCATGGCCATGACGAAAAGCCTCGCTCACTCGCTTTCCCCAACGGTCCGAGTTAATTGCATTGCACCGGGTTGGATCAAAACCGAATGGGGTGAACAAGCTTCCGATTATTGGTCTCAACGAGCCACGCAGGATTCTTTGATGGAACGTTGGGGCTCGCCTGCAGACATTGCGGGAGTGGCTCTGTTTCTCTGCTCACCGGCCGCCAGCTTTATCTCTGGTCAAATCATTCCGGTCAACGGCGGTTTTAACAACAACTCCGACTAAACCCTGATTCCCCACTACCACCGCCACTAACTATTTCCTGACTCTCTTAGATGAAACCAACTTGTAGCCTACTATGATTCAAAAAACGGAAGCTAAAATCGGTGAACTGGATTGCATCATTGTTAAGCGCGAGGCTTGCCAAACTCCCAAAGCCGCGGTCATCTTTTGTCATGGTTTCGGCGCACCAGGCACCGATCTCGTTAGTCTGGCCGATGTCATGTTCCAAATGGGACAGGCTCAACAAGACGTGGTTTTTGTATTCCCGACTGCTCCCATCCAACTCGACCCCCTGTTTGATTCGCGGGCCTGGTGGATGATCGATATCGAGAAAATTCAAAATCTAATGATGAATGGCGAGACGCGGGAGATGCAAGACGAATCTCCCGAATTACTCCCTCAGCGAAGAGTTGACTTGACCTATGTGATCGATCATTGTCGCCATGAATTTTCGTTACCTGCGTCAAAAATCTTGATTGGTGGATTTTCGCAGGGATCGATGCTCGCCACAGACGTAGCGCTTCATTACCCCGAAGCGCTGGGCGGTTTGGTTATTTGGTCCGGTGCACTGATTAATTCAAAACAGTGGACGATTCAGGCAGAACGTCAATCGCCGTTAAGAATCGTGCAATCTCATGGAACCGTTGATCCAATTCTTCCAATCGATGGCGCTCGAGATCTAAAACGCATGCTTGAGCTGAACCAACATCAAGTCGAATACGTGGAGTTTGACGGGCCCCATTCGATACCAATGAATGCTATCGAAGTCGCCGGTCAATTGATTGCCGAAGTCGTGGGCGACTGAATACAGCGTGCGTTTTGTGCTAGTTAAAGCGTTCCAGTCGCCTGTTTCGGGGATGTGATCTTGCCGCTTCGTGACAAATTGAGCATGGCTTGGACCACCGACTTTCTCGCCGAGCCTTGCCTACTATGGTCGACAGTTCCAATCTGGTCTATTTCCGTCGCTAATAATTTTGCGGGTTTCTCGGCCATCACATCGAACACGCGAATCTGCAAGGATGACTTGGCGTTCCTGAGTGCTGGCGCCAAAACAGATGTATCTAATTGCTGGAGAACCAGTTTAAGATCATCCAACTTCAGGACTTCGAGATCCTCGAAAACCCAAACCGAATTTTTCAAAAAACGGGCCATATCAGGATCCGCTTGATCAATTTCCGCCAACAGCGAATATTGCACCGTTTCGTCAACACCACTGAGCACTCTGGACGCAACGTCAATTCCCAGTGTTGGATCTTGTTCCAGTCCCGAAAATTTTTCAAGACGGGATTTCAACTCAAAACCTAGGTACGCGATTTCCTCAGGGTCTAGTTCATCCAATTCACATATCCGCTTGAGGACAGAAACACGGAGAGCGGGATCGAGCGCTGAGATCAAATCGGATGCCGACTCTGGCTCAACGCAAGAAAGAACCAGGGCAATATTTCGTGGATGTTCGTCGATCAGCAATCGCAATCGAGTTTCGAAGCTTTCCGCTTCCAAAAATGCAAAAGGCAATTCGGATTCGCATACCGTACTTACCGAATGATAATTTAACGCATCCGACGTTTCAGACTCCCGCGTTGTCGATCCACTCCTGCCAGACTGCTTTCGAAGATCTATTTCAGACCCTGCCTCTTTCGAAAAACGGTTAATCGAGTCCATAACCTCCGAGCGCGGCAACTTTTTTAAATTTGAAATTGCACCCAAGACCGACTGAATCTCCTCAGGCTCTAGACGGGACAAGACGCGCGCGGCATAGTCTGTTGACAGACTGTTCACTACCACTGCGGCACGCGCTAGACTACTTGAAAGAGGCATAGATCACCTGACGTGTAACTACCCGAATATATGTACCACGCATCTACCGCACCGTTGCCTAAAACGATCCAGGCATTCCAAACGCCCGTGGCCCCTGATGCGATGCTGCGTTGCCGCTGGGGGCATCGGTCTCATCGTTTGGCAAACTTGGCAGCACCGTTGTGCTTAAGCCGGCGGATTCAGCATCCAGGAGGCTTCTCTTGGGGTTGAGTTCAGCCGAATCTCGCGTTATCGAGTCACGCAACTTCAATTCGCGATTTTGATTTGAGAGAGATAATCGACGTGACATGGACGGAGTCATTGAGATCGTCGATGTTTTGATACCTTTAATCTTGGAAGTATCTTTTTCAAAACCCGCCTTTGAGGTTTCCGATGAATCACCAGCGATCGCCATTCCCGAATGGTAACCGGCGCGACGGATAACGGCTGAACTTGAACCTAGAACCTTGTAAGGTCGATCCAATTGAGAATCCGAAACCTCCATGTCACGACGTAACTTACCCGGCAATATCGCAATTGTCTGTGTGCACTTTATCAAGTCACCTTCAGCAGTTCGAAACATTGGAATGAGCGTAATCGCTTTTCGATATCCACCCATGGGTTCCCAGGGAACCCAGACGCTGTAGGAGGCTCCCAGCTTATTTTCGCTGTAATGTGACTGAAATTTCTCTTGCTTATAAATAAATTTCTTGTCTGCAGTTTGTTCAGTCGGCTCTTTTGCCGAGTCATCGAACCCGTAGATGATCAGTTCGCCCTCGGCCTTCACCAACTTCTGTTTTGCGTTGTAAAAGAAGATCCTGCCACCGAATCCCTTGACCGACGCTGCTCCCGCTTTTTCATAGACCGAATCGGTCCAGATTGCGGTCATGGTGACGGGCGTTAAATCGTCATTCGACTTTTTCTTTTTTTCTTTCCCATCGTGAGAAATCTTTTGAATTGGATTCCACGGCGAATTCTTCTCACTCGTTCGCATCGAGTTTGTGATACCACTACATCCAATTGAGAAGAAAATAAAACAGAGACAAATTGAATAAAGCACCTTCGAATTCATAATCACTCCTGAACTTTAAGTCGTTGTCTCGTGTTCGCAGTTTTCAGAGAGCCTTTGTACGCGGCTCCACTGACAAATATCTAACAATTAGCGATTAAGCTCGCTGGATAACACGTTTTGATTACTACTGCTCCGCGGCTCCGATCGGGAAGTAGCGGATCCCGGTGTTAACCGGTTACCGACTTCTGAATCATTGGCACTAATGACCTTATACAGCGGTGAACCTTTCATTCCAGAAGGGTCAGCATCCGGATAGATCGTTTCAATTCCAGCTTCTGTTCCTTCCATGCCCTTATAGTCAGTGTTGCCGTAGACTTCGGCTACATCACAAAGGCACCAGTGCATTCGATCCATTTCATCCTGATTTTGAGCAGACAAATCTTGATCATCTGTAATCAAGTACGGTGTCATGATGATTAGCAACTCAGTCCTCTTAGCGATATCGGACTCGAAGCTGAAAAGTGGACCGATCCATGGCAAGTCCGAGAGGATTGGGGCACCACGCTTAACATGTTGTTTTTCTTCGGTGATCAGACCGGAAAACACAACGGTCTGACCGGAACGTGCCATCAAAGTCGTTTGAGCGACCGTCTCTTCAATGTTCGGTGAGATAATAGGTTGCGGAGTTGAATTAACACCGGCTTCACTATAACCAATCACGATCCCCTCAGAATCAGGGCCGACCGATGACTTCGTTGCGTTAACCGCCATCACAATCATTCCGTCGGGACTCACCCGCGGAGTCACCTCAAGGATGACACCGACGTCTTCGAATTCAATATTTTGCTGCGACAAACCGTTAGTGACTGTCGTTCCAGCGATTCGAGCAACCGATGCACCAATCTGAACGCGTCCCTGAAGGTTTTCGACGGTAGTGATTTGAGGACGACTCAAGATTCGTGTCGAACTCTTGTCCTTCAATGCACGCATCAGAATGTTGATCGATTCGTTACCACCGGAGAGCACTAAACCACCGTAGCCGAGTTTGCTATTGACCGTTCCGGTCGCCAGATTTGAGACTGCCTGGCCAGCCATGGTTTCCGGAAATGCCCCAATTAGGTTCGCGACAGGCAGCGGCGATGTATTGAAGGGAAAACCGATTCCGCCAATGGAACCATCCGCTCCAATCGAAGTGCCTCGATCAAATATGAGTGAATCTTGAATTCCGATATCAATTCCGAATTCTTCCGTCTGTCCAAGATCAACTTCAGCAATCAAGCATTTCACCTTAACCATCGGTGGACGTCGATCGAGTCCGCGAATCAGTTCTTCAATTTCAGCTCGCTGTGACGGCGTTGCACTCACGATGACGCTATTGCTGACCGTCTCCTCTACCACGACAACCGAGCGATCGGCCTGAATGAACGCCCCACCAGTACGTGGGTCATCCGCGACAATGTCATTTCGCGAGCCCAAGTAGGAATTGATCGCTTCCACCACATCCCGTGCCGGTGCGTTACTTAATCTATAAACACGAGGTTTTCGATCCGTCACATCGCGAGTGTCAAGACGATTAAGCAAGTCTTCGACCACTTGAAGGTCGCCCGCAGGGCCCGATGCGATAATCGTATTGGTTCTTGCATCCGATGAAAACCGGAGATTAATCAGTGTTGAACCTTCTGTCGCCGAGAGTCCTTGTAGAGGCAATTGGCTAAGGTTCGACGTTCCGTTTTGGCCTCCCTGCTGTGCCGTGTCGCCCCCAAAAAGGTTCTCGAGCATGGCCAACAAACTCTCGGCATCGCCATTCACAATCTCGAACACTTTGATTTGTGTTTCCGCGTCAGGAATGCGATCGAGTTTCTCAATCAGTGCTCCGATCAACTCCATGCTTTCGGCAGGGCCGGTCACGACAAGTGAATTGCTGTTCCGATCCGCCGTCACCCGGACATCGAACATGATGCCACTCTTGATTTCCTTTCCTTTTTTGTCAATCGTCCGCAGGCTCAGTTGAGCGGCGCCAAGGGACGACTGATTTGGCTGAATCTGTTGATTGGCATTTTGCTGATTTTGCTGGGCTTGCTGGTTGGGGTTGTAGCCTTGCCCCGCGTTGGGTTGCTGCCCACTTATCGCATCCTGCAATACAATCGCCATCTCCTCGGCAAGCGTATTGCGAAGTGGAAAGACTTTTACCGTGTTTGTTTTTCCATCAACTTCGGCCACATCGATCGTTTTGAGCACCTGAATAGCTTGTGAGATAACCTCTTTCGGTCCTTTCACAATAATACTGTTACTTCGAAAATCAGCGATGATCGTGATCGGCGTACTTGCCAATTGCGTTCCCTGCCCAGTGTTGGCCTGATTGAAATAGCTGTCCAGACGAATCTTGGCATCCGATGCAGATAGGTACTTCAGCGGAATTGCTTGGAATCCACCTAGCTCATCCATGCTTCCCACAACGTCCATCGAGGCAATTAACTGCTGAATCGCCTTAATGCCGGCCGGTTGCCCAACGATAACAAGTGCATTGGGGGAATCAAGAGCTTGAATTTTAGCGGCGCCCGTTGAGGGAGCGTAACTAGCGTCATAAATCTCTTGGACTTGCTCTGCAATCTGGCCACTCTGAAGGTACTCCAACGAAATCCGTTCAACCAAAGCCTGTCTCGACTTTGATTTGGCTGAAATCTCCTCGATCACTTTCCTAACAATTGCCAAATCAGCCTCAGATCCAATCAGTGTGATGATTCCAGTAACCGGATCCTGAATGATCTTTACCTCATCTTTAACGTTGTCCTGAACATCCTGATTCATATTCTGAGGTAGCGTCGTGCCGGGCGGCAAGGTGATCGTGGTTTCCGGCTTGGTGATGTCTTCTTGACCACCCTGCTCAGGCTGAGTAATGTCCTGAGTGAGCCCCATTAGGAACGCCGCCTGCTGCACCGTCTTCAGTTCAGCAAGGTTTGCATCCACAAGGATCGTCTTCCGAACCGCTCCCAAGCGGGTGCGCTCTGGCCCGAAATCGATTGACTCCATCAATTGATGCCAATTCTCACGCAATGAATCGTCGCCTTCGAATTTCATCGTTCCGCTCTGACGATCAACAATCATCGCCATTCGTTGGGAAACTCGCGTCGGAATCTCTACCCGGACGTAACGCCCATCGGGAGATGTGGCCGTTCCGAGTCGACGCCCCCAAGTTGTCACCACAGAAGTCTCAAAATCTTCGATCGAGATCGCTATCAATTGATGAACACCGTTTCTCACTTTGGGGGCAACGTATTTTGGAAAAACCCTGGCGTTTTCGCTTCCGACATCCTGCGTCAACGGCATCCGTTTAAACTGACCAATGGCCGCGTTGTCAGACGGATCGAGCGTTTGAGTCTCCGCCTTCACCTCCGCAACACCGAAGCTGTTTAACTCAATGGTCCCGTTGGATTTAGTTACCGGCACAGAGGGCTCAGTAAATACCGGGGCGAGGGATTGTTTGACAGCTGGTAAATATCCTCCGGCAACCACCCGTTGGGGTGCAGGCATTAAACCGCTCGGTGGCATCGGCACCTGAACTTGAGGAATCGCCGTTTGAGCCGAAGGCATCGGTGAAAACCGAGATTGCGCCGTCTGGATCGTCGTCGCCGCTTTACTAACAGCGAGCTTGTCTTTGTCATTCTCCTCCGCCGAGAGAGGGCTGCCGATCAAACAGCCAACCGCCATAGCACTAAAGCAATAAAAAGGCGTGCGAAATTTACTAGCGGTTTTCTTAAAAGATAGAGCCATTTTCTTGTCCTGTGAGGGTCTTAATATTTACACTCAACCATGGACCAGAAAGCAAATGAGGGCTCCGCATTGGTCTCGCCAGTGCCATTGTAAACACTAAGAACCACCCTCAATCACACCTTTTCAAACTGCTCGTTGCAAGAATCAAAAGTGGGGTCCTGATTGAAATATATCCGGCACGGCGTACGGGTTGCCGACGTCGGACATTCGTAAACATCGGCAGTGATTGACCGCTCGTTAGAACAAAAACAATCATTAGACACGAAAAATTCGGAATCTTTTCACATGCTGGGAGAAGATAGGTAGCTACGGAAGGGTTTGCCGCCTCGACGATGAGCACCAAGGAAACGCCTGGCTCAAACTATTCTTTTCCATCAAATAGACGGGCATTTCAGAGAACCACTAGCAGGCCTTAGGACACATCCGATTTCAGAGATTCGTCGGCTTCCACTTCAGATTCTGGCTTTTGCGTTCCCACTTCTTCGGCCGGCGGGCCCTGGGGAATCTGGTCCACATTAAAGAACACGTCGGCCGGTTCAACCGTCAATTGGTTATTATCAACTCGAAACACGACGTCATCCGGACGGATTTCTACGACGAACCATTTTTTCTTATCCAAATCAAAAGAGTCACCCTCTTTCAACTTAAAACGCTCGCCAGTCGTCCGAACGTTAATCCAGACTTGCCAATCGCCCGATCGGTCTCGAACGATAGCAGTGATCCGTGTCTCTTTTGCATTCAAAAACGCTGGCGCTGGTTTTTCAACCGGTTTGACAACTCGGGGTTCATCATCTTTAAAGACGACCCTTACGGTCTCCGTTGTCGACTTTGCAGGGAAACCATTGTCAGAGACGATTACATCAAAGCTGTAGGTACCCGCTTCTTGGCCAGGGATGATCAGTTTGGCAGAACGAGATCCCTCTTTTGCGTCAATTTCCATATCGTCAATTGGCAAATCACCCGCGAACTCAAACTTAAGCATATCATCGGTATCCGCGTCCTTCCCGGATAAGCTTACGGTGACATCTTTCATCGAGGTGTAAGACCGTGCTGGCTTTGCCGAAACTGTCGGTTCGTTGTTGGGCGGACCAAAAATATCCCGATGCACAACTGCGTTGGCCATCGCGTCAAGCTCTTTTGTCCAATCGTCCTCGACTTCGATCTCTCGCTTCAGTTGGTCAATAAATTCATCGCTTGCCTCCGAGGAAGTCAAGGACAAAACCTCAATCTTGGCTACGATGCTCAGAATTCCGTTACGAATCTTTCGCTTACTTCCAACCATTTCATTTTGTGGGGTAATTTTCAATGAGTTGATTCGGTGAAGCAACTCAACTCGATAGAAACAGCTAAGAAACTTCGTCAAGTCATCCAATGTGCCATCCATTGCCAGAGTGTAGGACTTCCGCTCCCCAACCACTTTCGAATCAACTTTGAGGGGTGTACTGTCATTCGGAGTCAACATTTTCAGCTTCAACTTCAGATCGTCGCGAACTAAACCCTTCACCCACGCCAAATATTTATTGCTGGCTCCATCAATGTCGGACGGCAGACTGATGCTCTCATAGTAGGCTCGACGACGATCGGCTTTTTTTCCAACCGCCATGTCATATTCTTCCTCACCAATCTTAGTAACAAGAGCTTCTCGGTCGATCTCATTTTGCGAAAGCGAATTGAAAAACCAGAGACCAACAACCGCGACAAACGCAATAGGCAGAATTGTTCCTACCGCGTAGGCCAGTACTCTTTCTCGGGGTGTTAATTTCTCAAACATGATTTAACTTCTTCAATTGGTTTGTTTGTGGATCTTTTGCTGATGGCGTGCTTGCGTAACAGCCGGACGCTCACTTGGCTTTCGCAACTTCCGATGAATCAGGACTTACTTTACTCTCTTCGTCTTCTTTGTCGTCTTCTTTGTCGCCCTCTTTGTCGTCTTCTTTGTCGTCTTCTTTGTCGTCTTCTTTGTCGTCTTCTTTGTCGTCTTCTTTGT
>JAPKBL010000154.1 GCA_028823415.1 Mariniblastus sp.
CCCCAGGCCGGCGCATCCCAATAGCTTCCCTTAACGCATGTTTTTCTCAGATGTGCTGCTGCTCGATCCATCAACAACTTTCGACCTTTTTTTTGCAAAACGCTGGGTCGAAACGGAAGCGCACAAGCGATCCTTATCGTGTCGTTTCCTTGATCTTTTTCTTTTGACCTTAGTAGATTCAGCACCAGCTTTCTTTTGTTCGGATCGATAATAGCCGCAACCGTATCCAACGCTTCTCCTAGCGTCCTCTGGGGGCCATTTCCCCCGTCATCAATGTTGCTCGTATGTTTTCCAAACGGTTGATCGCCAATGCCGGTGATCCTGTCGCCAACGGAAACCCCAGCCAATTCGGCCGGCGAATCTTCACTGACCGAAGTGATTTCGATATCGGATTGCCCCGCGACAACTTTACCGGTCGCGCCGAGGATTCCCAGTGGAAATTGTTCCGCGTAGCAATTGGATGAGAAGAGAAGAAACCATGTCAGGAAAATCTGCCAAACCTTGGGCTTAATTAGAAAGTAACCACTTTCATTGTTCATCGCGAGGATCCAGTTATTGGAAATCGAATTGTTAACGAAGCCAGCGCATTCTTTATAGCGTAAATTAAATCTCGAATCGCCTCTGCTTCCAGTCGACGAGACGGACTGTGGGATTTTCAATCCACTGCGGAGCTGCATTTTGGCCGTACTTTGAGCGGTTTCCAAACATTCAGTCTCAATTTTCGCCGCTTCATTTGTCCTGTGGCAACCGAGCGGGTCAAGTTTGATGTGGCGAATTTAAAATCGCTATCGAGCTTACCGATCTTGAACGGATTCGAAGATTTGGGTGCCGTCAGGCCGCCTACCGGTTGAAATTCACTGTTATAAAGGTTGACAGAAAGGAAGACGCTTTGGGTATAATCGAACTTATCGTGCCGGTCGTGCGTTTGCAGCCTGGTAAGACGGTGGAGCTTCGCGTGGTAGGCTCGGCCAACAAGAGTAAGCGTAACCAGTGAGAAGAAAGCGATGAATATGAATCCCTTCCAAGGCCAGTTTGCTGGAGTTATCAGTTTTTGGTTTTTGGCATTAATTTTGATTTTGGTTTTCAAACCTGAACGCATTTCAAATAAATTCTTATTTAGAATGTCAATTGCGCTTTTTATTATTCAATTTTTATTGGGGTCGGTTCTTTCGGCTTTGGTTTGGGCTGTTGGCGGAGCAGGGCAGATGAATTCGTTTTCGCGGTTTAACGAAACGATTCCGTGGCTCCCGATTTATCAACTTACTGAAATTGGAAAAGGTTTGGCTGAAGCAATTGGGATTTTGGCCTTGTTTGGAAGTTTGGCCATCCGCAAGCAGGCTACCAGGAAGGTGAAACCGCCCGCGCCCCCAAAAAAACATCCGCTCGATGATTGAAAATGCTTATATTTTCTTTTTCCTTTTCGCCCGTTGAATTCGGACTTGAATTCGACTTGGAATGCTCAAAGGTGATGAAACAGCTGATCGGGATTTTAATCCATCGAGCGGCGTAGCCGCAATTAAAAAGGAAATATCTATCTCAAAACAAAAATGGACTCGACGTGAAATCCTTGGCGCGGGTGCAACTGCTGTTGCCGCACCTTATGTGGTCCCAGCGAGCGCTCTCGGCTTGGACGGCTCGCCGCCGCCGAGCGAGACCGTGAAGGTTGGAATTGCCGGGCTCGGCGGTCGGGCTCGATGGATTCTTGAAAAACTGTCAAATTGACCTCAAAAAATCAACGTTTAAAGCTTTATTTTGAAAACATTCCAGCGACAATAATAACAAAAACGCTTATCAAGCGCAGTTTATTTTCTGTCTGCCCAAATCTCCCAAAACATGGGACCGTCTTTTTTCAGGCGGCATGGTTTCATAGGCCAGGGTCGCCAAATATTGGCAATCTTCTTATCTTCGCAGTCACCCCAGGCCTTATCTTCAGCGCGAGCCTTTTCAATCATGCTGGCCAGGCGTTTAGCAAAAGCGGGATCTTTGGCGAGGTTGCGAGATTCATTGGGATCTGCCTTAAGATCGAACAACTGAGCATACTTGTTACTGTAGAGAACGATCTTATATTGCTCATCACGGAAAGCGCGAATCTCTTCGGTATAACCGAAAGACAGCGTTTTCCTGCCAGATTTTCCGGGATCAGTAATGTTCGGCAGGAAACTTTTCGTCTGCACGGTTTCGGGAATAGGAGTGTCGATCATTTCGCAAAGGGTCGGCAAGATGTCCGAAATATAAACGAATGCGTCGCTGCGCTTGCCTTCTGCAATGCCGGGGCCGCAGACAATCAGAGGCAGTTTGATATCGTGCTCGTAGAGACTCGACTTGTGAATCTGTCCGTGGTCGCTATGAGAGTGACCGTTGTCGGATGAGAACACAATGATGGTGTTCTTTATGGCACCGGTGCGTTCGAGTTCATCAAGTATAAGCCCGACATCGCGGTCGAAACTGCTGACCATCGCGTAATATTTAGCGTTTATATCTCGCCATTGACTTAGATTGAGCGGAGTCTTGAACCTACCCAGACCTGGCACGTCATAGGGACGGGCATTCGTATCTTTAAGTTCAAATCCGGCGAAAGCGGTATGATTGACGGAGGCTGATACAGGTAGTGGCGGTCGGTTCTCGCCTTTGTAGAGTTTGTCGCATTCGGGTTCACTGAAGAGCGGATCATGAGGCGTACATGGAGCATAGTAAGCAAAGAACGGCTTATTGGCCCGTGCAGGATCGGCCAAATAAGATACAACTGGTTTAGCGTATCCCCGACGGGCCCTGACCGCCCTATCATAATCTTGTTCCCCATGCTTGATGTTCCTTATCGCGAGCTGGTCGAACGCATTGTTGGCACGCGGGTATGTGTTTTCGGTTTTACCGCAGAATAAGCTGTCGTAACCGGCTTTGCGAAAGACAGTGGGCAACACTGGAACAGACGGCTTATCGCCACTATGTGCGGTACTGTCGTTAGGCAGGTGGTAGAGATGCCGCCCGGACATAATCATGGTTCGGCTGGGTTGGCAGACACCGGCGCCGTTGGCACCCATATTGTAACAGTTATTGAACAGTACACCCCGCTTGGCCAGACGATCAATGTTAGGTGTCTTAATCAGCGGATTGACAGCCCCGATACAGTCAGCGCGAAGGTCGTCGGCAAGAATAAATACGACATTTGGCTTGGGCGATTCTTTGGGCGCAGCAAGACTCACGCCACACCCCATTGCCGCTATGGAACCGATTGTTATTCTAATAAAATCACGTCTCTTCATATTTCTTTTCCTTTTTTTACCGGCGTCTTAAATTTACTAGATTCCACTTGCCTAGATTCCACTTGCCGAACATGCCCGTGCGGTAGCAGTTGGCCGCAAACACATCGGCCATCGTCTTCTCGTCGGCGTACGAATCACCTTGTTGCCATGCACCCCCACGTCGTCTTAACCCTGGTCGTCGGTCATCACCAGCACCAGCACCACATTCGGGAACATAATGTTTTCGATTCCGATTTCTAGATGCCCGTGGCGGCCACGGTCTTGCCTTGACGGTGCTTCTTCGTTCAGATCAGACGGAGTAATTGCAGCGCAGTATCCTTTTGGCTTATGCGAATCACTACCTCCCTTGTCATCGTTTCGGTAATGTTGAGGTAAAACAATGCTGATGTTCTATTGTGCAAAGTTATTTGCTTGTTTGTCGAGCTTTTCGACAAATGCCGTTAAGTTTTTGGCCTGGAATAGCTGTGCTGCTCGGCATTGTTTGTCGATCGCATTATTGGGTGAAAAACCGTAGCTGAAACCGGCCGTATGTGTCAGTAGGTGATGCATCGTGATTGGACGTTTTGGCTCAACAAGCTTGCCCTCATCGTTAAGCACCTTAACGTCTTTTCGTTCTGGCACATATTTTGAAATTGGATCCCTGAGTGAAAACTTGCCCTGTTCATACAGCTGCATGGCGGCAACAGCGACGATTGGCTTGGTCATGGAATAGATGCGAAACAAATGGTCATTTTCCGAAGGACGCTTATCATCTGCGCCGGGAGAGCCAACAGTTTTGTTGTGAAAATTGTCAAAAAAACGAGTCCACTGAAAAAAAGAATTAGCGTTCGAACCATATTCATCTCAAAGAAAAAAATGGAGCGAACACAAGTTCGCTCCTGGAAATCTATCACCGCTAGTGACAATAGCATCCCAAACCAAATTGACCCAGTATATACCCGCACGTTGGAAGCGTGTTTACTGATAGCGAGCTGGGTTTCATCAAGCTAGGTGACATCAAAGGCGAGCTGGGATTTATCAAGCTAGGTGACATCAAAGGCGAGCTGAAGGGATCTTCCTCCAATGAAGAACTTCCTTGACAATTGATCAGCTCAACCGTGCTACACGCCCGTTTATTAAAATAAAAAGCTTAGCCGCCTGTTCTACCAGGTGGCTTTTTTGTTTTTATCTCTTCATCTATATTTGAGCGAAATATTAATTATTCGAAAACCACTCTTACCAAACACTGCACCAATTTACCAACAGAAAACACCTTAGCAGCGACTACTCAAGGGGTAACCACTAAGAGTGATGGGGGCGATTAGAAACACCTGACTGTAATCTCTGGGGTGAAACATTCCCTGGAAGTCCTCGATATAAGCCCCGCTACTTCATTATATATAATGCGGAAACAGTAACAGAAACTAAATCTCGCGACTCAGAAGCCCTAATCACCGCGCTCCCAAATAACAAACGAATGCCCTGCAGTGGTGAAGTCTGGGGCGAATGAGAACTCACTCGTCGCCACCGGGTGATCAATGGTGTTCTGGAAAACTCATAAGGTAAATAATATGAAAACAATTATCATCTTTTCCATGTTCATCAGTGGCATCGTCGCTGGTGCTGAGCAACCAAATATCATATTTATCCTATCTGACGATGTTGGTACTGGAGATATCAAGTGCTTTTATCCACCGTCGAAAGTAACGACTCCGAATATTGATCGCCTGGCAAGTCAGGGGATACGATTCACTCAAGCCTATGCTCCAGGAGCCACCTGCTCGCCTTCTCGCTACGCCTTAATATCCGGCTCCTACCCATGCCGCGGTCCACTGCGCAATGATACCGCAAATTCAACCAGCCCACTGACTATTAGCGTGGATGCGCTCACCTTGCCAAAGTTCCTTCAGAAGCAGGGCTACCGAACAGCCCACATCGGAAAATGGCATTTAGGATACGGCGAGACCGGTATTACCAACTGGGCCGGAGAGATTAAGCCCAGTGCGAATGAACTCGGTTTTGATTACCATTTCGCTCTGCCCACCAACCACAACGACGGTTTCAAAACCTACGTGGAAAACCACCGCCTGCTTTGGCTGAAAGAGGGTATTACAAACCTTCCAAAAAAACCGAACATCGATCAACTAACTCAGGTACGCTATGATGACCAAGGCGACACCACGCTGACAAATAAGGGTATCGACTTTATCAAGGAAAACCGAAAGCGCCCCTTCTTTCTCTATCTAGCACTGACCGCAACGCACACACATATAACTCCCCATAAAAACTTCCGTGGCACTAGTGAAATCGGACAACTGGGCGACTACATTAATGAACTCGATTTTCACGTCGGCGAAATCATGAGTACCCTCGAAACACTCGGGCTCGCTGACAACACCATCATTTTCTTTTCAAGTGATAATGGCGGCGCTTTAAAAGACCACAGCTCAGCAGGCAAGAATCTGACATTAAAAGATTCCTCCCAAGAGGTTGGAGAGAAAGCGATCACAGCAAAAACCGATGCCCGAAAAAAGCATGGTCACCAAACCAACGGAGAATTGAAGATGGGGAAAGGCTCCAATTTTGAAGGAGGACACCGGGTGCCGTATATTGTTCGTTGGCCAAATAAAATCGCCGCCGGCAGTGAATCGGACCAAATCATTACTCTGGCTGATACACTGGCAACCACGGCGGGCTTCCTGGAAAAGAAACTTCCAAATTCAGCCGGCCTGGACTCCTTTGACATGAGTCCGGTAATGCTTGGAAGAAAGCTTGATAAACCTCGTAATACCGCCATACTGCAGACGAGTAAAGGCGCGTTGGCGTTTCGACAGGGCAACTGGAAAATTCGTTTCTCTAAGCCGACCAATTGGCACGGAGCGAAGCCAGAACTTCCAGAGAAAGGACCAGAGCTCTACCATTTGTCAAAGGATCCCGGTGAACAGAATGACCTTTCCAAAAAGAACCCTGAGCGCGTCAAAGAGATGAGTAAGCGCTTAGAGGATCTGTTGAAGCAAGGCCGCAGCCGCTAAATAAAAGTACAGCTTAAGCTTTTAAAACGAGGCGGTGGTAAGACACTCCAAACAAGAAAAATGATGGTCTCTCACTGATCACTTCCTAATAGATTTTGAACAAGCCGGGGCAATGCTGCTCCGGCTTTTTCTTTTATATGGATTTGGTTAGGTGCTGTTCTGACCGCAGGGCTAACTGGGTCTATCAGATAGATTGGAATGTTTGAATCCGCTAAATCCACCAGACTAGCGGCCGGATAAACATTCAATGACCCATCACTCAGGCTTGTAGGATTCAGGCCACCAGGCCGGTCGAGCCAGGCCGAAGTTGTTGCGAAGCACCGATTCCGTGGTTGAAAGGGTATTCATGACCCAACCCTGGACGATGCTGGTTGCCTGTCCGACGCAATAGATATTCTTGCCCGGAATCGGCTGACGAGCAGCTTTCGAATACGCGGTCGGCTCAACTCCAGGACGCCACATGTTCCAACCGTAGCCGACCTTGCCACCCTGGAAAGTGCGATACAGAACTTCCGATGGCTTGGGAATGTCCATGCCGTGCATTTGCTTGAGCTGACCACGAATGGTCTTGGCGATGAGGCTGTCACCATCGGCCTTGTGCCCATCAGGCAGCAGTGAACTCCAATAGCCGGAATCATTATTGCCCGCCGCATACGGACTCAGAGAAAGCCCTCGTCCACTCGGGTCTTCCAGATAGAAGACCTGCCGCAACGGGATGTCGGTGATGGATCTGCCCGACTTGATTCCCAGATCCTTCCACCACTCTCGGGGGAAGTTCACATAGATCTTGGTGGCCGGCACGGGAAGCAGGCTGTCCAGCATTCGGGTCAGGCTGTTCTTTCCTCGCAGAGCACAGCTGTCCGGAAGCAACCCATAGGCCGAGGTGGGCAGAGTCAGAATGACCTTGCGGGCCTTGCGGGTGTGCTCCTGACCGTCGGCGGAACGGAAGACCACCTCGGTGATATCGCCATCCACCCGAAGGTCGATCATCTCCTGACCAAACTTGAACTTCACACCCTGCTTGCGGGCTCGGTCGGCCATTCCCAGGGGGACTTTCTGATACCCACCACGAACATGACTGTAGCCCTTGATGAAGAGATCCAGTACCGCTTCCTTGAGGAAGATCGCGGCGTTGGTGTTGGGCCGTCCATAACCCATGGACTCGAGCAGCATCCTGGTGCCTTCATACCCCAGCACCTTGTTGAAGACCAATCGATACGGAAGATTGTGCAGCAGCTCACCATCGAACCGCACCTTGTTGACCATGCCCTGCATCTCTTCCCGAGTCCAATCATGCGTGCCCGTGGCCTGCTTGACAACCATGTTGAACAATTCAGTTATGGTCTTGCCTTCGAGGTCCTTGCGAACCCGATAGCCATACTTGGGACCGGCAACAAGTTCGGATGCCCGAGACCTGATGCCCCGCAGGTAGTAGATGTCGTTGGGCTGAGTGGCCGGATACGGATCAGTGGTCAATCCAAGTTCCTTCACCAGACTCAACAACGGGGTCTGGTTGCTGGCGATACGCATACCACCGAGTTCGGCAACCTGCTGCTGCATGCCCTGCGGCTTGACCGACCAGAGGCGACCACCGATGCGCTCACTCCGTTCGTGAACTTCGATCCGACTACCTGGATTCGCTGCGGCAAGACGCCAGGCCGAATAACAGCCGGAGACCCCGCCCCCAACCACCAGGACATCCAGAACATCGGAATCCTCCTGAGATATGGAGCGACCCAGAGATGTGATTGCGGATGGCATCACACCAACCGACAAGGCGGCAGCAAGTGCGGATCGCCGACTCAACCGAGGGCTGGCCGCCTGGGCTGCTTGAGCGTCACGCGATCGACTGGAATCGTGTTCGGATTCGGGGTTGTTGATGCTGAGGCACCTTCCGGTTGAAATCTTCTCTGAATGGACTGGTGTGAATCGATCAATCGTGGTCGTGGATCAGGCGCTGGATCCGGCCACTGATAGGGATTTTGATCCACTGCGGACCTGCATTTTGGCCGTACTTTGAGCGGTTGTCAAACATTCAATCAGCTGTCGAGCAAGCCCAAGCGTTAAACCGCAAGACAGTCCGCCAGCGCGCCACGGAAATATTCGACACTACGAACGTTGTCGATGACATCATCGAGGTATTGGCGAACATCTGAACATCAATCACTTCTCCCGCGGTCGCCAACGCATTCATCCTTTACCCGAATCACAAATCAAAGAGGCCTGACCCCTTTGATTCTTTCATCCAAATCCACAATGGTCGTGATCCCATCCAATCCGAACATGAATGGCTGTGGATTGTCAGTGTTGGCTTTTTTCGTGCTACTGGTGGCCTCGAATCAGGTGTTCGAAACCAGCAACCCTACCTCTTGCTAGTAATTAACAAACGGTGGTTGAGCTTCACCACCTGTTCTGGTAATTATAGCCTTCATGTCTTCGAACGAAATGCTATTTGGGATCGCTTCATTACTCGCGTCAGCGAAGTTGACCAAGATGATTCCCGGGTGCACATTCCCAAGATCACGTTTGGGGTCTGATGGATCGTACTCCCAGTCAGCAGGCTTCGTCCATTCGACCGCCGCTGCCGCGTCAACTTCTAACAAGATAGCCGTGTTTGATGTTCCATCGGTAACACTATTGAAAGTAACAAACTTTCCGCTGGTATCAAACATCGCCAAGTCTTTAGGTGCGGGGTTCTTTGTGACGTCCGTGTAAGGAACTTGGTAAACCGTATAGCCTGGCGGAAGCACGACACTAGGGCATGCATAGACTTCCGGCATTTCGTCGAGTAACTGAATGTTATGAGGGCTGTCCCAAGGCTCATCCAAATGGAAACGGCTATGTAGATCGCTTCTTTCGATAAAAGGAAGGAGATGCACTCGCCAGCTAAGACCGTTTTCTTCTCGAGGCGGAAACTTCAGGTAGGCCGATTCATAATTAAGCATCGCAAGTGATTGCTGCCTCATATTATTTGATGACGTTACCCGGCGAGCCACTTCTCTCACCTGCTGCACTGCTGGCAGCATCATTCCGATCAGCAATAAAGGAGCCATGGTGGTCCAGAGGATTCCTAAACTGCTGAGCACGATTCCGAAGATCGCCACTCCCTTACCGCCGATGCGGCCAGCGCTTCGGTTGATGTCACCCAGACCCATGATCCCCAAAATCAATCCTGGAATGCCAGTCAAGCACATTCCGACAATGCTTAAGAGACCCAAGACCAAACTTGCGATCGCTTTCCCGCTGGTACCACTTGGTTTAGCACCGTTGTTGATCACTGGCGATTTGTAGGGTTGATCCATCGGTCGATTAAAATTGGGGTCCTGTGACATTGGTGGCTACCTACTATTAACTAAAACAAGATTT
>JAPKBL010000047.1 GCA_028823415.1 Mariniblastus sp.
CTCGCCTTCCATGAACTCGCCCTCCATGAACTCTGGGGCAGGACTGTGGCCGCATTCGCATCCCGATTCAGAACCGCAATCATCGCAGTATCGCTCGCCGTAGAGTCCACGAAGCAACGAACCGGGTTGCCAACAACCACTCCAGCAGAACTCGCGACTGGTACCACAACCCTCGTCACAGCAAGGATCTTGTGCGTCCGGCGGTGTACTTCTCCATTCACCGTAATAGGTTTCAGCACACCCGCTTCCACACGCCCATCGCCCGCGAAGCTGGCGGACACCGTCCAAGGGGCGGTAAATAGGATCAACGCAGTCGACGACATCACATCGATTACAACTCATCGAGACATCCACGCCGCAACCCATAGGTCCACAACAGCCAATTGACATCGCTGAAATAGCCAAACTTGTTAAGATCAAGCACAATCGAATCATTCGTTCATCCCCCAATGAAGTAGACATGCAAAGTGCATGCTTGGGATTTATCGACCGTTATTTGTTCACCAATCAAAAAAAACCATACAATTGGTAAACTTTCGCAACTTTCATTTCGCCCCATCTATTTTTTCAAAGCAACTCGAATGCAGTCTCTTTTGAAAGTAATTTTTGCCAGCTTGCTTGCATGCACTTTGATTGGATGCAGTGACGCCAATCGTTCTAAAATCATTGGGACTTGGGGGATCCAACAAGCCGATACCGTGATGGAGCGAATCAATGAAGATGGCCCTGATCCAACACTCGATCCAGGAGATTTTTCAGTCAATCCAGGCCCGCCAAAAATGTTGATCCGTTTCAGCTGGAATGGACAATTGGAATCGTCAACAAAGATGGGGGAGATCGATCAAGGAAAAATTGGAACATGGGAATTTATTTCCTACGATGCATCATCCGATAAAATGATGGTGTTATGCGACATCCAGAACCAACAATCCGAACACGAAATTACTTTCATCAATCCGACAACCATTAAACTAGTGCCGCCCAACATGGCCGGCACCCGCACGAAAATCACATTTACCAAACAGCCATAAAGCGATTGCTTATTTCGTGGTGAAAGGGAGTTTACCATGTTGAAAAATAGATCTTCACGAACACTCATTTTAGTCAGCATCTTATTCGCTGGTTCCCTGGTTGGGATGCTAGGTTGCTCCGAACCAAACTCGGAAACGTCCGACAAAAGTCAATCCACGGATCCCAGTATCGAAACCGCTTCCGTGACCATCCCAACCAATGCCACTGTCGAAGCGAAACTCACTTTGGACGACTTGCCGGGAATTTGGCTCGGCAACGCAGTTTTGGATGAAGCAAAACTGACACAAAAAATTTCGTCACTGACGCCTGAACAACAGGACCTTGTCCTCGCCAAAGCATCCAGCTTTCTGTCCACGATCATGGCGATTGAGTATAAAACCGATGGCACGCTCGAAAACGATTTAGAAATGGTTTCGATGGACGGCCAAGTGATGCGAGACGGTTCCCAAGGCAACTGGCGCGTTCTCGAATCGCGAGTTGACGGATTAGTCATTGAAACATCAGAAACACTGCCCAACGGTACGATTGCCAAGAATGAGTCATTTTTAAAGTTTTTTGCCGATGGGAATCGTTTTGTCACGGCCGTTACCCTTGGCCCGGATCTTCAAGATTGCGATGCGATGATCGTATTTGAAAAGCAGCAATTAACGGGGGTAAATGTCGCGGAACAGAAACTGGAAACTGAAAAACGATAATTCACTCACACTTGCCATCCATGGTCACTCGGGTTCAAGCCTCGCGAACACTGGCATATAATGCGATTTTCACAAGCAGAAGAAACGCGCATGTCTCAACCATCCTTGCCGCCCGCCATGTTACTGCGCAGCTTCCTCACGGTCGCTTCGGGTTACGTGATGACTGTGTTGTCGCTCTTCTCGACATTTGCATTACTGGGGTATTTGTGGTTTCCAGGTTTTGTCGAGTACCTAGCTCTCGCACCATCCCTTCAAGAGGAGATCATGGCATCGGATCCATGGTCAGTCATTCCCGTTCCGATGTTCTGTCTGGCTGTCGTTTTTAATTGTGTTTTATGTGCCTTGATCGGATGGCTGGTAGTACGAACCGCACCGTTCGCCTTTTTCCCCCATGCAGTATTTGTTGCTGTTTTGATGTTTGTCATGCATTTGCAGACCATCATTCAGGACGCTCCCGAAAAGAAAACAATGACACTTATCTTTTTGCTTTGCTTCCCAATAAGTCTGTTGATTGGTGCTAAAATTTCAGCCAATCGATTGATCGAAACAACCCCCGAGTATTAAACTTGCTGAGCTATCAAATTTAGATGGCTCCCTCGTGATTCAGAGTAATCCTCCGTCCCTCCGACCGATCTCATGAATTTTCGTATCCTTTCCAAATTGCTTGGCGTGCTCAGTTTTCTGATCGGCAGCTTCATGCTGTTCAGTTTGATCTGGGCTGATCCAAATATCGGATCCCATACCGATGCAGTTGTAAAAGCAACTCAGCTAGAGCGAGACGGTATCTGGGGGCTGATTTACAGTGTGGCCATTTGCTGGGTTTTAGGGGGTCTCTTGGTTCAATACGGCCGCGCCGGTGGTGACTCGAAAATCTACCGCAAAGAAGCGATGGCAGTCGTCGGCTTAAGCTGGGTCTTGGCCAGCGTGTTAGGCGCCATGCCCTATATTTTCAGTGGCACGAGTCGAGGGCCATCGATCCGTGTCTTTCATCAACCCGACACCGTCGCCGTCGCCTCGTCTCGCTGGAAACTCTGGGAGACCTGGCAAGAAACCGACCGATGGAAAGACACCGAGCCTCAAGATCCAGATTCCGCCCGTCTGGCGGAATCTGAAAACTTAATCGTCCTTGAAACACTCGCCAACGCGACAGCCCGAGGACTGTCCACTCGGGAATTCATCGAGTCCACGGGGCTCCCTGAGGCACCCGCCGTATTCTCGCGGTTGAAGCAACAATCACCGTGGAATAAATGGCTTATCGGGCCGGGCGAGGAATCCGCGGCCCCGGCTGACCGAGCGACCCATTATCGACTGAAGTGGGTGAAGATGGGACTGGTAGACTCCTTATTTGAATCGCAATCCGGGTTTAGTACGACCGGCGCGACCGTCATCTGCGATTTAGAAGACCCCCACCTTGTCCCTCACTGTATTCTTTTCTGGAGAGCCAGTACTCAGTTTCTCGGTGGTTTAGGAATCATCGTCTTGTTTGTGGTCCTGCTCGGCCAAGGATCTGCGGGCAAGGCATTGATGAGAACCGAAATGCCCGGCCCCACTCAGGAAAGCTCGCGGGCGAGAATGCAACACACCGCTTGGCGTTTTGCAGGCATGTACCTGTTGCTGAATATTATCCTCGCGGCCATCCTGTTTTTTCTCGGGATGTCGCCATTCGATTCCATTTGCCATTCCTTTGCGACCATGGCAACCGGGGGATTTAGCACCTACAACGACAGCCTTGGCCATTTTTTTAATCGGGGCCTAAACGGGCGGGCGATTGAATACGTTGTGATCCTGTTTATGACCTTGGCTGGCGCAAATTTTTTGCTGCTTTTCCTCGTACTCAAAGGGAAGCCGAAAAAGCTGTTGGTTGACCTCGAATTTCGCACCTACCTCGGCATTATCGTGTTCGCGACTATCGTCATTGTCGTCTTTGGCATGCGTGCCGGTAACGTTGACTTCCAACCGTTTGAGACTGCTTTTCGAAACAGCCTGTTTCAAGTCGTTTCCATTATCACCACAACAGGATATGGAACCGCTGACTTCGATCAATGGAATCAACTCGGCCGAGGGTTACTCTTACTCCTGATGTTCGTCGGTGGGTGCGCCGGTAGCACCGGTGGCGGGATGAAGGTTATTCGCCATATTCTATTTTTTAAGATCCTGCGGATTGAAGTCGAAGGCTCCTTTCAACCCAAAGAAGTTCGCCTGCTGAAGCTCGGTGGAAAGGCAGCCGAAGACCAATCCCTCCGCCATTCAATCCTTGTCTATTTTGGTCTAATTATCGCTCTATTCGCCTTTGGCTTCCTGTTCGTGATCGCCTTTGAGCCAGACCTTACTTGGGGGACCAATCAACAAAACAAACTGATTGATTCAGCAAGTGCCGTCGCGTCAACGCTCAACAATATTGGGCCCGGTCTCGGCATTGTCGGGTCGACCGAGAATTACGCAAATTTCAGCGTGCCTTCAAAATCGTTATTCATCTTGCTAATGATGCTCGGCCGGTTGGAAGTATTTCCGATCCTTGTTCTATTCGCTCCCAGGTTTTGGCGCGATCAATAAGCGTGCGAGACAAATGTCTCATCGCTTCACCATCACCACCTCCACATTGCAGTTATCATGTTAAGGGGTTAGATCTTTATTGATTAGGCAAGAATCTCATGCAACACGTTGCCATGCACGTCGGTTAAACGGACATCTCTACCCGCGTACCGATACGTCAACCGCTCGTGCCATGCTCTGTCTCGGTTCGAATGCCCGATCGCCAATCGAGCGCTAGTTCGGCCTCCGCTTGATTTGAACTATTATGGCACTCATAACAGTGCTCAACCAATACTGGGCGGATTCGAGATTCAAAAAACTCCGACTGAGATTCCTGCTTCGCGAAACTTGAATCGCCCCAGACGGCGGTCAGAAAAACAAAACTAATCGACGTCATAGCTGACCGTCGCGACAAAAAACAAACGGTCAAAAACATTTTAGTTCTTAATTGCATATTGAATTCTGGCCGAGCGAAATATTTCTCCTATTATCGTAACTAAACGGTTTTCAATTTGCGATCACATTACATTTTTTTCGTACAATGGAAGCACGACCATTCGAAACTACAAACATAAACTCTCTTGATATAGCGTGAACGACACCAACCAAAATACTGACACAGCGGTGGGGGGAGGGGTGGAACCCGTGGTTCTCGCAACTCTCGCACACCCTGTGAATCCCCAAAAAATTGACCGCTGGGGGCATCTGATCTTTTTGTTGTTCGCTTCTGTGATCATGCTTCTCTCAGTGCTGATGAGCACGGATGGCAAAAAGTCTGTTTTTTTGCCCGGCTTTAGCAGCCCATTTCCGGATACTTGCTCCAGCCGGCGATTGCTTGGAATTGACTGCCCCGGTTGCGGACTCACGCGGGCGTTTATTTGTATTAGCCACGGACAACTTGAAAAAGCTTGGCGATTTAATCCCGCAAGTTTCGTTGTTTATTTATTCATCGCGATTCAGATTCCGTGGCATGCGTTTCAGATCTGGCGACTTCAGTCCGGGAAAGCATCCATCCATTGGCCCTTCATCTACTGGATACCAATGGCCGTTGCGGTGATCCTCTTAGCCAATTGGGTTTGGACGCTGGCTCGCTTTCAATTACCGATGCCTTAAATCGATGTTCAAAAAGACACTCTCCATTGGCGACTCCCAGTTCCACGTGATCGATCACGGCCAAGGGCCTCCGTTATTGCTGGTCCATGGTTTTCCGCTCAATCAAAGCATGTGGAAATTCCAAATTTCGAAGTTTGCGAAAACCCACCGCGTCATCTGCCCGGATCTCGCAGGTTTTGGCTTGAGTCAATGTGACCAACCCCGCGCGACCCTCCAAAACCACGCGGAAGATTTATCTCAAATTTTGGACGCCTTGAATGTCCAAGAACGTGTGATCTTTTGCGGCCTCTCGATGGGTGGCTACATTGGTTGGGAATTCTGGAAACACTACCCAGAAAAAATCAGCGGAATCGTTGCCTGCAATACCCGCGCCGCCAATGACAGCCCCGAAGTCGCACGCGCCCGATTAATTTCAGCTAAATCCATTTTCAAAACGGGAACACAGGTTCTTGCCCAGCAAATGGCGCCTCGTCTGATTTATGGCAAGCCACAAGAACTGAAAACCTCAATCCAGTCCGCCCTCGAGCAAATGATCGAATCGGCCTCACCTGAGTCAGTGGCCGCCGGGCAGGTTGCCATGTCCACCCGCCACGATGCTACTTCATGGTTACCAATGATTGATTGCCCAACCCTCTTCGTCGGTGGACAGTACGATCAGATCACGACGGCCCAAGAGATGAGCAACAACGCCGCCTTAATTCCCAATGCCCAGTTTGTCGAGATCCAAGGCGCAGGACACCTCACTCCTCTAGAACAACCCGAATCATTCAATACTCGGGTTTTGGAATTTTTAAACTCAACTCATTTCCGCAGACCTCAATGACCCGACAAAACCGCTGTCCTTTCAAGAGAAATCTCGCGTGAAATTCCCACGATGAAAATTTCAGCGGTAACAACTGCGAACCGTGTGATTTATCGACAGAAACCATAACAACCGGAATTCAATCGTACCAAGCAAACTTTCCCTGCTCGATCGCGGCCGTTCCTTCGATCGCTACCGCGGAACAAGGTCGCGATCCCTCTTCCCGACAACGTAACATTTCTGCCTGAATTTCGTACTGGCGAATCAATCGAGGAAGCAAGTCAGAAATGCTCTGCAAACCAGTCCGATTCTTCGCAGCAGAAAGTTGAGGCGTGTTGAGTGGCTTAATCATTTTCAGCTCCCGCTTGAAGTGGTTTCAATTCGTGATTGTTTGAAATCAAAAAACGCTTTGTCTGAAAACAACTATTGGGTTATTGAGTGACACCTCTGGTCGTTCCTAAAATAAATCCTTAAAAAAAATTCTAACTACCCAAAAACTGGGCAAGGTTGCAGAAATTTCGTCACCTCGAAACTCGACTTCCCGCCGAGTGGACCAAACGTGTCACGCAGCAACGCCAACGCGTTTGCCTCCCTATTTAATGAAATACCGCCGACCCAGCGGTCAAATCGAACAATCCATGGATGGGCTTAACATTGACTCAATTTCACAGCGTCTTTAAAATAGGACATTCAGGTGAATCGGCAAAAATGAAATCGAATGACGCATCCCAAAAAAAGTTCCGTTGCCGCTCTCCAGGCCCCGTCGAAACCTTTCGGGTTCCATCTGCGCTCCACCGTCGAGATAAAGAAATCGCTTCCCGCTTGGCTGCTTTCGCTACTGTTACACTTCAGCTTGATTGCAGGGTTGATTTTTTTTCTAACCCGAATACCGAACGGCTCTGGCGAGGTTGAAAATCGAACTGGTGGTATCGTTCTCGTCGACGTCCAGACGGAAACAACTGAATATCTAAGTGAAGGAGACATTGCTCAAAACAGCAACCCCGCGCCAGCGCCCGACACCTCACCTCCCTCAGTCGACCTCGAGAGCCGACCTGAGTTACCGGGATTAGAAGTCACAACCGGCGAATCGTCGGGAGCTGGGGATCTCCTTGCCCATAAGCTCCCGAGTGCCGATTCATTGATCATTGGGCCTGCAGTCAAGGGACAGATCGGTGGAAAAATGACCGTCGAAGTTTTCGGAATCCCGGGAACAGGATCGCGGTTCGTCTATCTCATCGACCGTTCGAAAAGTATGGAAGGGTATAACTTTCGCCCGATGCTCTCTGCGAGGCAGGAACTTTGGAAGAGTATTAATTCTCTCAACGCGTCCAATCAATTTCAAATTATTTTTTATAACAACGACGTTGATATTTTTCGTCGAAAATTAAGCCTTCACGGGGCCAGTGACGCAAACAAAGAGGCAGCGAAACAATTCATTGAAAGCATTCGACCCGAGGGTGGCACCGATCATCTCTCGGCTTTAAAAACAGCTTTCAAGCTTGGCCCCGACGTTATTTTCTTTCTAACCGATGCGGAGGGGGGATTTACGGCCGATGAAATCTTTGAAGTCAGTCGTCGGAACTATTCGCGGGCGATTATCAATACTATCGAATTTGGAGAAAGGCGATCGAACGATCGCTCCCTCGAAGCAATCGCGAGAAACAGCGGTGGAAAATATATTTTCAAAAACATCAACACGCTCCGTGTGGAATAAATGCCTCTTAGCATAGACGCTTCGAAGCGAAGTCATTAAAAAAGCAGGGTTGTTAGACCGATCAACGGACTCCTCTCACTGGACCGCAAATGCGACTGATTATTGCAATTTTATTCATTGGCTTGAACTTGCCGGTATCAGCAATCGGACAAACCGATATTGTCGTGACGCGCCGTCAGGATGGGGCGCCCATCGTCAATCGAAAAGGAACCATTACCCAATGGACAGGCGACTCTTTGACCCTCCGTTCCAAAGGAGTTGAGCGGGAAATTGACAATGACACCATTATAAAAATCGAAACGGAGTGGGGCGACAATTACAAACTGGGACTGCAGGAATTTAATTCGGGTAATCCCAGTTTCGCGATCGTCCAATTCGAGGAGGCGTTAAGCAGCGAATCGCGTCCTTGGGCGAAACTCATTATTCGCGCCAAACTTATCGAGGCCTATCAATCACTCGAAAAGTACCCCGATGCAATTCGACAGTTTCAAATTATCCTCCAAGAGGACCCGCAGACCCGCTTCCTTCCCTTGGCTCCAATTTGCTGGACTGGTTCTGGTACAGTCATGGCCGACACTGCGAGTCAACTAGGTAATTCTCGGAATTCATTCCTTCAGTTAATCGGCGCCAGTTGGATGCTTGGCAGTCCTCAAAGGAATACTGGCATTCAAATCCTGCAAACGCTCTCCGAAGATATCGACCCCCGATTAAAAAACATCGCTATCGCCCAACTCTGGCGAACGCGACTCAATGTGACCGATAAACAACTAAAACCATGGGAAAAGACTGTCGCCGGGTTGCCGCGCGATTTCCGGGCTGGGCCCTATCTTGTTTTGGCTGAAGCCCAATCGCGAGTCGGACAGACACAGCCTGCGATTGTCAATTTGATGAGAATCCCCATTTTGTTCCCCGAACAAAAATCGCTGGTCGCAGCGGCATTGTATCGGGCGGGTAATTTATTGGACAATCAAGGCGAGTCGGATCTCGCCCAGTCAATCTTGAACGAGCTGGTCACTCTTTATCCGCAAACCGTGTGGGCCAAACAAATAAGCCAGTAATTGCATTGTGTCAGTTCAGTTTTTGAATTTATTTTAACGACAGCCGGAGTGAGTCACTCACCACAGAACAGGAACGAAGTATGTCACTGAGACCGAGACAATGGTTTTCCGTTGGCCTGAGTCAATTATTGATTTTTATTCCAACCCAGGCACTTCTTGCGCAGAATGCCGGCGAGTCGAATGCCTCGGCAGAGGCACCCTCCGGTTTTCTCGCAATCCTTTTTTCTGGGGGAATTGTCGGGGCCATCATGATCCTGATTTTGCTCGCACTTTCTATGACGGCTGCCTATTTGATTTTTGATCAGCTGATGACGATCCGCCGGAAAGATCTCATTCCAGAAGGATTGAGTGAACAGGTACGACAGTGTCTGCTCTCGGGGGATGTGTCCGGCGCACAGACTGCCTGCAATGAGCGACCTAGTTTCCTGTCATTTGTTTTGATGCACGGTATCTCAGAATTGGATTTCGGTTGGAACGCAGTCGAAAAATCAATTGAGGATGCACTTGCAGAACAATCGGCTCGACTCTTTCGGAAAATCGAATATCTCTCAGTGATTGGAAACATTGCACCGATGGTGGGGCTTCTGGGAACCGTTATCGGAATGATCATTGCTTTTCAGAATGTTGCTACCACACAGGGGACTGCCAGCGCGCCGCAGTTAGCAGAAGGTATTTACCAAGCGTTGGTAACGACCGTTGGCGGATTAATCGTTGCCATTCCGTCGATTGGTGCGTTTGCAATTTTTCGAAACCGAATTGATCAATTTGTCGCCGAAGCAGCCTACATTGCTCAACATGTTTTCACCCCACTTCGAAGGCGAGCCAACAAAAAATAGCCTCACACATCAGCCGGTTTGAATCCGCTCGCAATCACCATTTCGCTCATTTATGCAAATCCCACAACACAAGTCGAATCGCAATTATGGCTTCAACATCACACCGATGATTGATGTTGTCTTTCTACTGATTATTTTCTTTCTCGTCAGTAGCCACCTTGCGAGACAGGAGTCGCAAATGGAACTCACGCTGCCTCAAGCAAGCTCAGGCCAGGACGACATTGACCTGGAAACACCACGGCTCACCGTCAACGTAAAATCTGATGGCTCGCTTTGGTTAGCTGGACGGCCCATTTCACAGCACCAACTCAAGGCGCGATTCACCGAAGCCCGGGACAAAGAAGGTGAGAACATCGAAGTTCGGATTCGCGGGAGCCGAAAAGCCCCCTACTCCACGGTCGAGCCTATCATGCTGGCTTGCACCGCTGCGAAAATCTGGAAAGTCACCTACGCTGTCTATCGGGAGGAGAGCCAATGAAACGCGCCAGCCCGTTCATTCGCCAAGGAGGCGACATCGATATTGATGAGGCCATGACTCCCATGATCGACGTGGTTTTTTTGCTGCTGGTATTTTTTGTTTGGACCGCAAGCTTTCAGTTGATCGAACAAATTCTTCCCAGTAACATGACAGAACTCTCCGGCTCAGATCCAGTGAATCAATTGGAACCGCCGGAACCGAAAGATTTCGACGATGTCATCGTGCGCATCGCTTGGGACGGCGCAGCCCCAGTCTGGAAAATAAATGACCAATTATTCGGCTCCGTCGAAGAAGTAAAAACACAGTTGGTCACGATCGCTGACATCCAAACGGATGCGGTGGTTGTCCTCCACCCCGATCCGATCGTGCCTCTGGGAATTGTCATTGGCGCCTACGATACTGCCAAACTGTCTGGGTTTTCAAAAGTTTCGTTCGCGGTTAACCCTCAGGGGAATCGATGAATTTTGTGATCGATAAAGTGCGAATCGAGCGATGGGCGCTCGGTTTGCTACTGATGCTGCTCAACCCCACCCTTAGTTTTAGCCAAAATGACGACGTGGTCGTTGAACGCCAGGATAATTCAACGCTTATTGAAGGTCTTCGACAACGGCGGTTATTTGCGACTGCCGAGTTCTACTGCCGTGAACAATTGAAAAGGCCAGAACTTGATCCGACGAGCCAAGTTGGATTAATTATTGAATTAATGAAAACCCAAACGATGCGGGCGCTCCTTTCACCTCAGGCAGAACGAGCACAAGCATGGAGCGAGGTTCAATCGACATCGACAGATTTTTTAACCAAAGAAATTGACCATCCAAGAAATATCTTGGTTCAGGTTCAGCAAGCGTTAAGTCATATTGCGCGCGGTCAAATGTTGAGCCGAGAAATCGAATCGCAAATGGCCGACGAGTCCGCACGAACCAAGGCGCTAATGGAAATTAAAATAGCCAGAACAAATCTAAATGATTTACAGCGCGAGATTTCCAACAAAATACCCGAGCAGCAAGGTCGCACTCTCGGCTCAAATGAATTAGCGGTAGACCAGTTGCTAAACCTAAAAAACAATATTCAGTATCAATTGGCGCAGTGCAATTTAATTCGGGCACAGCTTTATCTTCCCAATGATCGCCTGAATCGAATCGACGCCCTCAATGGAGTGAGTGAGAAATTAATAGAGGTTCAACGTTTGACCTCCGAAGGTCAGACGCTTTGGTGGAATACAAAACTAGGTCAAATTGAGTGCTACCGTCTTCTCAATACGCCAGATCGTGCTCGCACACTTGCCCAGTCGCTTGAAAAATTTAAAGCTCCGTTGTTGATCAAACAAAGACTGGCCGAACAAACGATTCGTAACGCCATCGCAATCGGAGACACGACTTATGCTCAATCGACCTTCGAGAATCTTGAACAATTTCGTCCGCCAACTCCAGATTTAGAACTCGCCTTGCTCGAACTCGCAATCGCCCTCTCCGCCAGCACGACCGATAAACAAAAAAAACAGAATTGGATCTCTCGCGCTTTCAAACGATCTCAAGCGATCAAGCGCGAATATGGCCCTTACTGGGGGCGACGCGCAGAACTGATACTCATTAATACGGTGGGAGTTCCCGTAGTAGCGACGGGAAACGACTCAACCGGAACCTCTCATGCTCCCTCCAATGTAGCGAATCAACCGAAAAGCATTGAACTCGAATTATTGATACGATTGGCCACAGAAGCAGAACGTAAAAAAGAGTGGAATGACGCATTAAACGCACTCCAACGCGCTGCGGATTTGGCGAAATCGCAAACCGACTTCAAAACAGTTTTGAACCTTGAAATTCGCCTGGCCAAAATTCTGGAAGGTCAGGGTAAGCATAGACTGGCAGCGGACCGCCTGACGACTAATGCAAGCGAATATGCCACTCAGCCAATCGCCTCTGCTGCTCATTTAATCGGTTGCTGGAATTATGCCAAATCCATCTCAGGGGAGGATCCGGATTCGCGTCCGGCATTCCAGACGCTGCTCATTCAACACCTCGCTCAATGGCCCACGGCAGCCAGTTCAAACCAAGCTAGAATCTGGTTAGCAAAAGAACGAATCAATCTCGGCGATTGGGAACGAGGACTCGAACTTTACCTGGCAGTTACCAACTCATACCCTCAGTTAAACTCGGCCATTGAGCAGGCCATTGCCTGTGCCCGCCAGACTTTACAACGGTCTGGCAATGCAACACAGCTGAAATGCAAAGAGGTAATAGCCCAGCTTTCGTTACGGGCGGGGAGGCTACCTGCCAATACGACCCTGCGAAGCGAGCTTGAGCTCGCCCAGTTCGAACTTGATTGGCAGTTTGGCACCCGGCTAATTCTGAAGAATAACCAGGATCAAGTAAAGCAAATTGCGAACGGAACCAGCTCTGATAATGTCAACTGGGCCAATGCCTTGCTGGTTGCCCTCAATGCAGAATCCGATCCAAAAACGGCAACCCAATATGTGGCAGCAATCGCGGACAATCAGCGGATGCTACAACGGTGTGAACCGCTCTTAAATTATTCTCCGGCAGACGAAACTGCGAATCAGAATCTTCAAACAGTTAAGCTCGATCTCACCCGCGCGGTATTGGCCTTGCCGGAAATACACCAACCTGACAACGCCAAACTAAAAGATCATTGGAGACTAAAACAGGCCGCCGTGTTAATTGCGCTGAAACAAAATCAGGAAGCGTCGCAAACGCTGACAGCACTGGAAAAAAAATACCCTCGGAATGCAGAAATCCAAATGCAATTGGCGCGTTCGCTAACGGGAGAATTGGGAACATCCCAACCTGAGATCCCCCTGAAAAAATGGCGACGCATCGCCACCCGACTGAAAAAAAACACACCCAATTGGTATGAAGCCAAATACCAAGTCGCCCAGCTATTGTTCAATTCAGGCGATCGTGAAAGCGCAGCAAAATTATTGAAATACATAAAAGCCATTCCCCCAGGCTGGAATCAATCAGAACTGAAATCGCAATTTGAGTCGCTGTTGCGAAAAAGCACGCAGCAATAAAACCAATCGCATAAGTTCAATCTGCCGCACGAATGACTTGATTGAGTTTTCAACCGAATGCATTTCAACAGCGCCCATGAATTCCGTAATCAATGGACCGCTCGCCTTAAAAGCCGCGGCTTTCCTTCACTGGACAACAAACAGTAATGGCAAACGGGATCGTGATGAAACCACCTACGGCTAACAAGATTGGAAAGAGGAACATAGCGTGGACTCCCTGCGAAAAATTCTAACAAGGGAGCCTTCTTGCAGATCTGAGGCCATTCGCAATTATCTGTCATAACATTAAAAAAGCCCGAGGAAACGCGGTTAAACGTCTCTTCGGGCATTGCAACTATCGTCATCAAAACGATGTCATTCGTCTCGTTTCGACTACCACGGCGCACGTACCGGGTAGATCCCAAATTGCTCTGTGCTATTTGGCCAGTAAGGCGTCTTTTTGTAAGACGCAGGTGCACCGCTGGTTGGCTCGCTTTGACGGCCGAACTGATGAACAATCGGAGTGCTCTTCACCTGACCAACTCCCCAGCCGTAACTGGTCTGGAAGCTTGCCGTCGGTGGCACGATCAATGCCGTTGGCTGACGCCATTGCCATCCCATGTAGTCGCCGTGCCAAGGAGACTGAGCAGCTTCCGCCTGGTTCTGATAATGCAGTCGTCCAGCATCGAGCCCGCGATTACTGTAAGTATAAAAAGGAGCAGGTGAATAAGAATTATGGGACGCCATTTTGAGTGAACGCGCCATATTAATCCGGCCTTGGTAGCCGTTCATCGTCATTCCATCGGCATCTGGAGTGGTATAAACAGCCACTCGATTCCCCAACGCACCTTTTGATATGCGCGAGTGAAAACGCGATTGAGCATTCGCATCTGCCGTCATCGAGACGAGCATCGCAATCATAACGACGCCGATAATAAAACCTATTTTCTTCATTTCTATGACCCCGAATGTCCGTATTGATTGAGGATAACCGTCTATCAAACGGTTTTGCGTAAACTGAAACCCGTCCTATCGATTAAGTGTTCCGTCGCTCAGATTTGCTGAACAACCACTTTCGCAAGAACTCTGACCACACTCACCACCACGGCATCCAATTTTGCCGTGGTTGAAAAACTTCTTAGATCGACCGCCTTGGCCGCCGCAATCGTTGGCACCACAGTTGCCGTCGCTGAGTCCGTACTTGTGAGCCTGCAAACGATAAGTCAGATTTGACAAGCAATGACTTTGCCGGATTGGAGCGATATGATTTGTACCACTAATCCAGCGAACCGAAGTTTTGTTCACTGAGTCCGGAAGACCGCATTGATTGGTGTTGTAATAGTTGAAGTAGTTCCGAGAGTGGGCATACATCATTTCGTGGGGCATCAACGGTTGATAGGTGTAGTAGCTCTGTGCGCCGAGCGAAGGTGAGTAATGGGGCGCCGGATAAATACCTGCGGTGGTTGTGCTAGGACCATTCGCCGTCGAATACTGCGAGAACATGTCATTTGGCAAATGGGTTTCTGTATTTTGAGCCGAAACGGTTGCTGCGGCGAGACACATAACCGCTGCAATGGCGGTTGAGATCAAATTACGAATCATCGGGTCGGCTCCTGAGTTGGCCCAGCAAACGCAGATCGTGGGCAAATTAGCTGTCAAAAATGTGGCGAAACCACTTCACTTTGCTCTTCGACTTGCCAGCTCCACTAGTGATAGCAAAAATGGGCCCGTGTTCGCGCATTCCTCAATCGCCCATAATACAACCCTAAAAACCGTCTGTAACCGATTTGACCTGATTGGTATACTCTTCCCAAACCGCCCCTTTTTTCAATAAGCCTCATTGTTGGTTTAGCATGAAAAAATGATACAAACCATAGAAAATCCGACTCAAAACTCGCACCCAGCGGGACTGAAGAGGGTTTTCAATTTCTACTCGCTGCCCATCAAGCCGCGCGTGGATCGAATTAGTAAGTCAACAAAGGATGGACTGACGTGGCAAAACGCCGGCCTGCGAAAAAGAAAACGAGCAAAGTCTCAAAAGAGACCGCAACAAGAAAAGCAAACCGCAGTATCGATAATTCACTTTTCGATGACAAGGAATTGGTAGGTTATGAACCCGTTCCATTGCGACTGGCAGCACAAACCCGCTATTTAAATTACTCGCTATCCGTCATCACCTCCCGGGCTCTGCCCGATGTCCGCGATGGCCTAAAACCCGTCCAGCGCAGAATTCTTTATACGACTCGGCAACTCGGGCTTGATCATAACTCAAAGCACCGCAAGAGTGCCAAAGTCGTCGGCGACGCGATGGCTAATTACCATCCTCACGGCGATAGTTCGATCTACGATGCACTTGTGCGAATGGCGCAACCCTTTTCGTTGCGCATGCCGTTAATTGATGGCTCAGGTAATTTTGGTTCTATCGACGGTGATAACGCCGCAGCAATGCGATACACCGAATGCCGGCGCACACAAATCGCCGGTGAAGTACTCTCTGACTTGGCAACGCGAACCGTCGCGTTTCGACCCAATTACGATGGCAGTCGCGAAGAACCCGTTGTTCTGCCTAGTAAAATCCCCAACCTCTTACTTAATGGCGCAACCGGCATCGCGGTTGGAATGGCCACCAACATTCCACCCCA
This sequence comes from Mariniblastus sp., assembly GCA_028823415.1. GTDB lineage: Bacteria > Planctomycetota > Planctomycetia > Pirellulales > Pirellulaceae > Mariniblastus. Next base: position 15,913 of record JAPKBL010000047.1, read on the forward strand.
CAACCTCAAGGAACTCTGTCGAGCGCTTTTGAAGTTACTGAAGGACCCAGAAACCAAACCGTACCAACTGGTTGCCAATGATGCCGTTCATGGACCTGACTTTCCAACGGGCGGTCAAGTCATTAACACGAAAGAAGAATTGAGAGAGATTTACCGAACAGGCCAAGGCCCGATCAAGGTTCGGGGGACGAGTAAACTCGTCGGCGGAAATAAAAAAACAGGCCGCATTCTACAAATTAATTCGATCCCTTATGCCGTCAACAAAGCGGTTCTGGTCGAGAGAATGTCAGAGCTTGTCTACACTGGAAAACTTCCGTTGGTGTTGGAAATCCGAGACGTTTCCACCGATGACATTCGCATTGACTTGCACCTTAGAAAAGATGCCGATGAGAAAAAAGTACTGGCCTTTCTTTACAAAAACACGCAATTCCAAACCAACTTCAACGTCAACCTCACCTGCCTGGTTCCAACTGAAAACCCCGACGTCGGTCGCCCTGAGCGGCTCGGTCTCAAAGAATCGCTTTGGTATTTTCTGCAATTCCGCCTCGACGTCGTCACCCAACGTTTGGAAAACGAACTCGAAACGCTTAACAAGCGAATCCATATCCTTCGTGGCTTTGTAACCATTTTCGATGCACTCGATGAAATCATTCGAATCATCCGAAAGAGTGACGGAAAATCGGACGCCGCAGCGAAGATCATGAAACGATTCCCGGCCGAGGAAATCCGGGGGACGCAGCGAGGTCTCGATGCCGAGCAAACCGATGCGATCCTCGAATTGAAGCTCTATCGATTGGCGCGCTTGGAAATTAACTTGGTAACCGAGGAGCTCAAGAAAAAAGAAAAACGAGCACGAGAAATTCGCCGGCTTCTCAAAGAAGACACCGCCGACACCAATGCTTCTGGTTGCTGGAAAATTGTCAGAACCGAAATTGAAGACATCGTTAAAGATTTTTGCAGTCAACCAGAATCTAAACGACGGACGGTCATTCAGGCAGCCGGCCGCGAGGTTGAAATCAATGTAGAAGACTTTATCGTTGCCGAAGATTGCCACGTTTTAATTACCAAAGACGGCTGGGTAAAAAGACAACGCAATATCGCAGACCCTGCTAAAAGCCGGCTGCGGCAAGGTGACGCGGTACTCGCCTGCGTCGCTGGTTCGACGCGAAACACCATGGGCTTCTTTTCGTCCACCGGTGTCTGCTATACCGCAAGGATGATTGATATCCCCGCGTCTACGGGATTCGGCGAACCGATTCAAAAGTTATTTAAACTCAAAGACGGAGAAAAAATTGTCAGCGTGATTTCGTTCGACCCCCGTGTCGCCGGCAACATCTTCGCCAACCCCAAACAGCCCGATTACTGTCCAGACGTGCATGGGCTTGCTGCCTCCACCAATGGCTATGCGTTGAGATTTGGACTCGATACTTATATCGAACCATCGACTCGAAGTGGACGAAAATATGCTAGAACCTCAGCCGGCGCAGAATTAATCGGAGTTTATCCAATCGACGGTACCGAAACCATTCTGGCCATTTCCGCGGATTGTCGAGCCATGGTTTGCCCGGCCGAAGATGTAAATTACCTCTCGGGAGTAGGCAAAGGCGTCATGCTGATCAAGCTGGCAAAAACAGACCGCCTCGTTGGCTTCAAACCATCGAAAGGTGATCGTGATTTACTCCTCGTTGAAACCAATCGCGGTGCGCAAAAAACAATTTCCACAGCGAAATATCGTGTCACTTCGAGGGGTGGCAAAGGAAACGAAATTCAGAAAAACGGTAAAATTTCGAAAGTTATTTGGTCGCCCATTGAATCGCCGGGTGAGCTGAAACCACTGAAAAAGAAATAGATTCCGCCGCGCAGGTTAGACTTTCACGAAAACACTTTCACTACCCACCACAATATCAGCATGAGCACCGCATCCAATAAAAAACGCTACGACGGCGATAACATTGTTGTTCTCGAAGGTCTCGAACCCGTTCGAAAACGACCCGGAATGTATATTGGCGGAGTCGGTACCGCCGGACTTCATCACCTGGTTTGGGAAATCCTCGACAACTCAGTCGATGAAGCGATGAATGGATACGCCACCGAGATCACACTTCAACTCCATAAAGATGGAGAAACCGTAACGGTCTCAGACAATGGGCGTGGAATTCCAGTCGACCAACACTCGAAAACAAAAAAAAGCGCTCTCGAGACCGTTCTCACTGTTTTACACGCGGGCGGAAAATTTGACGGCAACAATTACAAAACCGCCGGCGGACTGCATGGCGTCGGCGCATCGGTCGTCAACGCACTTTCAAAAAAACTAGTTGCGATCGTTAAGCGAGGGGGCGCACAATACCGGATGGAATTCGCCAAAGGTCACCCGCAATCAAAACTTCAGAAGCTAAAGGGAACCGTCCGTGGAACGGGAACGACGATTACTTTCTCTCCCGACCCGACTATTTTCCCAAGAACCGACTTTAATGCCCAAACGATACGGCATCGACTCGAAATTGCCAGCTTCCTTCACCGTGGAATTAAAGTTCATTTTGTCGACGATGCTAACAAGTCAAAAGAAACATTTCTTCATGAGCAGGGAATCGTCGATTACCTTGGCAAAGTTCTCAAAGAACGGAACGCCCGGCCGATTCACGAAACTGCGTTCACGATCAGCGTAGAAGATCCAGCACGAATCGAATTGGCGTTACAATGGACGGAATCGACGGACGAACATCTGAGGTCCTACGTCAACGGAATCCCGACCGGCAATGGCGGAACCCATGAGAACGGTTTTCGCTCTGGGCTCAACAAGGCGGTTCGTAATTACTTTGATATGCACAGCCTTGTCCCCCGAGGTGTGAAAATTGCTCCGGATGACATTCGCGAAGGCTTAGTAGGGATCATCTCGCTCTTTATTGCGGAACCACAGTTTCAAGGACAAACCAAAGATCGGCTTAACAACCTAGAAATTCAAAGTACGATTGACAGTGTCATCCGCCCGGCACTTGAACAATGGATGAACAACAACCGCAGTGTTGCCGATGGGATCATCGCGAGAATTATCGCAGCGGCTCGGGCCCGTGCAGCGTCCAGAGCCGCATCGGCGGCAGTCTCACGAAAAACTGGTGGAAAGCGTTCGATGCTTCCCGGGAAGTTGAGCGATTGTCTTGATTCGGGGAGGGGAGATTCTGAGCTCTTTATCGTCGAAGGTGACTCAGCCGGCGGGTCCGCGAAACAGGGCCGGAATCGCAATATCCAAGCGATTCTTCCTCTGCGAGGAAAAGTCCTTAACACCGAATGCGCCACCCTGAAAAAAATGATGGAGAACAAGGAAATTCAAGATTTGGTGACCGCCATCGGCTGCGGCATCGGCCCCAAACTTGACCTCTCCGGATTGCGGTACGAACGCATCATCTTACTCGCCGATGCTGATTCAGATGGCCACCACATTACGACCCTTTTACTGACATTTTTCTATCGCCACATGCCGCAATTGATCTCCGACGGCCGGCTATTCATCGCACTTCCGCCCCTTTATCGAATCGACATCGGAAAACAAACTTATTGGGCGGCCGACGAAGATGACCGAACGAGAATCTTAAAAGACCACGCCGACGGACGCTCTAAACCAGATATCACTCGGTTTAAAGGCCTCGGGGAGATGATGCCAAAAGTGCTTTGGAATACCACACTCAATCCGGCAACTCGACGGCTCCTCAAGGTCGAAATTGACGACCAACTTGAAACTGATCGAGTGATTAGCGATCTGATGGGCCGCGATGCCTCCGCGCGCTTTCGGTTTATCATGGACCGCGCCGAAACAGCCAGCGAAATCGACGTCTGAATCGCAAGAATTTCGCTCGTCATTAACCCGCGGTCTTTCACTGCCATCCGAACAACAACGCGGTTTAACGCGCCAACGGTGAAACACATAACGCTTTAAAAAAACACTCACTGGCTGGCTTTTCCACATTGCGAACGAAAGGAGTCTCTAAATTCAGGAATTCAAATTTCCTCCGATGTGCCGTGAACCGACGAAATCCAGGCCACATAACTGACAAAAACAATTTTTAAATATTCAGGTTTTTATCAATCTATCAGCAAAGTTTCTGCGGGAATGGGATTTATAAGGTTCGCACCACGCGTAACCAATTGGACTCTCAAGAGGAATTTAGAAATGTTGAAAAAGACGTTAGCGATCGCTGGGAAACTACTCGTTGCCCCCGCTTTGCTACTTATTGTATCTCCAGGAATCAGTTCTGCTCAAAACCAGTGCCCGATCCAACAGGCCAAGCTGGCAGCAGCCCAGAAAACGATGAAAGTGTCGATCGCAGCACCTGCGGAAAAAGACATTGTCGACACCGCAGTCGGTGCAGGCTCATTCAACACATTAGTGGCTGCCGTTAAGGCCGCTGGACTCGTGGAGACTCTGAAAGGAGACGGACCGTTCACCGTGCTTGCTCCCACGGACGAAGCATTCAAGAAGCTTCCAAAGGGCACCGTCGAAACTCTTCTGAAGCCAGAGAACTTGAAGACACTTCAAGCAATCCTGACGTATCACGTGATCCCTGGATCCGTCATGGCAGCAGACGTCGTCAAATTGAAATCAGCGAAAACTGTTCAAGGCGACATGGTTGCGATCAAAGTCACTGACGGTGGAGTCATGATCAACGGCGCAAAAGTCGTGACAACAGACATCAAGTGCAGCAATGGCGTCATCCACGTCATCGATTCGGTAATTATGCCACCGGAAAAGGCTGACATCGTCGACACCGCAGTCGGCGCTGGCTCATTCAACACGCTCGTCGCTGCCGTGAAGGCCGCGGGTTTGGTTGAAACTCTTAAAGGCGACGGACCGTTCACCGTCTTCGCTCCTACAGACGACGCATTCAAGAAAATTCCTGCAGCCACGATCGCAGAATTGTTGAAGCCAGAGAACAAAGCGAAACTTGCATCGATTTTGACTTACCACGTCGTCCCAGGCAAAGTAATGGCTGCCGACGTTGTTAAATTGTCGTCCGCAAAGACCGCGAACGGTCAAAAGGTCATGATCAAAGTTGTTGACGGAAAAGTAATGATCAACGGAGCAACCGTGATCAAAGCCGACATCGACTGCAAGAACGGAGTCGTTCACGTAATCGATTCAGTCATCATGCCTAAGTAAGCTCGGTTTCTGTTTGAATTAAATTTTCTCTGGCTCGGTCACTGGGATCGGGTCAGAGTTTTTTTTTGGATCGAAATATTCGTCCTTGATTTTTTTTAACAACGTAACCACCTATCCTCGCAAAAGCGCCCAGAAGAGATGGCTGTCTGATCTAGCCTCTGGCATGGCGGAGGCGTTGTTCGATTAGTCTACAATCGATCGAAAAAAGAGGGGCGTGGCTTGAAACATCTACGACGCCCTCCACAGATCGACTTCGGTTACCTTTGGTAAACATCGCACGCTCGGAATCCTCCGGAGCAAAGATTTTTGGGACAGCGACAACTCTGCACTCGAAATCGCGTAAATATCAAGGTTTTGAACACGGAACCATAACTCGTTAGACTAAAGGCTGAAGTTTCACCTACTCAGAGAGTTCACCCATGATATTTGGCGGCGATAATTTTAAATATGGAGGCAAGTCCTCTTTTCAATCAAGCTTTCTCATCCTTGCAATCGCCCTCGCGATCAGCCCCATCGCCCAGGCAAGGACATGGCAAATCGACGAAGTGCCAAAGGAGCTTGAGCCACCTAAACAACAATTAAAATCCGTCCCCAAAGAAGTAAAACCTGACACCGCAGCTGAAGAAGATGATGAACCCGAAATAAGCACCACGCCTCAGCCAAACGAACAGAAAACCATTGGAAAACAATTTGCCCAACTTCACCTAATGGATGGTTCAATTATTGGAGGCGATTTTTTAGCCGTCAACATCGACGTAAAAACCGATTACGGAATGCTGAAGATTCCCATTTCCCGAATTCTCAAATTCCAACCGGGGCTCAATACCCGACCTGAGTACATCGAATCCATTTCTTCGATTTTTGAAAAAATGGGAGACACAGACGAGAAGATACGAATTGCTGCGCAAAAAGAACTACTATCGCTGGGAGTGAAAAACCAAATGCTCCTTGACCAACTGGCGGCTCAAGGCAATGAGGATCAAAAAAAATTGCTTGCTGAAATCCGCAAAGCTTTCGAGGAAGAATCAGACCTCAATGAAGAAGAGATGCTCCCATCGGACCTGCCCTCCGCACTAATGGACACCATCGTCACCCCCGACTTTTCAATTGTGGGTGAAATTCAACAGAAGCAATTTTTGTTAAAAAGCAAATTTGGCGACCTTAAGGTCGACCTGAGCGACATTAAATTCGCCGATCGAAGCGTTAAGACAACCGGCGCGGATGTGCGAAAGACAGTCTCGGTTCCCGCGGAGGCATTCTTTCAGCGGACGCCTAGGTCGACGAAAATCAGAGTCAACAAAGGAGATCGTATTACCATTCGAGGAAGTGGAACCGTCCAGTGGACCAACTTTAACAATACGAGTTCGCCAGAAGGCCTGACCAACCGTAGCCAATGGAACGGCATCAACTCCGGCAAACTGACGGCAAGAATCGGCACCGACAATTCTCGATGTGTGGCAATTGGAACCAACGGTAGTTTCGTCGCCAAATCAAGCGGCACACTGTATTTAGGAATTGCCATGCGAGACAGCTACGCCGGAAATTCCAATGGTTACAAATGGACTGGGGAATACCAAGCGAAAATTGTCGTGAGTCCGGGTAAACAATAAGGGATGAACAATTTGCCCAGCCGATTTTTTTGGCCTCGGATGAAATGCTCAAATAACCGTTAGTCTTCCGACACCAAGATTCTTCCGATACCAAGATGTAATTTATCAACCAAGGTCTATGCCTAAACCGGTAAAATCTTTCTCGAACTGGGCAGGGGTGGATTACAATGGGAATGCCCATTTGGGTTCACTGCCTACATTGGAATCAAATCGTGAAAATCGCAATTGTCTTTTTCCTAACGCTCATCACCTGCCTCACGGCAAAGGAATCGCGGCTGTGTGCGCAAACGAAGGAGGCGGTTTCAGCAACCGCTCCTGAGGCAATCCGAATTGAAGGGCTTGTTATCCAGAGAAAAAAGTACTCGATTCGTGTCAAACAGGATGAACAAGTATTCGATGTCAAACTTACCGACGGCGTTGCAATTGCATTGAAAATGAATCGGCCCTGGTACGACTGGCAAAACCAGCAAGTCGTTGTCGATGCAATCGAAGACAATGTCCCCCCGGCAGATTTGAAACGAGTTGGCATTCCGTTACCAGCCAAAAAGTTATTTTTAATATCTCGCCTTGGGAATGCCAAAACCATGCAGGCCACCATGGCCAACAAAGTCAAACGACTCAATTTCTATCTCATAACACCCGAGGACACCGGACACCACCAACCCACCGAGGACGAGCCGTTTCTTTCCGGAGAGCTAACCGTTGAAAACAACAACCCTCACGTGGTCGTGAATGATAAAAAACTACCAATCATGTTAGGGTTTCGATTTGCCACGATGAATGGTTTTTCGATCAATCAACTCAAGCCCAACCAGACCCAGGTCTTTCTGACGGGCACTCGCCGAAAAAACGACGGTGAAATCCTCACGTCGCGCATCTTGTTCCAGCCGGTACAGAAAAAACAAAACGAACAAGCCAGCATCACTGGTCAGGCGATAAAAATTGCGAACGATGAGTGATCATCGAGGCGGCGAATTTTTCCACTGATTATTCTTGACCCACGCCCCGGACAAATGAAACCCGGCGTTTGCGACGAAGCCGGTTTCCTAGTCAACATTTACCGAACCCTCGGTGAACTAACAGGAATCGATGTGCCTCTCTACGTCGACGGAACCAGCCTTGTAAAGCAAATCCGCAACCCTGCGGCCAAGATAGCCGCCCCGGCAATTACCAGCTGGGGCCGCGGAAACTACTCCCTGAGAGATGATCAATGACGCTACACTCGCGATTTTGATGGCACCGAAGAACTCTATGACCACAACAACGATCCAAACGAGTGGAATAACCTCGCAGAGGCTCCCGAGGCAGCAGCGATCAAAAAAGAACTGGCTAAGTTCCTTCCCAAAGTTGAAGCGCCGCTGGTTCGAACCGGGATCTCACTGTGGAACAGCGTCGATGCGGATCGACCTGAAAAACGAGAGCAGTTTAAAAATACCACTTGGCCTCAAATGAAGAAGAAATTGAAACCAAAAATCGAGTAACGACCCAACGGTTCTATGCTATTTCAACTTCGAATTTTAATTGTCCCCTAATCTTGCTCAACCGCCACCGCGACGACCGCCAGTTTTTTTCCATCGGGACTGACCGCCACTCGCGTTGGCGATTGCATCGCATATTCTGAAAAATCTGCAACGTCTTTCCACTTGCCGCCCACTCGCCACTGCTTTAATTGTGTCCCCTGCGCCATCAAGATGCTGCCATCGGGCGTCCACGCGTAGTGGTGGTTCGCACCTTCAATCATGACCAACGGGCGAATCGCCAACGTCTCTGGATTCAATTCCTTGATCCACGCCTCTCCATTGCCTTGCCGATGAACAAAACTGAAATTGGCTGTTCTCGGAATAATCTGCGGCGATACCGGAATGGCGTCCCCCGTAACATACCGAGTGGTATTGCTTTGAATATCCACCAATTGCAAACTAAACCCGTAACGTGACCAAAATAGAATCTTCCCCGTCGATCGATTCCAAGCGTAATAACCGACTGGCTCCCGTTCCCCAAGATTCTTTAATACCCAGTTCAAGTTCTTACCCTCTCGATTACTTGACCAAATACTCTGGTTGGCAGTTTTCCCATCGGTCACAAACGACAGTGTCTGATCGTCTTCTGAAACCTGCGGCGAATACTCTTGATCCGGACTGTCGGTAAGTTGTCGAATCTTTCCCGAGGCCAATTCGAACTCATAAACATCAGTTCGATCGGGTTGGTGATTTGCTGTAAACAAAAACGTCTGGCTTTTGGGCGTAAACCAGGGCTGGTTATCGTAACCACGACGTTGAGTCACATTGCGACCGTTGGCAATCGAAATTAAATTCTCCGCCGTCACGACATCGAATAAATAAACATCACATTCGGGCAGGTCCAGCGCGCCTTCCGGCGGATCGTCCTGAACCGCAAAAACCGAAACTGAATTCAATAGAATAGAGAGAAAGAGCAATGAAGATTGGATAATGTTTTTCATGAATTTAAGTCTTTCGATTTCTCCGAGTCTTCTCTTGTTTCGGCGAGCCATTGATCGGTGCTGTACGGATCTGCAAGCCGGCAAATCTCTTCCAGTTGATCTGCGATCGCGAATAGATCCTCGCGCCAAACAGCATGTTCAACATCGGCTGGACACAACTCCGCCATTTCGTCAATCAACAAAATAAAACGAAGCAGATGGCGAAATACAACGCCCTCTTGCTTTTGCAACTTATGACTGGTGATATATTTATTGAAATCCGTCCCGTATTGCAACAACTCCCCCACCACCCAAACAGGTGTGATTCTGACGTCATGGACACCGGGAAAATCATGCTGAAATAAACGCTGAAGCTTATGCGGCAAGCTCAATACCGGAACGTAATCATCTTCGTCATACCATCCACGTTTTTTATCTTCGTCTTCGTCAATCTCTCGACTTCCTAATTCTTCCGCCGTCGCCAAGCCAAGTTTTAGGAGTTGCGAATTGAGCCGCGTGGTTGCCAGCGGTCCAGGAGGCAATACATCCGGACGAGGAATCCAAATCGCTTTTCCTAATGAACGTGAAAGCTGAAGGATACTTTCGAATGCCATAATTCGCTCATTCGTATCCGCGATCCCCAAATGATTCATTAAAAACAGAGCGTACAGAGGATGCACGCCTCGCAGTTTCAGGAGGTCCGCCATCTTTTCGGTGGGCGTCGCCGTTTCCGGTTGATAATCTGAATCACTTGAATCGGCATTAGCTACCTCCGTATTTTTATTGTGAGGCTTCTCGACCAGCTCCGGTTCAGCAACGGATCGACGCTGGCCCAAATCAAGTGTCATCGAGGAGGCAGATTCCACCACCGCTTCCGCTTCATCGGTAGCATCCGCGTCAACCGATTTTCCTTCGTCCAACTCGGCCAATGGCGGTTTGGGGTCGAGTGTTAAATAACCGCCCCGCCACAGAGTGACCAACTGTTGATTGAGGCGTTTTTGCGCCGAAATCTGTTCCTTGGGGGCAAGTAACCGACCGGCTACCAATTTGCGAATTCGAGCCACATCCGGCGAGGCATCGAGCATGTAGACCAATAGTCGCCATGGCAGTGGACCGCGACTGGCCAAATCAGCAGAGGGAGCGGTGATCAATTGCTGAAACTGCTGTTCCGACCAATATTGCTGGCCCTCACGCCGTTTAGGCTGCTTCTTTTTAAGTGCCTTTTTCGCCTTCCTTAAACCAACATCTTTGGTGTCTTCCGGAATTTGATCATACTTTTCTTTCCATTTTAAAATTTTCACGTCATCTTCATGAGGCAATGCAAAGACATATCCGCGATCATCAAATTGCGGCCGCCCTGCCCTGCCAAACATTTGATGCACCGAACTTGGCTCGATCAACTTCAGCTTTCCGCGAGGCCCCTTGATCAGAGTGGGCAACACGACACTCCGCGCCGGCAAATTGATTCCCGCCGCAAGCGTCTCGGTACACACACAAACGCTAAGCAATTTTTCCTGAAATAGCTCTTCGACGATTTTTCGATACCTCGGGAGAACACCCGCGTGATGCACACCGATGCCCCGCACAAGAATTTGCTTTAATTTGGGACCTACTCCCTGAGACCAATCGTACTGGCTCAGACGATCACTCAGTAATTTTCGCTGCGCTGGATCGACGCATTTCTTCCCCTTGAGAGTTTCCGCAACGCTCCAACATTGTTCACGATTAAAACAAAACAGTAACAACGGCGTGTAACGCGCATCCTCCAGACCTTTGAACATCTCTTCAATTTGATCCGGAAGGATCTTGTCTTCTATCCAGTGATAGGACAAAGGTACTTTTCGATCATTGCTCTCGACTAATTTTAAATTCCGACCATGCACTCGATTCAGCCACATCGCGAAATCACGAGAATTCCCAACTGTTGCTGAGAGTAAAAGAGTCTTGATGTGCGCTGGCAATAGCCCCAACCCAAACTCCCAGACAATGCCGCGTTCGGGGTCATTGAAACTATGGAACTCGTCCATCACGACGGCCCAGACATTTTCAAAATCAAATGCCTCCGAGTGCAGTAGACGATTGAGTAAAATCTCCGCGACGACAACCTGGATTCTTGCGTTCGGATTTACTTTACGATTGCCGGTCACCAACCCAACCTCGTCAGCTGAGAATCCCCACTCCACAACCGCCTCTTGAATATCGCGGAATTTCTGATCGGTCAAGGCAATCAAAGGAGTCGTGTAGTAGGCCGTTTTTCCTAGCTTGAGTGCTTCATAGAGCGCTGCTTCGGCGATCAATGTTTTCCCGGTGCCGGTGGGCGCACAAACGAGTACCCCTTGGTCCGATGTGAACCACGAGAGCAGCGCCTCTTCCTGTACCGGATAGAGATCAAACACCAATTGATCGAAATACGATTCGGCAATTTCGTCGCGACGGGATTGTAATTCATCCGTTGAAATAGCGGGCTCCACTGACATCAGTCTGTTATCAAATTGATTGCGGCAACAATTACATTTGATTGTTACGACCTTGCCAGCACTTGCAACTGCTGTCGGATTCGACACCAAATTTTCGGGAGTATTATTTATTCAGTCGGTAAATGACGGTGACCGTCACCTCTCCGACCCAATTGGCATTCCTTTTGCTCAATCATTGAGCTCCTGATTAATCCCGATCAGGAAATCATTTGGAAATCATTTCAAAAACCCATAGGAAAGGAAGGTTGATGTCACGTCGATCCAAGCCAAGACGAATAACTAATTTCTTCGGAGCGTTTCTACTGGAGACCGCCGCGGTGGCTATGTTTCTGTTTCTCTTCTTACAGGCCCGCGCTGAACGACAAAAATCATCGCATCAAGAGAGGGGTCGATTTCCATTCATTCAAGAAATCGCTCAGCAATCTCCATTTGAAAAATTACTAGCTCAGCAATTAAATTCCTCTGGAAGCGAACGATGGAATTATTTTTCGACCACGCCGTGGAACGATTAATCTCCATCTGGCAATCGTCATCACGAAGGTTAACGTTCAACCAAGATTCGAATCGGAAAATGAATTTCCGAGAATCTTCTGTTATTCATTCAATCGAATTATTTCATTCGCCAACGCACATCGGTTTAGGCGATGATATCTTTCATGACATTGCCGTAAACGTCCGTCAGGCGAAAATCTCGCCCGGCATAGCGATACGTCAACTCCGCATGGTTGAGGCCCAACAGGTGCAAAATCGTCGCATGCCAATCGTGAATGTGGCATTTTCCATCGACGGCAACCGCACCTAAATCATCGGTCCCTCCGTAACTGAAACCGCCCTTCACGCCGCCACCGGCCATCCAAGTTGTATATCCCTTGTTGTTATGATCCCGCCCGTCTGCTCCTTGCGCGTACGGTGTGCGACCGAATTCTCCGGCCCAAATGACCAGTGTTTCATCCAGCAATCCACGACGCTGAAGATCTTCAAGCAACCCTGCGATCGGTTTGTCAATTTGATTACAGAGCTGTGGCAATCGGGTTGTCATATTAAAATGGGTATCCCAATTGTCATGTGAAATTTCGATAAACCGAACGCCCGACTCAGACATCCGGCGAGCGAGTAAACACTGCTTTCCAAATTTATCGGTTTCGCCCTGACCAATCCCGTACAGATCCAGCGTCTTCTGGTCTTCTTTTGACAAGTCCAACAAGTCTGGCATCTCCGCTTGCATGCGAAATGCAAGCTCATAGGATTCGATCACACCCTCCACCCCAGGATGCTCTTTTTCGCGACGAAGTTTTTCGTAGTTTAATTTTTGAATAAACTCAAGCTGCTGCCGTTGTTGACGGGAGTTCAGGCGAGGGTTGGCAATGTCAGGAATTCCGCCTCCGGAACTCGCACTTGCCCCTCGCATCCTTCCCCCGCCCCGAGAACCACTCAACTTCGTACCTTGATAAATAGCAGGAAGAAAGGAACTACCATAAGTCTGTGCGTTTCCTGCACCTGGATTGACTGAAACAAACCCCGGCATACTGTCATTTTCAGTCCCGAGGCCATACAGCGTCCAGGCGCCTAACGAAGGACGTACAAATTGAGCATTACCCGTATGCATTTGAGTCAAAGCGCGTGGGTGAACCGGAAGATCGGTGTTCATCCCCCGAAGCAGACAGAGCTTATCTGCCTGCTGGCCAAGTGAAGGAAATAATTCTGAAATCCGTAAACCACTCTCCCCGCAGGCGGGAAAATCCCACGGGGATTTCAGAATCGAACCCCGGAATTTACCCGTTTTCCCGTGGTTCTTAATCAACTCCGGTTTGTAATCAAAAGTATCTACATGGGACGGCCCCCCACGCATGCAGAGAAAAATCACACGTTTTGCTTTGGCCGGAAAGTGCGGATCTTTTGAGGCGAGTGGGTTATTGCTACTACCACTTTTGTCATCGCGCGCCTTGGCTAATGTCGCCAACGAAGAAAAGGCTAGGAATCCAAATCCAGACGAAATTGTTTTTAACAATGCACGTCTTGATGGAAACTGCGAAGGATTGATTTCTGGATTCATCATCGACTCTCCTTATTTGGACGTCCGCTCACCTGAGTGGAAACTAAAATCGTGTTAATTTACAAAGCGAAACTCAGCCGATGCCAAAATCCCCTGACACACGGCACTTAATTTCTGAACGTTCGACGATAGGCCAAACCGAGATTGGCTTGTTTCAAAATCACGATAAAACGACTCAGCAGCCCGTAATTCAGTGCTATTCGCCCGCCGACCAAAGGCAAGTAAAAATGCCAGTTTGATTTGGTCCTTCACCTGACTTTTTTCTTTGATTAACCGGTTCGCCATCTTGTCTGCTTGTTGAATAACAAACTGATTATTCAAAAAATAGAGCCCTTGATCGGGAGTATTTGAAGTCTCGCGGACCCCGACCACCATGCTTGATTCGGCGAAATCAAACACCTCCATCGACCGCGTTACGTTATCCCGAATCACAGGCAAATAAACACTTCGGTAACTCACCGGCTGGTCAATTTTCGCCATTGATGGTGAAGTGGGCGAAGCAGTTTGCTGCATGCCGCCCTCGCGATTCATTCTTGAACGACCACCTGAGCGGCGAGTGGGCAAGCCGGTTTTAATATCCGGATTGGAAGATCCAATGGTTGATATCAATACGCCATCTCGGACCAACGCCGTCCCAATTTCTGACACCAAAGAACCGCGCGGCCGAGCCGCATCCAAATCGCCGCTAATTCTCAAAATTGCATCTCGTAAAACCTCCGCCTCCAATCGCCGCGATTCCATTCTCCAAATGAAATGATTCTCCGGATCAACTTGGAAACTCGCCGTGCTGAATTCAGAATTCGATCGATAAATTCTCGAAGTCGCAATTTTCCTGATCAGTGTTTTTACACTCCAGTCATTATTTTGAAAGTCACGTGCGAGGTAATCCAGTAATTCAGGATGTGTCGGAGATTGGCCTGTCGCACCGAAATTTTCCGGCGACCGAACAATGCCATTCCCAAACATATGCTGCCAAACGCGATTGACCATTACCCGAGCACTGAGGGGGTTCTCATCACTGGCCATCCATCGGCCCAGTTCCAGACGACCCGATGCCTTGGCTGGAATGGTAGCAGGCTTCTGGGTTAACACCTGAGGGAAACCTCGCTTGACCTCCTGAGCCGGTTTGTCAAATTCCCCACGCACTAGCAAACGTGCATTTTCGGGTCGCGACTTTGTCTGCACTCCCATGAAATAGGTGTACGGGTTTCCCTTCTCATCGTATTGCTGAATTTTGGCTCTCAAGCCTCCGACCACAGCCGAAAGTCTTGCGATGTTGGCAAACGAAGTCTGCGGGTTATTCGAAGCATCCCCTTGACGCTGAGAACGCCTGGCAAGCTGAGCTTCTCGTAACTCCAACTGCTTTTCCGAAAGCTGGGACTTAAGGTCAGCAAGCTGACTCGTCGAAATACGATTGTCAAATGGATTTAGATCGTCCGTCGGGAGTACCAGTAAATTACTGGGATGACGATTCTGTAACGTATCAATCGTCCCGTAATGCGTCGTTGTACTATTAAAAATACCGGCCATCGCGTAGTAGTCAGACTGGGGAATTGGATCAAATTTATGATCGTGGCAGCGGGCACAAGCAACCGACACGCCGAGGATCACGCGGGTGGCAACATCGATCTGCTCATCAATCAGATCGTGATTAAATTGACGTCCATTTTGTTCGGTCAGTGTCTTGGGACCGATCGCCAGAAAACCGGTCGCCACAAGATTTTCCGACCATTGCTGATCGGTTTTTACTGGCAAGAGATCACCGGCGATCTGCTGTTCAATAAATTCGTTGTAAGGCTTGTCTGAATTAAAAGCATCAATCACGTAATCGCGATAGCGCCACGCTTGGGGATAGGTGAGATTAAGCTCCTTTCCGGTGGACTCGGCATACCTCGCAACATCAAGCCAATGCCGCCCCCAGCGTTCGCCAAATTCATCCTTGGCCAATAATGAATCGACAATATGCAAGATCGCCTGCTCGCGATCCTGATCCCAACGTTTCTCGAGCCACTGAATCTGCTCGGGCGTCGGGGGCAAACCGATCAGGTCGAATGACAACCGCCGCAAAAACATGGTCGCTTCAGCATCCCCAGCTGGTGTCAATCCATGCTGCTCAAGTTCATGCAGCACAAAACGATCAATGTCCGAAACTGGCCATCGTTGATTTTCTACTGCGGGCGGTGAGTAAGAGACAGGCTTTTTAAAGGCCCAGAACTGGCGGCCTTTTTCAATCTCTTCCTCGGTGATCTTCGTATTGACTTTGTTTTCTTTGAGTACGCGTGGATCTGGAGCCCCCATTTCAATCCACGTGCGGAAATCAGAAATAATCTCATCGGACAATTTTTTTCGCGGAGGCATTTTGTAATCAACATGATTGATCGCACTCCAAAGGGGACTTTCGTCAAGATCCCCTGGAACAATCGCAGGCCCAGAATCACCACCACTTAATACCCCTAATTTGGTATCGAGCCACAGGCCGCCCTTGACCTTACTCCGCGTCGAATGGCAGCTGTAGCACTCTCGTACGAGGACTGGCCGAATCTTTGTTTCAAAAAACTTCGTTTGGTCAGCGGTCAGCGAGACTGACTCTGGCCCCATTTGCTGAGCTTCGAGGGTCTGAGAAATCCAACCGCCCATCAAGAGGAGGATTAGTAATTTCACGAACTGCTTTGCTGGAATGATCATTCGGCCTCCCTTGGGAGCCTCGCCACAGGCTCACCGATAAATTTCTATTAATTTCCACTTACAATTTCCACTTACAAGCCCACCGCTCATCTCGACAAGAACGGTTCGATTGAGCCAAAACCATCTCGGCAATTAAATTATTTTCGCCCACGGGGGCCGCCTCCCCGTGTGTCGCGATTCCCGTCACTTGGTTTTCCGCGCTTCGCGTCGCTTGGGCCACGCTGCCAATCGCGAGACGAATTTGCATCTCGCCCACCGCGGTGGCTTTGCGGAGCTCGCTCCATGTTTCTGGATCGATCTTCATGACTCCGCTGCCCGTCCCCAGACCGAGATCGCTCAACACCGTGCTGCCGATTTCGATCAGAATTCCTCGATCGCATATCACGGGAAAAATCTCCAGCGCCCCTCCGTCGATCAGCATCTCGGTGGGACGATGAAGATCGACCACGATGCTCCCCACGCTCACGGTCGCTTCTTTCGTTGCCGCGACGCCCGGCCGATGGACGGTCACCACGCCGGTCCGATTGAGAATGACTACGACGATCGTCACCGCCATGGTCACGACTGGACCTTCCCTGACTGCCTCGTGCATCAGCACTTCGGCGCGTTCTTGCCTGCGGCCGGGAGGGGGCTTCTGCTTTTTTATTTCGAGCCCCTTGAGAATTGCGACCTCCGTCACGCCCCCGATCCGATTTCGAGTGCAAGTCCGAACCACGTTCTTTTTTGGAACTGGAATCATTCGCGGATTTCCGCGATCGCTTGGATTCCACTTTCGAGGATGACGGTTTTTTTGAATCTCGCTTGCCCCGACTACTGGATTGTGCGAACACTTCCGATGCACCCAAAGTAACGCTCAATACCAAACCAAAAACCAAGAAAATATTTTTCATTGCACTGTCTCACTCGTTCAGGAAATTGTTTCTTTAACCCACCACTCCTATCTTGAGCACGCGAACAAATAGAACAAAAGACAGTAAAATTCCTCAATTATGAATATAAAGCAGGAACTAACCGGCCGCGCAGGTTTTTAAGCAATAGAATTAATTGGCAGATTGTTGGCCAGGGATGTCCCTGTTCATTGTTTTTTACGTGCACGACTTATAGGGTGTGATCGAGTTAATCATGGTTGACGAACAACTGTTGCCCACCCGCGAAGAAATTGTAGACGCACTCCAAAGGGATCGCGAAGAAGCCCTCGCTAAGTACTTTTCGATCGTTCAAAGTCGTTTGAAGCGAATCGTTAACTTTCGACTCGATTATCGTTTAAGCGGACGTGTCTCCGAGTCGGATGTGATTCAGGAAACCTACGTTCGCGCCGCCAAACGAATTGACAGCTTCCTTGATAAAGAGGACATGCCTTTTTTTGTGTGGCTTCGCTTAGAAGTCAATCAAAAACTGCACGAAATTCACCGTCATCATTTCGGAGCAGAAAAGAGAGATATCCGCAAAGAAATCAAACTTGGCCAGACCAATGAATCGGGTAAAACCTCGATGGCACTGGCCGCCCATATCGTCGCGCAACTGACTTCCCCAAGTCGCTTAATCGAACGTGCTGAGCAAATTTCAATTTTGGAAAAGACACTGGCAGAAATGAACGAGCTTGACCGAGAAGTTATCGCCCTAAGACATTTCGAGGAACTCTCCAATATCGAAACCGCCAAGATTCTTGCAATCGAACCGTCCGCCGCAAGTAAGCGGTACCTACGGGCGCTGAAACGAATCCGCGAGATCATGGAAACTGCGAAGGGATACAATGGTAGCTAACCCACCCGGCAACCCGCAAAACGACTCTGAAATACTTGATCGAATTGTTGATCATTTTACCAATCGCCTCCGGGCGGGCGAGCATCCTGCAATCGCAGATTATCAAGAGCGTTACCCCAAGTTCAAAGATGAGATCGAAGATTTGCTTGCATCCGTGGCCATGATCGAGCAATTGAAATCTGACCCAACCAACTCTTCGGTAAAATCTCGGTCGCTCGATGAGGTTTCCAGTTTAGAGCGAATTGGCCATTACAAGATCAATGGAGAGATTGGGCGCGGCGGAATGGGGGTTGTTTTCGAAGCAGTCCATGAGTCGTTGGGAAAACGAGTTGCCATTAAAGTCATGCCAACGCCACTGATTAACAGTAAAAACTTCGTCGAGCGATTTAAACGGGAAGCACAATCAGCCGCGCGATTACACCACACTAACATCGTCAGTGTGTTCGGTGTTGGAGAGGGTGAAGGATACCATTACTACGTGATGGATTTAATCGAAGGCCAGACTCTCGGGGCAGTCATCAATGGTTTCAATGCGTCGCATTCCATTGGCACAAAGATAGACCACTATGAAACCCGATTGGATATTAGTGGAGCAGCCACCGTCGCGCGACACGTTTCAACACTTTCAGAAAACTCGCCGGAAGCATCAAACAAGAAATCTGAATCACCCCAACACCGCCCCGTCCATTCGCAAGCTCGCGCCAGCAAAAAAGCCAACCACTACCGCTGGGCAGCAAGAATTGTGGCGGACATCGCCGATGCGGTCGCCTTCGCCCATGATGCCGACCTTCTTCACCGAGACATCAAACCTTCCAATCTCATTCTTGACCAAAAAGGCCAGATCTGGATTACCGATTTTGGCCTAGCCAAAGATACGCGAAGTGATATTAATCTCACAAAAACCGGTGACGTCATTGGAACTCCACAATACCTGTCACCGGAATCGCTTGAGGGAAAATATGACTGCCGCAGTGAAGTCTATTGCATCGGACTGACGCTTTACGAACTGGCGACGCTACAACCAGCCTTTAACAATGGAACCACGGCTGAAGTCATCCGGGCGATTGCGACGTCCTCACCACCGCCGCCTCGCAAAATCAGTCCCGGCATTCCGATCGACCTCAGTACGATCATCGAAAAATCGATCTCAAAAACTGCGGAAGAACGCTACTCTACCGTCAAAGAACTTCAGCGAGATCTGATCGCATTTATCGAAGACCGGCCTATCGCTGCCCGCCCCCCCTCCACCATTGAATTGGTCAGTAAGTGGGGGCGTCGCAATCCACTTGCCGCTTCACTTTCGGTCGTTTCCTGCATCCTCCTGTTGCTCGTGGCTGCCACAACTTCCTTTGGATATCTCTACACCAAAGACGCGCTTGAAAAAGAAGCACAAAAATCAGCAGAGCTAAAACACCAAATTAGAGAAACGGAAGAGGCCAATCAAAAGGTTCAGACGGCGTACCAGAGTCAACTGAAAGAATACCATCGCGCCGAACGAAATGTCGATATTTCAATCCAAGCTTTTGATCGAATGTTTAAACAATTAGTTGCCAAAGACTCCGCGAACTCAACCGAACTTAGTATCGATGGCCTCGAAGATCTACAGGGAATCGAAACATCGATTACGAAACAAGATGCCGTTTTCTTGGAAGAGTTCCTTGCCTTCTACGATAAATTTGCCACTAACAATTTTGACAACAAGAGCCTTCAGGCTGAATCGGCCCGCGCCTTTCGCCGTGTCGCAAATATATATCAACTGCTTGGGGAGTTTGATCGATCCTTTGATGCCTACAAAAAATCAATCGATCTATATAACAAAGTTCTCTCGGAAACTCCTGAATCCAAGGAATCGTTGATCGCATTAGTACAAACAAAAAATGAACTCAGCCGGGCCTACCGAAGAGATCAGAATCTTGAGCAGGCAATCGAACAAAACCAGAGCGCGATCCAGCTCTTAAAAGATGTTCCCATTGAGCAACTCGACAACGAATTAAAACTGGAACTGGCAAAAACGTTCAACTCAATCGGTTCTAGCCTTGCAATCAACGCCGTCATCTACGACAGCCTTGAAGAGAGTCGATCCCCCAAAAAAGCGAACTCCGGATTTCATCGCCGCCCCGACGGGCATCGACCACCGAACTGGATAGAACTATACCTCGATAAGAATCGCTTTCGCCGCCCACCGCAGCGGAAGGGGCCAGACCCAGCCCAAAGGTCTAATTCCAATCGGCCCAAAGACGGACCTGGATTCATGGCCCGTGGATTAGGAAGGCCACACCCCCGCGACGCCGAAGCAAACCCAAGGCTGCTGAGACGGAGTAAAGAAAATGCAGACAAGGCGATTCAAATCCTAGAGCAGCTCATTGCCGAGGATCCGGATAATGCTGACTATCGATCAGCCCGCGCCGAGTGCTACTGCTGCCTCGCCTGGAGTTTTGTCGAACCGAATCAAAAGACCGCTCTAGAAATGCGAAGTCTCGCGATCGAGGAACTGGAATCTCTGATTGCCCAAGCCCCTAACCACTCGAGCTACCGCTACCGCCTCGCCATGGCCTATTCTCTCAGCAATCCCTCCGATTCCCCAGAAAATCGAAAGCTAATGCTGGAAAGCTCCGTCAAAATCGCAAACGACCTCAAAACTCAGTTTCCCAAAGTACTCGACTATCATTACCTGTTCATTTCCGTCCAAAATACACTGGCAATCAATTTCATTGGCGCTGGTAATTTAGGCGCGGCATTGAGTGCATTCGAAGGCTCAAAAGTTGCTTTTGAATCAATCTTGCAATTAAATCCAAATGGGATCGCACTTCGGAGAACGGATCTTTTATTCGGCATGCAACTTCGCAACCTCGTCGAAGCAGCCGAACAACAATCAGACGAAAAAATAGTCAGAGCAGCCAAGAACATTCGCAACGATTTGCATAAACTGATCTCGGAATATCGGCTTCGCCAAACCTCCACCACTCAGCAGTAAATCGTGCACTACACAGC
>JAPKBL010000155.1 GCA_028823415.1 Mariniblastus sp.
AAACAGGAAGAAGCTAAGCCTGAAGCGACAAAAAAAGAAATGGCGCCAGAGAAAGCCGTGTCAACTGAAGAACCGGACACTGAGACAACACCGGCAGAACAGATCAAGTCAATCGTCGCCGAGTACAAAAAGGCAAGCGGAAGCCTGATGACAGAGGCGAGAAAACTACCCGGTAACGAAGGACGCGATTTCTATTACGCAAACCTCCCAAAGTTGCAAGAAAAATGTGGTACGGACCTCAATGCAGTTGTCGCCGCCAACGCTGATAACCCTGCCAATTTTGACGCTATCATGTGGGTTACCATGAATATGGCAGGCACAGACGCCGGCACACAAGCGATGGATACTTTGTTCGAAAAGTATATCGACAACGAACAAATGGTTAACCTTTGCACAGTTCTCGCACAGGGCAGAATGCCCGTTGAAAATGCTGAAGCAAAGCTTGAGCAATTGATCGAAGAGTCACCGCACGACGCCGTGAAAGCATCGGCAACCATGGCTCTGGCCAAGAATGTCAAAGATGAAGCACGGGCAGAGAAATTGTATGAATCGCTGGTAGCGAACTACGGGGATTTAACCAGCGCGATGACTCGGGGCAAAACGTTTAAAGAGGTTGCAGGTAATGCACTCTTTCAGCTTAAGTATCTGAGCATTGGCAAAGTTGCTCCGGATATCGAAGGAGAAGATCTTGACGGTGTCGCCTTTAAGTTGAGCGATTACCGCGGCAAAGTTGTCGTCCTCGATTTTTGGGGCGATTGGTGACCACCGTGCCGGGCTATGTACCCACACGAGCGGTCGCTCGTACAAAAGCTTGCTGACAAACCATTCGCAATTATTGGTGTCAACAGTGATCGTGACCTGGATAAAATCCGGGAAACAACCAAGCAGAAAAACATCTCATGGCGTAGTTTCTGGAACGGTGAAAAAGGAACCGGCGGTCCCATTTCGACTCGCTGGGGCGTTACTGGATGGCCGACGATTTACATCATCGACGCTGAAGGAAAGATTCGGTATAAGAACGCGCGAGGTCCGAAAATGGACGAAGCGCTTACCGAACTGTTAGCGGAAATGGGCCATGAAGTGGATCTCACCAACCACGAAGATCCAGGTGAAGCTCCCAAAGATGATGTTAAGCCTAATCCTTAATTGGAATTCTTAACCCACATCTTAGAATCCTCCATGGATAAGATTCTAGTGAGAGACGAAACGATGCGGCCCGAGTTCATTCGGGCCGCATTTTTTTATGCAGCCCGCACCCTTTTTCGGATCACGCCCCCCAATTCACGCCCTCCAATTCGGTTTCAAAGAACTCCACGACGCTTCAGAGATTGTCATCCAATCTTCCAAATCGACACCTAGGCCATCTGCGATGCGATTGATGTAATTAAAATACGAAATAACTTGCGTCGCGATCGTGACTTGGTCATCACTGAGGCCGACCTCCCGTAATCGCTCGACGCTGGCTTGCGACATCCCCGCCGGGCGGCAGGTCAACTCGATCGCGTACTCACAGAGAGCCGTATCGACATCACTAAAATTGCAATTTCGGTAATCGAATACCAACAACTCTGACAACGCTTTGTTTCCAGACTCCAGACCGAAGTCTCTAGCATGGGAAAGTGTTCAGTAAAAGCAATCATTGGCGTTACTAACAACCGTCGCCAACATTTCTCGCTGCGGTGGGGAAAGGCTGTTGTCAGTTTTCATAATCGAAACGTAAAGGTTCATCGAGGCGGCCGCACTCGCCCCATCTCGACTCATCACACGGATAATGTTGGCAACATCGCCAGCCCGCTGAACCGCTGACTGATATAGCTTTGCTATTTTTCCAGTCGCACCCTCAATTGAAACTTGCTCGATATAGGCCATCGCTCACTCTTATCACAAGAACTCGAAACACTCAGCTTTCAAACACCGCTGGGTACGATAACATTTAAATCCATTAGAATCTCTGAATCCAGTGGGCCATCATCCCTCAACCCCAGCATCCCTCAATTAGGCAGCCCAAATGACTCGAAAAACATTTTCAACGGATTCTGATTTCGAAAACATGGCGGGATACTCCCGAGCTCTCGTGCAAGACAATTGGTGTTTTGTTTCCGGAACAACCGGTTACGACTACACCACGATGTTCATGCCTCTGGATATCCAGACGCAAACCCAAAACTGCATCGAGACCATTCGCCAAACACTTGAGAATGCAGAGTTTGCGCTATCGGATATTGTGCGCGCGAATTATTACGTAACAAAAAAATCCGATGCCGAACTCGCATTTTCAGTGCTCGGGAAAGCATTCGCGTCCATTCGTCCGGCCGCCACGATGATTGTATGCGGATTAATTCGCCCCGAAATGCTTATCGAAATTGAAGTCACTGCCTTGAAATCGACAACCTAGAATGGCGAGAGAAACGCGTCAGGCTCCCGGCGTCAGACGCTTTTCAATTTCATCCTTAACGACCTGCGCATCGGCTTTGAGATACATCGGGGGATTGGCACACTCGCTGGCAATTCCCTCCAACGCTGACTCGTGGTATCCAACTTTAAAATCAGTAAACTTCAGACCGTGGGCCGTACTGATGACCACGGTTCGATCATTCGGTTTAATCACCCCGCGGTTCACCAGTTTTTCGAGAACCGCAAGTGCAACACCGGTATGAGGGCATGTAAACATTCCGGTCAGATCTGCCTGGGCGGATGCGGCGGCGAGTTCCTGTTCGGTCGCTTGTTCGACAATCCCGTCGGTCTCTTGGACTGCTTTGACTGCCTTCTCATAGCTAACCGGATCACCGATTCGAATCGCGTTAGCCAGTGTTTCTCCAGCGGTCACCGATGTTTTATTGGAAAACCCATTTTGAAACGAACGGTAAAAAGGATCTGCTTTCTCCGCTTGAGCCGCAACCAGTCGTGGCATCCGATTGATCAAGCCTAGGTCCAACATCAAACGGAACCCTTTGTGAAGCGCACTAATATTGCCGAGATTTCCGACGGGAATAATAATCCAATCAGGAACTTCCCAATCGAATTGGCGACAAATCTCGATGCCAACCGTTTTTTGGCCTTCGATGCGAAGGCTATTCATCGAATTCGCCAAGTAAATACTCTGATCCTCAGTGACCTCCTGAACAATTTTCATGCATCCATCAAAATCAGTATCCAGCGCCAGCACATGGGCTCCATTGGCGACCGGTTGAATCAGTTGCGCTGTACTGACTTTTCCGGCAGGTAAAAATATGATTGCCGGAATCCCGGCGTAGGCGGCGTAGGCGGCCAAGGCCGCACTGGTATCCCCCGTGCTTGCACAGGCAACAGCCTGCACCGGGTTGTTGGGCATCGCCATCATCTGTTTGACAACGCTGACCAAGACAGTCATTCCCAAGTCTTTAAAACTGCCGGTATGACTGTTACCGCAAAGTTTGATCCAGAGTTCCGACAACCCAAGTTGTTTCCCCAAGCGGTCAGCCCAAAAAAGATTCGTATTTCCCTCACACATACTGACAACGTTCTCGTCACGCAAATCCGGGATCACCCATTCCTTCATCCCCCAGACGCCACTGCCGTAGGGCCAGTTGGTGGTACTGGCTCGAGAGTCAAATAATTGCTGCCATTTGTAAGCGTTGCGATCCTGAAGTGGGGCTCGATCGTGATACACTTCTAATAGTGAATTACATTTTGGACACCGATATAGAACGTCGTAAATCGAGTGCTTACCTTCACACCCCGCAAAGCAGCGAAAGTAGACTTTCTGATCAGTTAATTCAGGAGAGGGAGTTGCAGCAGCAGGCATAAATATTCCTAGATCAATTTCAAATTAGCGTTGCCCCGATGATAGAGTAATCGGGCCCGTTACGGCAAACGCAATCTAAAAACACAGCCATTTCATCTGAATTTAGCGGATCGTTGACCCTCGGATAGAACCGAAAATCGAGACCTAGAATTCCCTCGGCCAATCATTGGTTACGATATCGCATTGATGATATCGACCAGTGCCTTCCGATCAATCGGCTTGGGGAGGAATCCGTCCGCTCCAGCGCTATACGAATTGCTGACATCCTGTGGCTGGACATTGGCGGAAATGACGATGATTCGTGGTTGACTAATTGCTCCATTCGAGCGAATTTTTCGCATCGCTTCATAGCCATCCATCACAGGCATTTGAAGATCCATGAATATCAAATCATAAGGCGATCGACTTACAAATTCGACGGCCTCCAAACCATCGACGGCAACATCGGCCGTAAATCCAACTTGGCTTAGAATTTTGACGGCCAGCAATCGGTTCACGGGATTATCTTCGACAATCAAGATCTTCAGTTTTTTGTTTGTCTCAATTTCCGACCGACCACTCGGTTTTGACCGCTGACGCGGGACGACTCTTAGAGGAAGCGACAAAACAAATTCAGTCCCGACGCCAACAGCACTGCTTACCGTCAAATCACCCGACATCAAACGACTCAATCGCCTGGCGATACTCAAGCCAAGACCGGTTCCTTCGTACTCGCGGGAGTTTGAGGAATCCACTTGCTGGAACGGACTGAAGATTTTTTCAATATCTGAGGGAGGGATTCCAACTCCCGTATCGGAAATCGAAAATAATAAACTCTCCGAATGGGCTTTAACGCTAACTGTGATTTGGCCTTCCGGCGTAAACTTTAAAGCATTGCCAATCAAATTGACCAAGACCTGCCTCACCCTCGGTTCGTCTCCAAGAATACACTCCGGCGCAGACGGATCGTATTTCGTAACGACCGGAATCTTATTCTTGGGATTGGCAGATGTACATACTCGAACAGACGCTTCAACTAATTGCTTCAAATCAAGCGTGCCCTCTGAGATTCTCAATTCGTTTGCTTCAATTTTTGAAAAATCAAGAATGTCTGTAATCAAATTGAGTAAATGATTACTTGAATCCCAGATGATATTCGCAAACTCAAATTGCTCAGGATCCAATGGAGTGTCTCGCATTAAATCCGACATGCCAATGATCGCATTGAGTGGTGTTCGGATCTCGTGACTCATCGTTGCCAAAAATGCACTCTTGGTGCGATTCGAGGAATCCGCCATTTCTTTGGCGTTCATCAACTCGTCCGCCTGAGCCGCCAGCATGTCTTGAACAATTTTTAATTGACGAACGGTCGAATGCAGTTCTTCCTCGCGCATCGCATCTGAAATTTTTGTGGCCGCCATCGAGGCGATTGTCACAAGAATTTCTTCATGCTTCTCGTTGTAGAAATCAACATTCGCATTTTCTGAATCAATGACTCCAATGCACTCGCCATGCAGCATAATAGGAACGGCTAATTCGGAAAGCCGAAATTCATCGTCAAGAATGTACCTTGAATCGAGACGAGTATCCCGAATGCGCTCGGGCTTCAAATTTGAAGCTACCGAACCGACAATCCCCTCTCCGAGGGGGATCGTAATCGGATCAACAATCACGCGACCCTCTGGGCTCTTGGGACCGTAGGCTGCCGCTTGAACCAATTCGCCGGTAACCCGGTCGATCAAATAGATCACACAATCATCGAATCCAATCCCCGCGATAGCGCGATCGGCAATGAGCCAAAAAATCTCGTCGAGTGAAGATTTTTGAAGGAGATCAAGCGCAAAAGTGCTAAGCAGCTTTAAATAATCTTCAGAATTTAAATCTTCAGATCTGCTCATTCTCGATCTCAATTCCAGTCTTTATTTGAATTCGACGCCTCCGGCGGAGATTAAGCACGTTGCAATCGTCTCACATCGCTGGCTGATTTTCTGTTCGCCCACGCAAAAAGAGCCACCTAATGTGCCTCCTTTAAAACAAACCCCCGCCCAAAGATAGTCTTGCTCTTCATTACGACCCAGAGTCGCTGTCCAGTCTGGTTTTCGGAAAAATTCCAGCTTTCTTGCCAGCTAAGCACAACTTCGACGCTGTAACCCTTAGAACATATCGACAAATCAATAGGCGTTGCATTGGTAAACCGTGAATCAATGAAGTTTAATTATACCGCCGCATTTCTCTTCCCCAGCCATCTTTTCGAGATTACGGAAATACAACACGAAAACGGGAAAGCAACCGATAAACGCTAGAACGATAATTTACTAAATTTTTTCCACACACATAAAAAAGAAGACTTAGATCCGGCAACCTCGACTTGCCGTGCTACCTAAGCAAAATCTTGGCTTACCCAAACTTACTAAATCCTAAAGACGAGTTGTATGAAGATCGCCCGCTTTGAGACCGAACATTTTTTCGCTCGATACGAATTCAATACTCCCTATCAACTTTGCAACTCCGATTGCGAAACCATGTCGATCGAGGCACTGCTTGAATTAGCGAATGTATCGATCACCGACTTTGCTCAGCTGACTCTCGGCTATACCGAATCACAAGGCAACCCGGAACTGAGACAAAATATTGCGAATACATATCAATCGTGCTCGCCGGAAAACGTCGTCGTTTTAGCTACTCCGGTGGAAGGGATCTACCTCACCGCGCGAGCGTTATTGGAACCCGGAGATGAGGTGATCGTGCTCTCGCCAGCCTACGATGCATTGATCAATATGTTCGAGCATGTCGTTGGGGACGAAAACGTAAAAAAATGGAACTTCCACTCCAACGATAATGGATGGGAATTGCGAATCGAGGAACTGGCTCAGCTATTATCTCCCAAGACGAAGATGATCGTCGTCAATTTCCCGCACAACCCCACGGGCTACGTCCCGAGTCCGCAGATGCAGCAGAAAATTATCGCGATTGCTGAACAAAATGACGTTTGGCTTTTCTCAGACGAAATGTATTTCGGACTCATCCATAAGGGAACGCCCAAAATTCCATCCATGGCCGACCTTTCATCCAAATCAATTGTGCTTTCAGGGCTTTCAAAAACCTATGGTCTGCCCGGATTACGAACCGGCTGGCTTATCGTCCCCAACGAGCAACTCATCCAAGAGTACATTAACTGGAAATTTTATACCAGTATTTGTTCACCAGGCCCCTCCGAGTTCTTGGCAACCGCCGCCCTCAAAGTCTGGAACGAATTACGGGAACGAAGCCTTACTCAAATCAATACGAATCTGCAAATTGCAGATCAATTCTTTGATCGCTGGCCCGACCATTTCACCTGGCGTCGTCCTTTGGCCGGCTCCACCGCGTTAGTGAAATTCCATGTCGACTCGGTAAACCAAATTACCGAACGGGTCGCTACAGAAGCAGGCGTGTTAATCCAGTCTGCCGTGATGCTAGGTAGTGACGATCACCACTTGCGAATCGGATTCGGACGAGCCACATTCGCGACCGCACTTGAAAAATTTGACCACTGGCTAACCGATAATCCACTGCTCATCGAACAAAACAATCACTAGCCACGGTTATAGCTGGACCTTTCGAGCGATAATTTTAAGACGGCAGATCTAATCAGCAGAGGAAAAAGTCGTAGCAAATAATATCTATTAAACGCTATATTATTCACACCTCCCAACCCCTCAAACCAGACTGCTCAGAAATCACCCGTCTAATCGAAAGTGTTCATTGTGAAATCTTTATCTAGCGAACTTGATTCAACAGATCGCAAATTTGGATCTGGATGGATTAGTGGAACGCTGGGACTCCTACTGTCGGTGATGGGATTCACGGCGGTAATCTGCTTTCTATATCCGAACCTTCTCACCATTCAGGAGATCCGTTACGGATTTTATAGAGAAAATTTATTCTGGATTAGACCTCTATTGTTTACCGTTTTAGCGCTTGCTTATCTGCTCGGCATCACCAATTTAGCACTCCGGAAGAACAAGACTTTAGGATTCACCACACTCGGCTTCGCGCTAACGGCAACTCTCTTGGGAGGGGCTTCCGCCGAAGCTACTCAAGACATCAAGGGAGACGTCTCGCTGGGACTCGACTTCTTTTTCTTAAATCTAATCATGCTTGGTGCACTGTTTATTCCGCTCGAACGAATTTTCAAAAAGGTTGAGCAACGGATATTAAGATACGAATGGCGTGAAGATCTTCTATACTTCTTCATCAGTAAACTGTTCATTCAGTTCTTAACGCTTCTTTCACTCGCACCTGCGCTCACATTACTGGCGAATACCCCGTGGGCCAGTGGGCTTCGGGAGGCAATCGCCAGCCAAAACATTGGACTCCAAATACTGGAGATCATGTTTTTTACAGACTTGGCTCAATACTGGTTCCATCGTTGTTTCCACCAATTTTCGCTCCTTTGGAATTTCCATGCAGTGCATCACTCAGCACAGGCAATGGACTGGATGGCGGGCTCGAGAATGCACATCCTCGAAGTCATTCTATTGCGGAGCTTTACAACCCTGCCGATGTACCTCATCGGATATGCTGAACCGGCGCTTTATGGATACATTTTGCTGGTCTACCTCTCTTCGGTATTTATCCACTCCAATATCGGGATCCGATTTTATTGGCTCGAATATATCATTGCCACGCCTCGTTTCCATCACTGGCACCACGGCATCGAAAAAGAAGCAATCAATAAAAACTATGCGGTTCACTTTCCCGTGCTTGATATGATTTTCGGCACCTACTATTTCCCTAAAAACAAATGGCCTCAGGGCTATGGAATCGAAGGAAACCCTGTACCCCGGCATTATTGGAATCAATTTTTGTATCCGTTTTTCAAACGACGCATGGAGAACAAAATCCCCACTCCGAATCTATCGGAACGACAAAACGAACCGACCGACTCTAAAGATGCCCCACCCTAAATGACTGAATTTAAGTCCCACGACGTCCATTACCAAATAAATGGTTGGAAAATCGAGTTAACCCCACCTCGTGTTGAACTCAAAAGACAATTGGTGATAATCATCAGCTTCTAATAAATTCCATTGATGCCCAGAGCATCCCCCCTGGAGAACCGAATGCTCAGCGACAAAATGCAACAGGCACTCAATCAACAAATCAATGAAGAGCTTTGCTCAGCCTACGTATACCTCGGTATGTCAGCCGCAGCGGATCGGATCGGACTGCCAGGTTTCAGCAACTGGTTCAAAATGCAATATCAGGAAGAACTCGGACACGCAGATCGATTCTTTAATTACATTTTGGAGAGAAACGGTTCGGTCGATTTGCTGCCCATCGGCAAACCGGAATTAGCTGAGGAAACGCCGTTAAGCCTGTTTGAAAAATCGTTGAAGCACGAACGGCACATCACGGCATGCATTTCCCGGTTAAAAGATCTCGCCCGCGGCGAATCTGATCACGCGACAGATGGCTTTCTGGAGTGGTTCGTTCGGGAGCAAGTCGAAGAAGAATCCAACGCACAAAATGTGATTGATCAATTACGCCTCGTTGGCGAAAACGCTAATGGTTTATTTATGATCGACCGTGAACTGGCAACGCGAACCGCTGCTCCGGCCGAATGATATTAATCCCGAAGATGGGCTTCTGATTTTTAGCTAATTAAATTCCAGATAGCTCGAAATAATTCAACGGAGCAAAACATCTTCAAAACATC
>JAPKBL010000243.1 GCA_028823415.1 Mariniblastus sp.
CTAGCCTGATGGTCTAACTAGCCTGATGGTCTAACTAGGATGATGGTCTAACTAGGATGAAGCATTGAACGCCTTGAGCAGCGGTGGATCGCAGCCAACAAAATGCCAGTGCCGAAATTCAACATCGCCTTCACGAGACACCAACGCCGTCGGGTCGGTGCATCCGGCGACTCTTACGCGCAGCTACCCTGAGCTTTGTGCATTCGCCCATCCGGATGGCATCCGGGAAGATCCGAATCATAGTATTGAGCAAGCACCGATTCCCAGTCTTTGCGAGAACGAATTTTCACAAACGCTGACCGAACCGAATCATGCTCTGGATGAAGAATGGAATACTTGATTCCGAATTTCCTCATCAGTTGCCCTACACGACTCTCCCCATATAACGACTCAGCTAACTGATAGTGTTCAGACATTACTTCCCTCTGCTCTCGAAGCGAAGGCGGGTCAGGCAGTGGACTGCCGGCGGCCAGTGCGCGTGCTTGCTGAAAAATCCAAGGGTTACCAATCGCACCGCGCGCCACCGTCACACCGTCGACCCCCGTTTGCTCAATCATGTCCAGACAATCCTGGGCGGTAAACAAATCGCCACTTCCCAGAATAACTTTGTCGCCGGCGTGTTGTTTCAACTCCTTGAGGAATTGCCATTTACTCGGACCAACATAACGCTGGGTTACGGTCCTCCCGTGTACGGTAATCGCCGCGACCCCCATCTCAAATGCACCGTCGAGAATCTCAAAAAAGTGGTCGCGGCTTTCAGGTGAGTCATCAATACCCCGACGCATCTTTACGGTAACGGGTATCTCAGCAGGAACATTGTCGCGGGTCTGTTTAATAATCTCTAACGCAATTTTTGGCTGGCTTAAATGAAATCCACCTCGACACCGGCCAAGGACTTTTTTAACCGGGCAACCGAAATTAATGTCGATGACATCGAAACCAGCCTCGACCAATTTCATCGCTCCCAACGCAAATTGTTCTGGTTCAGCGCCCATCAACTGGCCACCTACTGGATGCTCTTCAGCCGAGATATGCAAAAAATGGCTCGTTCGCTTTCGCTCCTTGAGATTCACCAGAAATTCATCCAGCATGACTTCGCAAATCGAATACGGAGCTCCGAGGCGTCGAGCGATCACCCGCATTGGCCAATCACTGTATCCGGAGAGGGCGGCCTGAACGATTGGAAAACCAATCTCAACGGATCCAAGTTTCAGAGGTTTAAGACTTACAGATTCCATAGAATTCGGTAAAAACAAGTGGTTTAAGCGGACACGACTTGGGCTACCAAGAAAGAATGTCACATTTTTGTCAACGAAAACGCAAATCCGGATTAAGAAAATAAACAGGATTCGTTAATCTTTGGTTATCTTACGTCGATTTGCCATCCTGAGATAGAGTTAACCCCCGTCGAATTTGACGAGTTTTTGCTGTGTAAAAAGAGAGCCGACAATCCTAATTGGTGTCCTTGGGAAATATCCTCCACCACTGCTTCTAAATTTACACACAAAAGATTCGATAACGTTAGACCGAAATACCGGAGAGCCCTTTCAATGGAAGCAGCAATAGAAAGCCTCATCAACTGGTGGCCGTTCTGGCTGGGCCTGGCGATTCTAGTGGCCGTGATTCTCTTAATGCAAATTTGGGCATTACCGCGAAACCTGCCCTACCTCGCCCGCGGGCAGCTCGTCACGAAAAGTGAATTGAAGTTTTACAAATCACTTTCTAAAGCAGTTCAAGACGATTTTCAAATCTTTGCAATGGTAAGAATTGCTGACTTATTGAGGGTCGAAAAAGGAAACAAACACCGTCGTAAATGGCTCAACAAAATTCTCGCCAAACACATTGATTTTGTACTTTGCGATCCTGGGTCTCTCAAACCGCTCGTCTGTCTTGAACTCGATGACGTTTCCCATCAAAGGCCTGATCGAATCGAAAGGGATAAATTCGTTAACTTGGCATTCAAATCTGCCCAACTTCCGCTGTTGCGAATCCCGACCCAGACCGAATATAAATCCCGGGAGATTCGTGAACTAATCGAAAGCGTCCTCTAATTTTTCGATTGGCTCACCCGCCTAACCATCCAAAAATCAACCCCAAACCATAGGCATTGAATCCGTTTGATGCTCGATGCGGTGTCAACAACTCATCCGTTTACAGCCAAACAACCGTTCAACCAGACTGTTTCCTCGACTATAAATCCATTTCAGTAAACGCCACGAAAATTA
>JAPKBL010000156.1 GCA_028823415.1 Mariniblastus sp.
AAGTGATAGTCGAATGTAACGTTCATGGACCGATACGCCGCTTGCCGCGCGTCCCTCGGAAAACGATGTTGGGCGAGTGGCTGATGGAATTGAAAAGCCTTCTCTGCGCCACGCGCTTTAAAGATAGCTTTGATAGAAGGTGCGGCAGCTTTAGGTCCCCATCCGGGAAAGACACCGTCGCTAGTTGGTGAACTGGAAAAGAACACTCGCGGTGCGATGGCTGCTGCCACTTCATGAAAATCAAATGGAAACTGTCTGTGATCCGATTTATAGAGCGTCTCCAGCGGCGGCATATACGTTGGCAGTGCCCACGTTTTGAGACGGCCTGGTTTTGTTTCGTAATACTCGAATGGCGTCCAACCATAACTGGAAACCGCGATCTTGCCCCGATCGTCAAAGGCCGCCAGGAACATTGCACTATGTCCGCCCAATGAATGGCCAATGGCCCCGATCTTATTGGGATCAACATCAGGATGCGCCTGTAACAAATCGACGCAGGTCATGTGGTTGAAAACGCCTTTGATCGTCCCCGAGTCGTATCGGTCTGATTCAAAATTGTAGGGTCTTGAATCACCAAAACCGGGGTAATCCGGCACGTTGACCACGTAACCCAGCATGGCTAGTTCAATCGGGAAATTACACAGCGGCCAACTTTTAAAACAACCCTTGCCCGCAGCGCCGGTCGGGTGCATGCCGACAATGCCGGGGCGTTTTTCGCCTGGTTTCATGTCGAGCGGTGCGTATAGAAAGGCATGTATAACCTCACCCTCTGCAACGTCAAACTGGATGGTCTTTTTGGTATGCCGGCCCCGCACTTGCGCATTGACCACACGAATATCGAAGTCTTGCAGGTTTCGACGTATGGGGCGATCGGGCAACTGCCCCATTCCCTGCGAAATCTTCCTTCTTGGTCGGGGAGTTCCAAGCAAGTGAAACCGCAAAGCTTTTTTTACCAGTTTGGGATACGTCTTTGGCAAACGCAGGCTGAAGATTGTTGCCCTGTGTGATGATTTGCCATCCGCCTTTTTCCTCAAAACCTGAGTTCTTCAGGTCGTCAGCTCGCAGCGGAAGGATCGCTGTAAACAGGATCACCACTGGAATTAAAAATGTGGTCTCGTCTCTCACGAGTTCTCCCGACTACCAGATTTTTTCTTAGTGGCGACCACCCGTCCCAACGCGGTCGCCGGTGTTTGCCAACTTCCGTACCGTTTCAGCCCCTAAATATTCTACCGAACGAACGGCTCCATTTTACCCGACGGTAGCTTGGAATATCATAAAATTGCTTTCTCTTTATATAAGCTTAGGCGAACGCTCGTCTATCCTATGAACTTCACCGTTAACAAAACAGAAAAAACTCTGGAGCATGTTGTTTCTGGGTTCCCTTGCCTCTTTCTCGGATGCGGTGCACAAGACGCGTTCTTCAAGACATCCGCGCCCACCGCGTAAAATAAAGATCCAACTCTCCGTGCCGGATTTTTGTAATTCGTTGACAAACAGAAAGAATTTAATTACTTTGACTCTCGGCTGGGTTACCGGTTTATCGACTTTCCTGGCCGAGCAGAAGATCATCCTGCAAAACTGTTTTCGGCCGTTGGATCGATAAAATGGTCCACGGGTTGATCCTGATCGGCAACCATCAGAAAATTGAAACGATACAGGGTGCCAAGTCGAAAAAAGATTCGGCGACACGGTCCTGACGAGAAACGTCGATGCTTCATTTTGAGACAACACAATGGACATTGGTTGTAGCCGCTGCAGATCAGGGATCTGCAGAAGCTCAACAAGCATTGGGTCAGCTTTGTGAAAAATACTGGCAACCGCTGTTTGAATATGCCCGACGACGATCGCGTGATGAAGCAACCGCGAGTGACTCGGTCCAGGCCTTCATTGCCAGCTTGATCGAAAAGGACTCGCTCAAGGTTGCCGATGCCGAGCGCGGTAAGTTTCGTTCTTTCCTGATCGTTTCTTTCAAACGGTTCCTGAGCCAACAGTTTGTTTATTTCCAGGCCCAGAAACGAGGGGGTGGACAGCCGGTCATTTCCTTGGACCAGCGGGAGGAAGGCGAGCGAAAAATGGAACCGGCTGATTCCCTGACGGCCGAGCAGGAATTCCAGCGGCAATGGGCCCGCACCGTTTTGCAGTTGGTGATGAAACAATTGGAAGAGGAATACCGGGAACAGGACAAGCTGGCCCAGTTTCAACAACTCAAGCCGTTCATTGCTCGGGAAAAAGGACAGAACTACCAATCCGTGGCAGACCAGCTGGAGATGACTGCCTCGGCGGCCCGCATGGCCACCTCACGCCTGAGAGACCGGTTTCGGTTCCTGTTGCGGCAGGAGATTGCTCAAACCGTGGCCAGTGAGCAGGATGTGGACGAGGAAATTCATGAGTTGTTCCTCGCCTTCCAGGTCTGAACCGCGCCGGTTGGATGCGGAAATCGTTGGATTTAACGATCTATTGGAGCCTTAAAAGAAATTTTCAGGAAATCGTGTTGCGCTGGTCCATTTCCTGTTTAGTACCCGTTGTCAGGGAATCGAAGACGTCGATTCCCATCCAACCGGGGCCCGCTTGATTGGCCCCCGCCATCTCACAAATTAAGGACTTGATTATGAACCGCAACTCTTTCATGACCCTATTCACAATTTTTACGATCTCCTCATTTGCCATGCTCGACCAAGGGCAGGCACAAACAGAAAGCCGACTGGAACCAGCCCGGAAATCAATGAGCTTGGGCGACGGTCTTCAGGAGGCATGTGCAAATGGAACATTCTTGTACATTCTGTGTCGGCAGGCTGGAATCGAGGTGGGAACACCTGGTGATGAATACATGAAATTGGGGGACATCAAGGGGGAAGCCATGAAATTGGGGGACATCAAGGGGGAATTCATGAAATTGGGGGACATCAAGGGGGAAGCCATGTCAGCACCTCAGTTGGGCGGAATCGCTGTCGGAACACCGGCAGATGAATTTACAAATGCGGGCGACGACGACAAGATCCAGCAGTCCTCCGACGATCACTACGAAGTTTTGTTTGCCGGTTGTCAATTTTTTCACGTCATCCCGGGTGCCGGAGGAGTTCTCGCGGATATCGCTGCTGCCTGTTGCCAACTAAGGTTGGAAGGCATAAGCGACAACGAGGACTAACCGGCGATTGGCATAGGAACGGGTCCTGGCGGGGTGATTGGGAAAACTTTTAATCATTGACAGGTCACAGGAATCATAACCGAGCTTGCCCGCTGGCCTGACTTGAAGAGGGTCGCAGGGGGAGAATGGTATTTCGACGAAGAGCGAGATGAGCTGCACGACAAGTGCGTGCAGGGTATTTACCGAGGGGATGACTCAGTTCATCCCCTTTTTTCAATTTCCATCGGCCGGTGCCTCAGAGGTCTCCCCGGCCAGCAGGATGGGCGCTGCCAACAGTTGGCGGGCCACCTCGTCAAAATTATCCCGGAAGAAATCTTCGGTGAAAGCAAACCGATGTTGCCCTTGGAGATGAATGGTGCCCATTTGGTTCAGCTCCAGCTTGACGCCGTAGGTCATGAGTCTCTCGTCGTATTTCCCACGGATGCTCAACACAGAGTTCGCTTCAAACGGTCCCAACAAATCTTCCCAGGTATCAACACCATCCATGTCACGGGCGTTTCGCCACTCCTCCCGACTCGGTGTCATGATCTTGATCTTGGAGGCAGGTTTGAGCTGAAACAACTGCTTCCGCAGTTGTTCGGCGATTTGTTGTTGCAACCTAATCCTCTGTTGTCTGGGCACAAACTCAAACGCCGATGGGGGTGACTCCCCTTCTTCGAAGGCGGGCAAGACGACCATTCCCTTGATCGGCGGGAATTCCCCGTTTCCAGAGAGGGAGGCTCCCGTCGATTCATCCCGCTGCTCTTCAAACGTTTCGGCCAACCATTGCTGGAACAGTGAATGGGCATTGGATGCGGTGTTCTCTCCGACAGACGCGATCGGGTATTCCAGCGACTTAGCCAGAAAGGCGCACCCTGCCAAATTGAAAAACTGAAGCTGAAAATGATAGGTTTGTTTTTCCGTATCGCGATATCCCGAAAGGCTCAGAAACAGGTTGGCATTTTTCTGGGCCAGTAAACTACCGACCGACAAACCGTAATCAAAACCTCCTTTTTCGGTTGCGATCGATTCCTGGACGCCGTTCCATTCCACATTCGTCAGCGGCGCAACTGGAAATCCCGATTCCTTCAGTGCTCCCACTAGTTCTTTTTGTAGTGTGCGATGGAAATCAGCAATGATGCCGTCCTGACCCTCCGGATTTCGCTGGTCCACAAAGGGGCCGGGATCAACAACCACGCCCAGGACCATATGATGTTCGATCGGATCGATTATTTCCGATAGGGAGTCGGTAGTTTTACCGAGAGATGAACCGAAAGTGGGTTCAACCGGTGACGGGGGCTGTCCCGCCGATCCTGCATTTTCAGAATCGGCGGGACCCGAAAAATTGTCGCTGATGATCCAGGCGGCAACCAACAGCATCAGAATCGGAACGAAGATCCAGACGAGTTTGGATTTTTTTTGAGCCTGGCTGGCGGAAACCGTGCCTCGGCCCGAGCGATCAGAACTTGATCGCTGGGGCTGTGTCACGCTTGTCGATGGGGTCCTGAACCGACGGAAACCGGTTGGTGTTGTGGTTCCCAACCTTAGCGCAGCTTGCTCTTGTTTTAACCGAGGAACGATTTCCTCAATACTCTGAAACCTCTGTTCCAGCTCTCCCAACATGCGATCTACAATCGTTTGCAGCGATGCTGGGATGTCTGGATTGACTTCGCGAATCGGTCGGTATTTGCGGCTGATGATCGAGTGCATGGCCAACATGGGAGTCTCGGCCATGAAGGGTGGTTCACCTGCCAGCATTCCGTAAAACAAGGCGCCCATGGAAAAAATATCACTCCGCACATCGACGGCTGTTCCGGCAGCCTGTTCTGGAGACATGTAACTGGGTGTGCCTACTACTTGCCCGGGTATTGTTTTTACGAAATCGGGCCGGGTTTGGCTTGCATTCTCCTGCTGGCTCCAATCGGTTTGGGAGTTCGAATTCCATTTGGCCAATCCAAAGTCG
This sequence comes from Mariniblastus sp., assembly GCA_028823415.1. Classification (GTDB taxonomy): domain Bacteria; phylum Planctomycetota; class Planctomycetia; order Pirellulales; family Pirellulaceae; genus Mariniblastus. The sequence goes on from JAPKBL010000156.1 coordinate 5,088, forward strand.
ACCAGCTTGACCACTTTCTTGTCGGTCAACATGACATTCGATGGTTTAATATCCCGGTGGATGATTCCCTTCTCATGAATCACTTCGATTCCTGCACAAATCTGTAGCATGATGTCGAGGGCTTGGTCGATGGGTAGTCCATCGGTGTCGAGGATCGCACTCAGAGACTGCCCCTTAACATATTCCATCACGATATAGGGTCCACGATTCGATTTTCCCACGTCGTAAACAATGCAGATGTTCTGATGACTGAGATGGGAAAGCGTGGAAGCTTCGCGCTGGAACCGCTGTAGATTCTCAGCTGACTCGGCCATTTGCATCGTCAAGAACTTGATTGCGACTATTCTACCCAGTTGTGAATCACGGGCTCTGTAAACCTGTCCCATTCCGCCCTGCCCGATTTTTTCCAGCAGTTGGTAACGACCGACAGATTCAATCGTTTCAGCCGAGGTAACATTGCCGCTCGCTGACAACCCGAGAGTCAAAAGACAAACCGGACAAACGGCGTCCGACTCGCCTTCGGCGAGTGCCGCGCCACAGTGAGTACATTTTAGAATTGCATTCATGACAATCGTTTTGTCAGTCCACCGAAGACACGTGAGTTAAGTAAAAGTGACGATCAATGGCTGGGTAACGCTATTTTTCCTGGAACTAATGTTTCTCAATAGATGAAAAAAAAACTGCCAAAACTTGACGCACTGACGGACAACATGCGGGACTATGCGAATTACTCAATTCTGTGGGATGCCCATGTTGTCAATCTGGGCCGAATCACGCAACGGATAGGGATATTAATCATCAAAGCATAACATTTTGGACGCAATTTAGGTCGCTGTCAAATACTTGTACGACGGTTTTCGCCACCGAATTTGTGCCGGGATACTCGTTCGGTTGAAGGTTTGTTCGGAGATGCCCCATTCGGACGGGCGGGATTTTTGATTGGCCAGAAAGTAGCATCAGGGGTCTTAGCGGGGAAAGGACAATGCTCAATTCCATTGAACCAAGGTTTTAGGTGATCAATGAAACAGAGATTACATGCATTTAAACTCGATGGCGAAGGAAAACTTCAATTTTGGAATGGCAAACCAATAAAACGAGTTGATAAGAAAGTACCACCTTTTTTGACCCCTGCACTCCTCTCTGTTAAGCTTGCGCGAAGTTCTGCTTGCGCGTGATTACGCCTCGCTCGCCCCTGCAATTTTCTCCCGGAGTCTACACCATGAACCTTACTCGCTGTGCTTGGACGACGATCGTTGCATTGGCAATTATTACCACTAATGCCTTTGGACAAGATGCACCAGCGATCTCCGGGCCAATGGTTGGGCATACGACGGACTCCAGTGCGATTGTTTGGATGTACGCCCCGAAAGATTCCAAACTGGAACTAATTCTTGAGGAAGAGTCCGGATCAAACCAAGAGACCACCGCAATTTTCGCTGCCGTATCAGATCCAGCCGGAGACCTTGCCGGCGTCCCCTACAAAGTCACACTGCAAAAACTGAAACCGCTCACAAATTATGACTATCAGGTGAAGGTCGATGGTAAGTCGGACGCGGCGCACTGTGGTTCCTTCCAAACCGCACCTCCCGCGGGCGAGGGCAGCAAGTTTCGCATGGCAGTCACATCGTGTATGAAATTTGGCCAACCGCAAAAGTCGTGGGAGTTGTTGCTTGGCGAAAAACCGAATCTACATGTAACGTTGGGCGATACCCATTACAGCGATACGACCAATCCGACCACCCAATGGAAGCATCATCTTCGGTATCGCGCGGTTCCTGAATTTTCCAAGGTATTGCGGTCTACGTCCAACTACGCGATGTGGGACGACCACGACTATGGCCCCAATAACTCCGACGGTACGGCTACAGGGAAGGAGAATTCGCTTGTCGGATGGAATCAAATCTGGGGCAATCCCGGCTCGGGAACTGCCGCGACCCCAGGCGCGTTCTTCAAGTTCTCTTGGGGTGAAGTCGACGTCTTTATGCTCGACGGTCGCTATCACCGCTCGCCCGACGATGCCCCGGACGACGACAAAAAACGTATGCTCGGCGATGCCCAGTTCGCTTGGCTGATCGATGGCCTTAAAAACTCCAAAGCCAAGTTCAAAGTTATTGCGTCCGGTTCCACCTTGGCCGATAGCAAAAATGATGGCTGGCGTATTTACACATTCGCGCGTCATCGATTGTTCGATGCAATTGGAGAGAACAAGATCAGTGGCGTGCTCTACATGTCTGGCGATATCCACCGCTCCCGTGTTTGGACCCACCCTGAAAGCGACCGCGTTGGCTACCCGTTGGTCGAAGTCATCTCCTCCGGTGTTGCCAATAGCAAAACACTTAGCTACGCGACCGTCGACTTCGACACCACCGCCGACGATCCAACGGTTCAAGTACGCATCGTTCATGGGGACGGAGAAACTCATGCCGACAAAACTTGGAAACTCTCTGAGCTGACTCCTGAAAAGTAGCCATCCACTGTCGAACCTTACTTGTACGACGTGCAAGGGAGTCGACTCTTTGTTGGCGCTCATTCCATAGGCAACATGCTTCGACAGGCTTGTTCGCCTAAAATTGAACATGAAAATTTCCTCTTTCCAAGCGAAACGCGGCCCGGTTTAATATTGTGTCAAACAGTTCTGCATATTCTTCGATTGACCAGTCCACACCGTTCATTCCAACTCGATATTACCGTCATGAAGCACCTCGTTCTGTTAATCTTTTTTCTCGCAAATTCGATGACGGTTTCTGCGATGGAACGTCCCAATATTGTTTTTATACACATGGAGGATATGGGGGTTCAGATTCCAGCGTATGGCGACCAGACGGTTGCTACTCCGAATCTCGATAAGCTTGCGGCCGAAGGCGTGGTGTTTGAGCGGGCACATGTTTCTGCCGCCACTTGCGCCTCCTCGCGAGGCACTCTGTTTAGCGGGCTGTATCCCCATCAGAACGGGATCATGGGTTTCGTGCAGCAGCATGGTTTCTACTATCGCGACGGCATTCCGACTTTCATCAAGGACTTGAAAGCCGCAGGCTACTACACCGGACTGACTTACAAAAATGGCGTGGAAAGCAGTCACTACAAGAGCAAGCCGGTTCCGTTTGATTTTCATCCAAAATACACCGAGAACTGGCTGACGGGTCTGACTGGGAAGAAAGCGCCAAACTCCAAAAGTAACCCGCCGCTGGTTAGCTTCTCCATCGACAATTTTCAGTACTTCCTTGAGAATCTTAAAGAGGGGCAGCCGTTCTATTTTCAGGCGCAAACCCCTGATACGCATCACCTTTGGGATCGCCCTCATTTTATCCGTGACGGTGAGACGGGTTGGCCGTATCCCGAAGTCGATCGTTCACTGATCAAGGCGACGCCCGGTTGGGGAGATGCACTGGTTCCAACAGGTCCGCTGTTGAAGACGGTAGCGCAATATTATCGGGCGATCCAGCGGGTCGATTGGTATGTCGGACGAATTCTTGGATTGCTGGAGGAACATGGACACGCCGACAACACGCTGGTCATCTTCTCTGCCGACCATGGCCCGTCACACCTGTTGCGTGGCAAGTCAACGCCGGGTGAATTCGGTCTGCAGGTGCCGTTCATCGTGCGGTGGCCCGGTCGGATCAGCCAGCCCGGATCGCGATCGAAGTCGCTGGTCTCTTTTGTCGATCTTTACCCGACGTTTGTGGATGCAGCGGGTCTGGAAATCCCTGGGCATTTACCGGGATACACGATACTCCCGTCCCTCAAAGGCGAGGCTTCGCCCCGCAAGCACCTGTATTCGGCCTTCGTCGCTCACACAACGGGAATGCATCAATACTGGCCCAGTCGGACCGTGACCGATGGCCGCTGGAAATTAATTCACCATGTCTTGGGCGACGGCAAGCGGTCGCGTTATTCCGAGAAAAATAAGGCGGTCTTTAGCCTTAACAAGCAGATTGAGTCCATGCCCGAGGATGCACTTGCGTGGCAGTTGCGGAAGCGGTGCGAAGTTCCTCCCGCGTTCGAGCTATACGACCTGAAGAACGACCCTCATGAACATCACAACCTCTTTGGGATGTCCGAATACGCAGAGATCGAGCAAAGGCTCGACAATCGATTGAAGAATTGGCGGCGGCAGGTCTCCGATCCATTTCTCGATAACGCCTTTGTGAAGCGGTTCAATAGCGTCTATCGAAAGAACAATGAGCTGTGGCTATCGCTCGCTGGTGCCAAAATGATGGAAAAGGACGCTCTCGATTTTTCGGAGTTCATTCCCGACTGGGATCCCACGCCTTACCTTGGAAAGAAGGATCGATAGATGAGCCGGATATTAAAACGACCCTTGTTCTGCCTCGCCT
>JAPKBL010000157.1 GCA_028823415.1 Mariniblastus sp.
AACTCCAGCTGCAACGCCAGCTGCTACTCCAGCTGCAACGCCAGCCGGTGGAGCAATCACGCTTCCGATGGCAATCGAAACTGCCGATGGCGGATTGAGAATGATCCAAGAAGGCGGTGATGAAATTGGTCAGCTTTTACAAGATGCCAAAGGTGGATCGACCGATCTGCTTCTCACCGAAGAGCAGCGTGTAGCGATCATCAACCAGAAAATCACTCAGCAAGTTCAATACGAGTCAAAGCGGGCACGGCAAGAGTTAAGAACCAACCCGGACATCGCGATCGAGCGTCTTAAGAACATGTTGGAAATCATTGATCAGACAACGGATCTTTATCCGGATACTCGATCGACCCTCCGGCATTCTATTGAATCTAGCTTGCTTTCATCGCGACAGGAAAAAATTGCTTTCGATGATCGCCAGGCACTCGCGGACATTAACATTGCGACTGCTGGGCAGTTAAAAATGGAAGCCGACCGTATCGCAAGGAATCAAGAAGAAGTATCAGAGTTAATTAACCGGTACAACTCACTACTTAGCGAAGGCGAATTCAAAGAATCGTTAGCCGTAACCGAGAAGGCGTTCCAGCTGGCTCCTTATGATTCAGCGGTAATCGTCGCTAATGCCAATGCTCACCTCGCTAAGAACATTGCTGAGGTTGTCGAACTACGTCGCCAAAAAGAATACGCATTCCAGTCGTCAATGTTTTCAATTGAGCAGGCAACGATCCCATTCCCGGGTGACCCAAAGAACATGATGATTTGGCCGGATGCAGACGAATGGCGTAAGAAAGTAATCCGACGCAAAAAGTATCAGAATATTCGATTGACAGGAAGCGACACAGAAGAAAGGATTCTGGATGCTTTGAATGAAACTGCGGACCTTGACTACGACGAAAGACCGTGGAGCGAGGTTGAGCAGGAACTTGAAGTCAAGTACGGAATCAACATCGTTTTAACCAGCTCTGCTTCGGATGACTCTCTTACTGAAGATGAATTGATCACCGAAAACCTAAGTGGCATTCGGTTCAAAAACGCTCTTCGAATTATGCTCGAAAAGTACAATGCAACGTTTGTTGTCAAAGACGAAGTTCTAAAAATCATCTCACTCGACGACGCATCAGATGTGAAATGGTTTGTAACCAACGTTTACAACGTCGGTGATCTGGTTGCTCCGAAGACCTCAGGTGGCGGCGGATTCGGCGGCGGCGGCGGCGGCGGCGGATTCGGCGGCGGCGGCCAAGGTGGCGGTGGATTCGGTGGTGGCGGCCAAGGTGGCGGTGGATTCGGCGGAGGCGGTGGAGGAGGCATGTTCTGTGTACAGGACGAGAAGCAAGTTAGCCTCGTAACCGACAAGACGGACAGCAAAGTTGCTGCGATCGACCGAAAGCCTCAGGCAATCGTGTTGGCCGATATCAATGATCCTCAAATCGCCTGGAGCAGTTACTTCAGCGAGACCTTTGCTAACCAAGCGGATGTTCGAGCAACCGCCCGCAAACTAATGAAAGAACGAAAGCCAGGCCAAGCCGTAACCATGATTCTTGCTGCAATCCAGCACGATCAGTTTCAGCCTTGGATGCACGAAGCACTTGTCTTGGCGATGCAAATTTCCGGTCGGCCTCAATCCGAAATCGAGCGGGCGCTAATGTCTGCGGTAGATTTGTCAGAAGATGATAATGACATTCTGATTGCGGCACAGTACATGGCTCGCAACGGAATGGAAAATCGAGCAATTCGCCTTCTCAAGGGTTATGCACTTAACAACCCGACCCGAACCGAACCGTTCGTGATTGGCTTGCAAGCCGCTCAAATGATTGGCGATGTCGAAGCAATCAAATGGGCGACCACGGGTGTCCTCAGCCAAGAGTGGCCGGATCACCCTGAGATTGTCCGACAAGCTCAATTCGCTGCTACGGCAATCCTTAATGACTATCGATCAAATGGGAAAACCGAAGCTTTGGCAGCCTTTGAAACGGCATTACAACAAGCCAAAGAACGCGATTGCCATATCGAAGTCAGCTGGACCGGCGATGCTGATCTCGACCTCTATGTGGTGGAACCTGGCGGAACCACTTGCTCGCGACTTGCCAAACGAACGCGTGGTGGCGGGATTTTGATGAGAGACAGCTTCTCTCCAAAGTCCGGAGCATCGGGCGTTGTCTCTGAGAAGTACATTCTTCCCAAAGGGTTTGCGGGCGACTATCGGTTAGTCATCAAACGTGTTTGGGGAACCGTAACCTCTGGCAAGGCAACCGTCTCCATCCAAAACCATTACAACTCGCCTCGTGCCGCTTCGATGACGAAGCAAGTTGAAATCGATGACAAAGGTGCGATTGTTTTATTCGCTCTGGACAATGGTCGACGAACCGAGTCTCTCGAAGATCACGAAATTGAGACCGTTGTGCGAAAGCAGATGATTGCCAACCGCAATATTCTTGCTCAAGAATTGTCAGAAGGTTATTCATCGGGTGCTGCAAGTGACTACTTCGGTGGCCTGCTCTCTGGAGTTGATAACCGGAATCTTGCTGGACCTCTCAATGGACAGCTCGACAACCGAGGAGTCGTTGGCTACCAACCGGTCATCACTCAAATCCCTGAAGGGACCTTTTTCACCGTGAATCATGCGACAACGGCAGACCGACTTCACGTGCTGATTAGTGTCTCGCCTAACTTCAACGCAATTTCATCGGTCACCACATTCAACATTCTTGGTGACGCGTCTACAGCCGAAGGGCTAAGCGGCGGCGGTGGAGGCCAAGGCGGTGGAGGCCAAGGCGGTGGAGGCCAAGGCGGTGGCGGTGGAGGTGGCGGTTTCCAGTAAACACCCACTGCGTCATAACTAATAAAAACCAAAAGCCGCTCTAATTTCTAGAGCGGCTTTTTTGATGCCGTTTTTTCTTTTCGATTTCCCCCTAGAAGCACGCGACCAACGTCTCCAAACCCTGATACTTAAAGGTCTAGCAATGCCTTCACAGGCTTCCCTTCGGAGATTTTCATTGGACGCCCCACAGGCGTATCCAACTCGTTTTGAAACTCAATTCCCATCGCAGAAAACACCGTCGCATGTACATCTTCGATCGGATGCGGCTCTTTGAGCAATCCCTTGGCTGCGGCATCGCGAGCTGGATTGGAATCGGTTTCGCCAATTACACGCCCGCCTTGAATCCCGCCCCCTGCCAAAGCAATACTAAATCCACGAGGCCAATGATCACGACCACCAAGCGGATTAATCCATGGTGTTCTCCCAAATTCACCTCCGCAGACAACCATCGTCGAATCCAGCAAATCTCTCTTCTTTAGCTCCTTGATCAAGGAAGCATAGGCCGGGTCGAGAATATTGATCCGACCAGCCTGAGTCTCATGGTTGTTGACATGAGAATCCCAACCGGTCAACGTGACCTCAACACACCTGACGCCAGTCTCAATTAACCGAAGTGCTGCTAAACACCCTCGGCCAAACGGCGTATCCCCAAATTGAGATCTCTCTGACTCCGAAACTTGGCTGACATCAAAAGCGTTCAACTGATCAGAGGACATCATTTTAATCGCAGCATCAAGATTTGTATTTCTCAGTGAGTCTCCGACAATCAAATTGTTTCGTCGGTTCTTTAAAAACTGACGGTCGGCAAATTTCAATTTCTCCAGTCGGCTCAACTGCCGCTCCGTCTCAACCCGTGATGCAACATCGGGAATCGCCTGAACTGGATCAAACACTTTGAAAGCGTCATACTGATCCCCAAGATAGCCTCCTCGGCCAGGAGTCTTGCTTGGCAAGATAGATATATGCCTCGGGATATCAACCTGACGATCTCGCTCATGATTCATTTGGTGACAGATAACACTACCAATCGACGGGTGAATCAAGGTCGGGTCAGGACGAAATCCGGTCTTAACGTTGTAGATCGCCCGCTCATGATCGCCCTCTTTACTGGTTACCGATCGGATCAGAGAAATGTGATCCATTTGCTCGGCAACTTGCTCCAGCCCTTCGCCTAGTTTGATACGCTTAACATTAGTTTTCCGAGCCTTACTTCCTCCGGCTATCACTGTGCCTTCATGGGGGTCGAATGTCTCTAACTGACTCGGCGCACCTTCAAGCCACAATACGATCAATGACTTTGCCTTCCCTCGTCGGTCGGCTTCCGCACTTCTGGCAAGACGCGTGGCCAAAGGAGTCAGCCATGAGAAACCACTGAGTCCCGCCATCTTCAGCAAAGAACGCCGGTGAAAGTGAGATTGTTGTTTTTGAACTAAGTCAGCTGGAGTCGCCATCATATCACCATAAGTTATGTCGCCGGAAAAACACGATCCTTAATTGTTACCAGTCTCTTGGGGCCAAACCTTTTAGAGACTGCTAGACAATTAACCACACTAATGATTCCATCTAAATTCAGCACTATTGATTAATGACCAATACAGATCAATCACTTCCTCACCGCGCTGGTCACGGCCCTGTTCATTAAGCCAGCTTGCCGCTTTTCTTTCTTCTTCCGCATTGGGGTATCGTGTCAACGTTGTCAAGTAAATGACATCTACAGCGGTATCAATATCTGGTGATAATCTAGCAAGATGGGAAGGTGCATTAAGAAAGTTCACCAATCGCTCGCCCACCATTTCACCGTTCAACATCAACAATCGCTGCGTCACGGTTTCCCCGCGATCCCGAAACTCATCCTCCCCGGGGTCACCAAATCGATTTACAAATTCGTTTTGCTGACCGAATTTCATCAATCGCGTCATAATGTGGGAACCGGAGTTGATGGTTGTCAGGCAGGTTGACTGCCCAATTGCACCAGCGACCTGCTCCGGTCGCAATCGAATCATCGGAAAAACAGCGACTGCGTCCTCATGCCTTTGAGTCACTTCGAAATCAACGGCGCTGTCTAGCCTCATCGCATTGGTCGTCCCAATGACTCGAATTAGTCGATGGAAATTAAAACCATGGCCAACAAAATCGTCGGTCAAAATCTCCAGAACCTCCGGAAATGGCCCGCCAAGTGGAATCTCATCGATCGGATTAATCAGCCCGCGTCCGAACATAATCGCCCAAATTCGGTTTACGGCAGCGCGAGCGAAAGGCCGGTTATCCTTATGAGTCACCCAATTGGCAAGTCTCCTCCTCTGATTAGCCTCATGCCCATCTAACTCCGCATGAAAGGGAACGGCCGGAATAACGACGGAGGCTTCGTCATCGTCAAGTAATTGGTATTGATAGGGCAGGTGTTCCTCCACATCTCGAATGCCAAGTAACGAACTTTCCACATCACTAAAAAATGCTGCGAGAGAATGAAAGTCCATTTGAGTTCCACTCCGTAAATCGTCCGCACCTCCCAGCTCAACCGAATCTAAAAAATCATCATGGCATTGCAAACAATCAATCCGCATTCCAAGGAAGGCTCGGGATGTCCGACCGGCCAGCAGTACGGGATCGGGTTTATTGTTCCCCTCTCCCTGCTGAATTGTTCGCGTATAAAAATTGACCGCCGGGGTATCGGTCCAAAGCCCTTCTTCAGTCATTATCTCGGAAACAAGTTCATCGTAAGGCCGGTTCGAAAACAACTGATCCGAAAGCCAACTTACAAATCGACGCCTCCTGAAAATCAAGAAGGGGCCATCTTCTACGCCCACTAAAGATCGAGTTAATCGCTCCGCGAGATAGTTACTGGCCCTTCTGTCCTCTAACAAACGAGAAACCCACCAGTCAATTTGATCCTCGTCGGACTGAGATTCCAACTGACGTATTTCTGCTAACGACGGAATCGTGCCTGCGATTCCGAGTGAAATCCGTCGTGCAACTAAAAGATTATTTACTCTACCCGCGTGTAATAAGTCACGTGACTCCCAATGACGCTCAAAAGCAGCATCTACCGCAGTCGCTACTAATGCAACATCCGACCGAGCAAAGTCGTTTGCTCCAAACGACTCCGGAGACTCAATCGTCTCCACACGCATCAACCCAAAAGTCAGCGTGGCGATTCCGCCAAACACCAAACCCAAAAAAAACAGATCTTTCGTGATCGTCAATGAACGCATTCGCGATCCCTAATTGGATTTATCAAAACGTTTTAAAATTGAAGCAGTGCAACGAGCAAATCGGTCTCTCTCAACGTGCAAAGTCACATCTGTATTTTTCATTAAGATTTTGGCCATATTCGAAACAAATCGATCCGACTGGGGGTTTGATCAACTAGCCCAGAACAATTGGTTATACTCTACTAACTAATGGATAGTTTTATATCTTCCAGAAAATATCAAATCCAAATTCTTTAAATCGTTCATTTCAAATGATCAATTCAGGCGATTTAGATAACCAAGGCTCGCAACCTCAGCACCGAGAACTTGCCGTGGAGACACCCTCTAATCAACTCAATCAAAATTTCACGGATATCACCGCTTTAGAACCGAACGGCCGCTTAATTCGAGCGAATGGTGCTTGCGAAAACCTCGAACTCGATTCCGTAGACTCTCCACCGTGTAGCTGGCCTTTTCGATTATTTGATGGATTGGCAACGTTCGCGTCGCGACTGTTTGGGATCGCCAGCATTATCATTTTATTGGCGATTACGGCAAGCATTCCTATCCTGCAATTCATCAGCTTTGGATACCTATTCGAAGTCTCCGGGAGACTCGCGCGACAGCGCACTTTTCGCGATGCAATGATCGGACTTTCAAAGGCGTCAAAATTGGGAGGGGTGATTGTTGGTTGCTGGTTCACATTTTTGCCCGTTAGAATCCTCTCGAGCATATGGGAGGAAGCGCACTTAATTGATTCAAGTAGTACTGCAACCATGATTGCAAAGAATTGCTTGATCCTGCTAATCATTTTTTCGGTTTGCCACATCTTTACCGCTCTCATCTGCGGTGGCCGTCTTCGGTATTTCTTTTGGCCACTGATCGCGCCCGTTTCACTATCGATCTGGTTGGCCAGGCGACTAACCGGAATCAATACAATTCGATTAATTCTCAAGTACACCATCGGATTGCTTGCCCCAAATATCGAAAAAGACATCAGTAACGCAAGACCCATCCGAAACTGGTTTCCTCCGATCATTCTTCTTTCGCGTATTCGCACTGAAAACATCTACACGACAGCCAGAGACGATGCTTGGGATTTTTTACTAAGCCTAAATCTGAAATACTACATGCTACTGGGCCTTAAAGGCTTTGGTGGCTCATTTGTTTGGCTGCTCATTCCCACCTTGCTTTTGGTTTCTGCCAGCTACGAGGAGGGTGGACTCTCAATCCTGTTTGGCATTCTGGGGGTGTTGTTTGCAATTCCAATTTTCGGAACCCTCTTATTTCTGCAGACACACTTTGCTCTCGATGGAAAACTGATTCGATTTACAGAAGTGAATCAAGTTTGGAGAAATTTTGGCCGTGCGCCGATCGCCCACCTTTTTGCGTTAACGGTCAGCCTCGTACTCGCATTGCCGTTGTTCCTATTAAAAATTGAAACAATCCCCAACGAACTGCTTTGGACGCTAAGCCTGGTTTTTATTATTTTCTCATGGCCCGCTCGCCTAGCTCTTGGATGGGCTTATCGTCGCGGAAAAAATGCTCCGCGTTCACGTCCTTGGTGGATCAGGTACCCCATGCTCCTCGCTTCTGTTCCCGTCGCTTTTGCATTTGCTATCATACTTACCTTAACTCGGTATGTGAGTTGGAATGGAGCACTGAGCCTCTTTGAGAACCACGTTTTCCTTCTACCAGCCCCCTTCTGGCTGTAGAACACCGATGCCCCTCTCGACCGCCGTTTCCATGGTTTACAAATTCGTAAAGCGATATAAATAGCGATTCGCAAAACAAACCGGAAACTTCCATCAAAACGCCAAATTATGCTGGAGACAGTCGGGCCTTAAACCCGACCGAAATAAGGAGCGTAACCGTTACATCTTAACAGAGTGCTAGCGGTCAGCGGATTAACCTCGGCGTCCGACGGAGCTGCAATGCCGCCCTACATGACAAATCTAATACTTGTGTTCGCCGGTCTTTCGACTGGTTATCTTCTTTGGTATCGCGACCGACGTAATGAAGACACATTGAGGCAGTCACTTCAAAAAGACAATTCCGATCTCCATGCAAGTTTGACGCTGGCCCACGCGACCCACGGTCAACTTAACGATCGATTCAAACGCCAGACTTCTCAACTCAAAGTTCTCCAAAAGATTTGTGATGAACTTTCGGAAATTTCTCAGTCTGCTGCGCAAGCTTCTCAAATTCAAACGAACAAGATCTTAGATCAAGAACGCATCATCCAAACTCTAAATGGGTCGCCGGAATCAACGGTTACCCCGTTAGCACCGAGCGAGTCGCCCTTGATCAACGCCGCCTTGGAAATGGCGACAGCCGAGAACGAAGGTTTACTCAAACGCGTTGAAAACCAAGAATCCACGATTAATCGAATCAACGAGCAAACCGAAAACTCCTTGAATCAAAAAGAGGCAGAACACTCCGGCCAGATTGAACAGATGGAGCGTCGCATCTGCAGCCAGGCGGAATCGATCAAAGATTCACATCAACATCTTCAAGACCTCGCTTTCCAGCTAGATGTTTCGACGAAGAAACAGATCACTGCGGAAGCATCGCTGATCGATTCGAAATGCCAAACCGCTCAACTATACGAAAAAATTGAAACCCTTAAGTCGACTTGCTTGAGAATCTCTCAACTTGAAACGCATTCAAAGAATAGAGATTCAGAAAACAAGCAACTCAAATCTGTATATCAGTCTTTACAAAGCCAATACAAAGATTCCGTTTCCAATCAGAACCAATTGTCTGCGGAACTTGCAGACTTAAGCTTGGTGAACAAGCAGTCGCAATCGGAATTAGATTTGCAGCGGAAAAAGGAAATTGAATTTTCCAATACTATTGAAAGTTTGAAAATCTCGAACGATCAATTACAGTACGAACGTGCGGAACTTCAAGCGCGACTTGCGAATCATAAATCCATTTCAGAATCCGATTCGGCTGTACTCTCTTTCGCCAAAGCTATGGAGCAACGAGAATCGCTATCTCGACAATTTGACGCAGAACACCAAGGACATCTCATGGAGCACGCCCAGCGGGGCATGCTCTTCACATCGCCTCCCAAAAAGCCGGATAACCTTAAGTTCATTTCAGGCATAACAGAGATTCTCGAGGCTCGCTTAAATGACTGCGGTATCTACACGTACAAACAGATCCTCGCTTGGAACGGCGGGGCGGTGGTAGAGTTTTCGAGTCTTTTGGGCGTCAGTGAATCACTCATTACAAAGACCTGGAAACAACAGGCAGAATTCCTAGCCCACCCCAAAGATGGACAAGCTGCGGCCTAGTTGAGCTGCGGCCTGGTTGAGCTGCGGCCTGGTTGAGCTCGCGCACTGGATCAT